>NZ_JBQQCM010000011.1:0-162828 GCF_052246755.1 Halobacillus sp. B29
TGAGATGAGATTTCCCCTTACGCCAAGTAAGTAAGATCCCTCAGAGACGATGAGGTTGATAGGTCCGAGGTGGAAGCGTGGTGACACGTGGAGCTGACGGATACTAATGGATCGAAGACTTATCTATCCTTTAAAAAAGAAGTCGGAAGAGACGTTCGCTCGTCCGATGGTTGAATGATTACCTTATCCAGTTTTGAGGGTTTACAAAAAAACTTGTAATTTGCCCTTGATTTTTCGCTCAAAAAACAATACAATATATCTTGTCCTTGAAAAAAAGGAAATAAGATCTGGTGGTGAAGGCGAAGAGGTCACACCTGTTCCCATGCCGAACACAGAAGTTAAGCTCTTCAGCGCCGATGGTAGTCGGGTCGATCCCCGTGAGAGTAGGACGCCGCCAGGTTTTACATTATTCCAACGTAGCTCAGTGGTAGAGCAATCGGCTGTTAACCGATCGGTCGTAGGTTCGAATCCTACCGTTGGAGCCATATTTTGGAGAGCTGTCCGAGCTGGCCGAAGGAGCACGATTGGAATTCGTGTAAACCGTTACCACGGTTTCGAGGGTTCGAATCCCTCGCTCTCCGCCATAAGTTCATTTTTCCACAATGGCCCGTTGGTCAAGTGGTTAAGACACCGCCCTTTCACGGCGGTATCACGGGTTCGAATCCCGTACGGGTCACCACTTCATATGGAGGATTAGCTCAGCTGGGAGAGCACTTGCCTTACAAGCAAGGGGTCGCAGGTTCGATCCCTGCATCCTCCACCATTACCGCAAGATAACTTCATACTTTATGGGAATTAGAAAACCCACAATATCGCGGGGTAGAGCAGTTCGGTAGCTCGTCGGGCTCATAACCCGGAGGTCGCAGGTTCAAATCCTGCCCCCGCAACCAAATTACTTTAATGAACTACGTTGAACTAACTTCTTCGTTCATTAATAGTTAATAGGGTCCGGTAGTTCAGTTGGTTAGAATGCCTGCCTGTCACGCAGGAGGTCGCGGGTTCGAGTCCCGTCCGGACCGCCATTTTCATACTTAGGCTATACATAAGATTCGGCTCGGTAGCTCAGTCGGTAGAGCAACGGACTGAAAATCCGTGTGTCGGCGGTTCGATTCCGTCCCGAGCCACCATTTTTTTAGCCGGCCTAGCTCAACTGGCAGAGCAACTGATTTGTAATCAGTAGGTTGGGGGTTCAAGTCCTCTGGCCGGCACCATTTGATGCTAGTAGGCATATACAACATGGAGGGATAGCGAAGTTGGCCAAACGCGGCGGACTGTAAATCCGCTCCCATCGGGTTCGTAGGTTCGAGTCCTACTCCCTCCACCATTTATAATTTAATCATTCAAATAGGGGTATAGTTTAATGGTAAAACTACGGTCTCCAAAACCGTCAATGTGGGTTCGATTCCTACTACCCCTGCTTTTTTTCTATGGCGGTTGTGGCGAAGTGGTTAACGCACCGGATTGTGGTTCCGGCATTCGTGGGTTCGATTCCCATCAGCCGCCCCATTTAATTTCACTTTGGGCCATAGCCAAGCGGTAAGGCAACGGTTTTTGGTACCGTCATGCGCTGGTTCGAATCCAGCTGGCCCAGCCATTTTCCACTGCGGGAGTAGTTCAGTGGTAGAACACCACCTTGCCAAGGTGGGGGTCGCGGGTTCGAATCCCGTCTCCCGCTCCATAATATTTCAATCATAATTGAGTACATGTTAGAATAAACTAAAATACTACTGATCTTGTAATGGCGGCATAGCCAAGCGGTAAGGCAGAGGACTGCAACTCCTTTATCACCGGTTCGATTCCGGTTGCCGCCTCCAATGAGATTTTGCCGGTGTGGCGGAATTGGCAGACGCGCACGACTCAAAATCGTGTTCCTCACGGAGTGCCGGTTCGACCCCGGCCACCGGTATTAAATAAAGGTGTTAAACCCTATGAAATCAGTGCTTTGATTAATTCAGAGCACTGATTTTTTTGTATTCAAAATTGATTAATTCAGTGCCTAATCGTGTGGACAACAAATACGGTTATTGAATGCCTTTTAAGACAAATCATCTTAAAGGGAGCTGAACATTATGACAAAAATGAACAAGCAAAACTTAGAGAAGCGGGAAAAGAGTGTAAAAGAACTTTATGAGGATTTCCAATTAGGGAATAGGGTGAAAAACCTTTCTGAAATGACTATCATTTACTATAAGCAAAACCTATCTTATTTCTTTGATTACTTAATTGAAACGAGTATAGAGTTTGTAGGTGACATTAGAAAATCTCATATCGACCGTTATATTATGTGGTTAAGAGATAAAAGCTTAAAGGATACGACTATTAATACTTATTTGAGAGCTGCTAGAGCACTTCTCTATTTTGGAATGCGGGAAAGCCATTTAGAAAGCTTTAGTATCAGTCTTATAAAAGCCAATAAAGAGCAAAAGGAACCATATAGTGATGAAGATATCAAACGATTAATTAAGAAGCCAGAGATGAAGTCTATTGGCTTTGTAGAGCATCGCAATTGGGTAATGGTTAACTACTTATTAGAAACAGGTAACAGGTTAAATACCTTACTAAACCTCAAAGTAGAGGACATTGATTTGGAGAACGGAATGGTAGTCTTAAATACCACAAAGAACAGAAAAGCTCAGTACAATCCAATCAGCGAGTACCTAATAATGATAATTAAGACTTATGTACGCAACTATGAGCTAGGAGCGGAGGATTACTTGTTTGTTAATGAGTTAAAAGAACAAATGACTAGAAATTCTGCTCAGCATGCCATCTCACGTTACAATAAAAGCAGAGGAGTTGAAAAGACTTCCATACATGCTTTTAGACATACATTTGCTAAACATTATATAACTAGTGGTGGAGATGCATTTAAACTCCAGCGGCTTTTAGGTCACTCAACCTTAGAAGTTACTATGAATTATGTGAATTTATATTCGGAAGACCTAAAAGAAGGATTCAATAACCATAGTATATTGGGCAAATTCAATGCAAATAAAAGATTTAATAGAGGTAAGAGATAAGAAGGAGCGGGTTTCCGCTACCATACACAAGATTTAACTTCTCAAACGATTAAACCATACCTAATGTATTGTAAGGATAACGGAAACAAGCCAAAGACATTTAACAATAAGCTTAAGCTTATTAGAGCTTGGGTTAGGTGGGTGTTAGATGAAGAGATAATTGATAAGGACATATGTAAGCACATCAAGTTAGTAAGAGAAGATGAGAAACGTTTTCATTAAAAGGTATTAATGTACAAGGCAAATTTAAGCGAGAGACAGTTGCTTGCCAGAGAAGTAACAAGACAGTACATTGGTTACTTTCAGCATGACCTTAAAGATATTTTAGATAAGTATGACCCGCTGCGAGGTCTTATATAAAAGAGGACTACATGTGTCCTCTTTTATAAATTACCACCTGTTATTTGCCACTTTTCACTTGATTACAAAACCTATGCATTAAACGTGCATTTTCCGTTATTGTTTCCCCGCCTCTCCAATAAGGTACATGATGGTCAACTACGCTATCATCAATAGAATGGATTCTTTGTTTGCAATAAACACAGGTGGGAATTTTGTTAAACAACTCTTCCTTGATTTCGTAACTAAAACTTCTTGGATTTTTTTTGCTATTTATGATTGACTGTAATTCTCCATTCCATATATTAAACCTATAACGGACATTCGTTCTAGAGACAGTTCCATCTTGCGGTAGAAATTTAGGGTCATTAAGCATTATATTTATTAAAGCTTCTCTTATTGCATCACTATTAGGGACAATCTCATGTTTACTGTACTGTGCAAAACTCGTGGTGATTAAATCAAACAGGGCTTTATTGGGTCTACCCCAAACTAACTTTTTGTTTTTGATTGTTGCAGTTTTGAAAGAATTTTCACCAAAAATCGTGTTAGTTAAGTGCAAAGCCTTTAGAAAATCCTTTTTGTAGCTTTCAAAAATTTTAATTCTATCAACTTCTTTTTCTTTATCAAACTTGACTTTGTTATCTTTCATGTGAGAGTTTAGAAAACGTTTAAGACTACCTTGATAATTGGACACTCCATTAAGGTGAAATGAGAAAAACCTTAACACCGTCTCTGAGTCTGCCATTCTCGTTGTAGAACGTCCATTAAACATCATAGAATGAAGAAGTTTGTTTTTAGCCATCTTTTTAATAAACTCATTATAGGAGCCTCTATAGACACAATTCCTAAGTTCTTGGTCATTTAGGTTTGCAGAGCCACTATTAATACGCTCGAAAATTTCAAATTTAACTTCCTCATCTGATTCTGCTGAAACTTTTATTACTGATAAAGGATAACGTGATATCTTTAATTGAAATTCTTTGTCTAATTGGGAGTAAGTTTTTCCATTTAATTCATTAAATATCTTTAGTCCATCTAGTTGGAATTCTCCATCCATAAAATTAAAAGTTGAGGTTAGCCTTTGTTGACCATCTATTACCAGTTCAATACCAGTAGTTTTATCTTCTGCTGTATATATAAGAGGTATAGGGACATTTAATAACAGCGACTCTATTAATTGAGAAGCTTTTTGTCTACTCCAAACGTAGTTGCGCTGAAAATATGGTTGCTTATCTAGTAAGCCATCTGTTTCATCATTTTTCAGGTCACGTATTCTTCTTTCAGACCTATTAAAGTCAATTTTCCTTCCAATAATGAAAACCCCATCATCATTATCTTCACCTTCAGTAGATATATCGTCTTCTTCAAATTCTTCTTCAAATTCTTCTTCAATATCTTCCTCAATATCTTCCTTATCTATCACTTTGGTACTTTTAGAACCTTTACCACCTGCATTTTCTGAAGACTCAAATAAGCTTATTTGTTCAATATCTTTCATCGAAAACTCCTCCTCCCAGAATATATTTATTATAATTCTTTATGGAATTTTTTACTAGTTTTTTTGGATAGAGAAAAAGTTGTAAGGGATTTTTAGTGAAATTTGAATGAATTTAAGCTACTAAAATGGTTGATATAATGTGATTTAGCCATCTATTTCTATAATAGTCATTTCAAGACCATATATTAGAAAGTCGCCCTGTGTACAGTGTATAAGACTTATTTAAGGTAAATACAGGAGCTAGACATACGATAATTGAAGTTCCTTAGTGTTTTCCGCTTGAATTGTAAGATGTGTTAAATAACCATGAGCAGTTGAAGGATTTATTTTAAGTTAGAGAAGACACAGCTTCAAACGTAGCTGTGTCTTTACTGATAAAGAAAGATTTATTCTAACCAAGCTTTATCTTTCTAAGTCTGTCATTCAGAATAAGCTCGACTTTTGTATCAAATCCTTGTTTTTTGTACAAAAGCATTTGTTTTAAATCTTCATCTGTCAGAGGGATTATAGTTCCTCTATCGTCATTAAGTGTATCCCTGCATCTATTTAAAAATAGGTTCATGTCATTTATTTCTCTACACATTAGAATACCAAACTTTCCTCTGTTCCATGAGAATCTACCCGAGAGTTGGTCTAACTCAGGGTTTTTTGGGTCTTCGGAATAATTTTTACACTCAAAGAAGATATACTGAGCAGGCGTTTGATGTGTAGTATGGAGGGAATGAAAAAAGCCGCTTCCTGCTGAATTATCAAATGTAAAATCAATTCTTTTCCTGCCTTCATGAATTGGTTGTTCTACCTGAGGAGCGGTTAACTTTGGGTAAAATAACAAGCTCACAATGCCTACAGTAAGTCTATGGTAATCAGAAGCTTTCTTCGCACCTGAAGGGATAGCTTCTAATTTGTCAATGAGATAGTCAATCACTTCCTCTATTTCTTCGTCTTCATCATTAATTTCTTGTAGTTCATCATTTCCAATGGGGGTTAAGTGTTTATCACTTTTAATCTCTTGTTTGAACTCACTGAATATTTCTGGATGGTCTTTTGTAAATTCTCTAATTTTTCCTTTGCTTGATGTGTACCCATGTTCTATTAAACTTTTCTTGGTGACAAACCTCTCTTCCTTTCCATCTTTGTCCCTTCTTTTTTGTACTAGGGTGGTATTTAATTTTAATTGTTCGTTTTGAAGAAAGTTCAGTACAAAATGCTGGTGGTATTTCTGGGGAGTATATTCTTTAGAAAAAGACACTAATGACTTAGGTGTAAGAATAATCTTTTCACTGTTAATTACTAGCATTTTTTCAAATGAGTTTTCCCACTGAGCAGTCGCTCTGTTCCAATAAAATCCAGTAGGTACATGTTCAGTTAAAGGTATTCCCCATAATTCACATTGATTAATAGTGTAGTCTATTAAGTGTTTTTTAATAATATTTGTGGTCATATCAGATAATTTGTCCTTGCCAAAGCCATCCACAAAAATTAGGCAGTCTTCTAATTCTTCAACTAACCCAGATTCAATTGCTTTACTTTCTATCAAACTATCTAAAATTGATTGAGTATCTTCACTTCCCACACCTTTCCCCTTAGGAGAACTAATAGATACCCCCAATCTAGTTTCGTTGGGTTCATCAAGGTTTTCGAATAGCCTCCTTGCACTGTCCATATCATTCCTACTTATTAAATCAATTAGGTGTTGGAAAAAGTGTCTAATTGTCTTTGAAGCCTCAAAAGACAGCTTATCGTTTTTTATTGCTAGAAATGCTGGGTCGATAAAAAGGGGGATATCAGTATTAATATCAATGTTTACAAAGTCTATTTCATGTTGAGATTTTTCTAGGTTGAATATTTCAGTAATTTTCAAACTACCACTCTCCTATAGGAATATTTAACCAATATAAACCTATTCTATATTATTAGTACTATTATGACTACTGTACAAAACATAAAGAAGTCCTAATTCTAGGAATCAGAAAGTTGCCAATTTGAATGAATATAAATTACAAAATATTTATTACATGCTTTATCTCTTAACGGTAAAATAGAAATGGTAAATAATATCTAATGGAGGTAATATATGTACGATAACGAGTCTTCTATTTCTTTTCTCGATAACTTTTCCTACCACAGAGAGTTTGGATATGCGTATTTTCTTCACTTTAGGTTCAAAGACCAACAAAATGTTAGTGTTATTAGGTTTAGTGAGGTACGGAGAATTTCTAAAGATATGTTCTTACTTCAATACTTTAATTATGACCAAAAGAACTCTAGGATAGCTAATATTACAGGTCACCAAATCCACGTCAAGGAAGAGGAAATTGTTAAAATTAGTATTTTAAAAGAAGATAATAGATTTCAACCGAGTTATGTTCTTAATAAGTAAAGGAAAGGTTATGCTTTTTAGTGTACGTTTCATAAGCTAAGTTTAGAAAATATTCTTTGGAGGGAAAAACTTTGCCAGATTTTACAGATAGTACTCATGTATTCCTAAAGTTTAATGAAACAACCCCAGAATTTAAAAATGTACAGTCTACAATATTTGAGCATCTTAACGTTTACTTGAAAAACAATAGTGTAATTTGGGGACATTTTTCAAGTAGAAATATCAAGGACATATCAGATAAAAGAAAAGCTAAGTTGAATACTCAGTTAAAGGAAGATAAAACCACTTTTGTCTTTTTATACAATAGCAAAAATAAAATCTTTTATGTAGCTAGTTTGTTAGGAATTTATAATCAAAAAGGGATTGTAAAGCACCCTAATCCAAAAGATTACATACCAGAATACTATCATAGTAAAGTTGGTAAAACTGAGAGAACAAAACCTAAAGAGCTATTACCATATATCTACTTTGAGTTAACTGATTTATATCCTATAGAATTGAGTGAGGCTCAAAGTATTTTTCTCCTCGATAAAAATAAAAAAATATTGGAAGTAGGCGGCATGTCAACGCTTATGTATGTTAGATTGACAAAGAAATTTTACGATAAATTATTAAATAAAGTTACCGAAGAGAAGGATAGAACTAAAGAAATATTACCTGAAATTGAGAACTTAGAAGAAAGTTACAATGTTGGTTCTTTGTCAAAAGTTGAAGCACCTGATTCAAAAGTAAATCTTAAGACTAAAACAAACGATGAAAGTAAAAGATACAACCCAATTAAGAGAAACTACTTGGAAATTCAGAAAAAAAATTCAAGAGTAGGACTAATCGGAGAAAAATTAGTCTTTGAAAGAGAAAAAAGTGTATTAAAGGAATTGGGAAGAGAAGATTTGGCTTCTAAAGTAGAACATGTTTCTCAAACAAAGGGGGACGGGCTTGGTTATGATATAGAGTCCTTTACAGAAGCAGGTGAAGTGAAGCATATTGAAGTGAAAACTACCACTGAAGGAATTGAAAGCGAATTTTTTATTGAAGAGTCAGAAGTTCAATATTCTCGTGAAAATCCAGATAAGTTCTATTTATATAGAGTTTTTAGTTACGATAAGGAAAGTGGAAATGCTAGTCTATTCACCAAAAAAGGTAATGTGGAAGATACTTTCAAATTAGAACCCAAAACTTATAGAGCCAAATAGAGAGGAGATAAAATAGGGTGTGATTTCTATATTGGTCTTTGCTCTAGAGATGGTTCTAGTTACAGAAAAGCAGCCTAATTAATGGTTGCTTTTTTTATTGCACGAAAATTATTTACACGTAATACAAAGTTACATGTTTAATATTTTGATTGTTCTGATTTTACCGTAAGTTAGTAACTTAGTGTAACAGTAAAATACTGTGTTACTAATTGACTGAATATTGAAAAAAATAAATTGACAGGCGCTGTGACGGTGCTTTAAGCTGTTATATGTGGTTCTCAGAACTATAATAATAGGAGGCGATGTTTATGAAATCTTACACCCATGCCAAAGGATTTAACGTCACATCAGTTGAAGGTATATCAGGAATATACTTATTCATGGATGCGAATCAAGACCTAATTTACATTGGAGCAAGTAGAGACTTTAGAAATCGAATAAATTCTCACGTCTATCAAATTAATCCAAAACTTACCAAGGATGTTCAGTATCTTTATGTAATAAAAGCAAACCCTGGGGAAGAGTCGACTTTACATGTACTTGAGCATCTGTTTATATGGTATCTTCATTCCCTCAAGAATCATGCTCATTGGCTTTACTATGGTTCAAATTTTCATATTAAAGAGATAGCTATTAAACATGGACTAAACATAAGGAGTACAATATATCACTACCTTATGAGCTTTGAAACTGGTCTTTTAATAAGAGAATATGAAGATGATGGTAGTTTCAAAAGGTACGGAAGTAAGGAAGAGTTTAAGCAAAAAAAAGTAATTTGTTCAAAGGAGGGAGGGTGCATGTGTTTTCGATGTGTAATGAAAAATAATCGTAGAGAGGGGAGGTAATTCTAGATAGAGGTATGGGGGAGGTTACGCATGATAGGGGAGAAATGCAAATTATATAGGAAGTGTAAAGTATGTAAGGGAACTAAGTGGTATCAAGAGTTTTCCTTGAAAGGTAAAGGGAAAAGAAAGACGTATTGTAAACGTTGTAAGTCTAAGAGACACACACTGAAGCTACCACAGACTGCTTATTCAATGAATACTGAAACATTGGAAAAGGGAGAAATAAAAGTACGTCTTAAATTGAATTCGAATCGAAAGATTGAATACACAGTGCCGCATGAGCAAGCAGTTCTAATGATAGATGAAGGAATTGCTGGAATAGTACATGAAACACTCATACATAAATTTTATGACAGGAAAAGTTTTAAGAAAGCAATATTAAAGAAATACAACTACACTTGCTGCTACTGTGGAAACTTCGGGGACACGGTTGACCATATTAAAGCTAAGTCCCAAGGAGGTATTAGTGGGTTTAAGAATTGTATATGTGCTTGTCGGAGTTGTAATAGAAGTAAAGACGACTTAAGTATAGAGGACTTCATTAATTACATGGAACCTTACCCAGATAATATTGAAAAATCGACAAGGCGACTATTTCAGCAATTCCAATACTCTATTAACCTTTTGAATATGGAGGAGGAACAGGAGATAAAGAATTCAGAAGACAATGATAATACCAAAGACTTAATCAACCTCATTGAGAAAACGGAAAAAATTCTAAAAATGTATAAAGTAAAGAAATTAAGTCGCCTTTAGCTGCCATTTAACTAAACATAATGACGTATTTAGTACGATAGAAGAGGAAGGGGGATAATTACCACATTTGCCCCCTCCTTATTCTGTGGAAGCCTATAAGTACACTCAGCCACACCAAAGACGGTGTAAATAACCGATACGAAGCGGATTTTTAGGGGAGGAGAGCCAATAATAATACTTCATTGAATAGGGTTTATATTGCAGTTTTCGAAACAAGTGGAGTTTAGCATTATTGTAATTTTAAGTGTGGGAACTTCATGAAACCCGGGTCATCTTAAGAGTGATTGACTTGTTACTAAATCATAAAGTGAGTAAAACTCATCCAGTGAAAATCTCTATTATTAATTAACAGGCTCTAGAAAAACAATTGTAATATCAAAATCTTGGAAATATAATGAAGTGTAATGCAAAAAAGTTAAAATAGACCATTAAAATTGATATGAATTAACTTAGAAAGAGAGAGACTGCTTATGGAACAACTGAATATCCAAAATCCAATAAACATAATTGATGCAACTTGTGGAAGAGGAAAAACCTCTTGGGCAATTCAAAGTATGAATGAGGCCGATGAAACTGAAAAGTTTATGTTTATTACCCCCTTTTTATCAGAGGTCAAACGCATAAAAAAATCTGTTACTAATAGAAAGTATTATGAACCAGAAGTTGATAAAGGGGTTACAAAACTAGATAGTCTAAAGAAATTAGTGAGACTTGGTAAGAATATTGTTAGTACCCACGAGTTATTTTCAAATATAGATGAGGTAACGTTAGGACACATTGCATCGCAAAAGTACACTTTAATATTAGATGAAGTAGCAAACGTTATAGAGCAAGCGCAAATATCAAAAGATGATATCAAATTGTTACTTGGTCACGATGGAAATGAACCTTACGTTACAGTTGATGAAAATGGTTTTGTGGAGTGGAAGAGAGAACAGTATGATGGAGCCTTTAATAGAATTGAGAGGCTAGCAAGAACAAACAATCTGATGATTTTTAATGATACAGCAATGTTTTGGACTTTCCCTGTCTCAGTATTTAAGGCTTTTAAAAAAGTGAATATACTAACTTATATGTTCTGGGGACAATCTCAACGCTATTATTTCAAAATGTTTAATGTTGATACGTATTTCCAGTCAGTAGAATTCGATAAATCTACTAATCGTTTCGAATTAGTACCGTATGTTAAGCCTACTAAAGAAAATGTAGAGTTGCTAAAGCAAAGAATTAAGATTTATTATCCTTCGAAATCAAATGAAAAAAACATGAATGAAATAGGGGATAAAAGGGGAGCTTTTAGCAGAAGTTGGTTAACTAATTCCGTAAAAGATGAAGAATTGATGAAACAAATTAAGAAACATTCCTATAACTTCTATTGGAACAAATGCAAGGTTAAATCTGATGGAGTGATGTGGACGTGTTTAAAAGATTTTGAGAAAAAAGTTTCGCCCAAATCTGCAGCAAAACAATTTGTCTCTCTAACTGCAAGGGCTACAAATGACTATATTGATAAAGAAGTCTGTATTTATCTAGCCAATCGTTTTATGAATCCAGTTGAAAAGAGATTCTTTCAATTCCATAAAGTTAAGGTGGATGAAGATTTTTGGGCATTGTCAGAACTAATCCAATGGTTGTTCAGGAGTAGAATACGACGTGGTGAAACTATTGATTTATATATCCCTTCAAGCAGAATGAGAGGATTGTTAGAAACGTATCTCAATGGAGAAGCTGTGGCGTGGTTTGAACAGGAAGAAATCTTTATCACAAACTAGAACTTTCTATGTAATATTTTGCATAAGTGAATGCTGAAACGCTTTATTTTACTGCTGTTATTCGGAAATTCCTTATAAAGAAGTATAAGAATATGCATAAGTGTTCAGTTTGAAATCTGATATACATGCCTCTAATCGAAGCAAAGCGGAGATTAGTGGCATGGTCGGGGAGGAGCGAGTGAGGGACGAACGAGTGACGGGCTGACAAGCCGAAGCTCTGTGAAAATAGAAGAAGGCGTTGACCACGCCCGTCACTTCGCTATCGCTTCGTTCCTCCTCGGCAGTTGCTCGTTCTTCACCTGCGTTCAGAACGGCAACTATCATTGTCATTACGCATGGGAAACAGATACTTGGTAAATAGATTACTCTAGAGAAGTCTAAAGAAAGTAGCATTTATATTGCTGCTTTCTTTATTATAGCTTCATAATATCTTTAGGTAAATGAGCACAATAATGGTGTAATTCACCTTCGAAAACTGAAAGGAGTACTTAATTTGTGAAGATAGCCTTGATAAGTTGTACTAAACTAAAAGCAAATTATCCGTGTAGTGCTAGAGAGATGTATCAAAATTCACCTTTGTTTAAGAAAGGTGTTAGTTTCATTGAACAGAAAAACTACGATGAATGGTTTGTATTGTCTGCAAACTATGGACTGTTAAAGCAGGATGATGTTATTGAGCCATATGATGTAACTCTTAATGACATGAAATCATTAGAACGAAAAAAATGGGCTGACTTAGTATTAAAGCAAATAGATTATTTGCAGCTGCACCTAGAACAAATTGACTTCTATGCTGGAAGAAAGTATAGGGAACATCTAATTCCTATCATTGAACAAAAAGGCATAAATTGTTGTGTCCCCCTTCAAGGAAAAGGGATAGGTGAACAGTTACAGTTCTATACCATAAATACTAAATTAAAATAAAAGAATGAGGTGGTATTAGGTGAGTATTCCCCAAAATATTAATAGGGAACATGTCATAGAGGCTATTCAAAAGATTGATAGAGATAGAGTGCCCAAAAAAAGGGCGAGGTCAAGATTTAAACTTTCTTATGAAGGTAGAAATTATCCCCCCAAATATGTAATATCAATTGCAAACATCTTTGCAAATGATGAAGAATACCCACCTTCTAAGTTTAGTGGGGGAGATGAAACAAATCGCTTCCTAAGGAAACTGGGGTTTACAATAATTGGGGATATTAAAAATGAAGATGAAGTTCAGAGGGAGAATGAAGATATTAGTATCCCAAATTTAGAACCGTCATCACGGTCAAGGGAATATAGTTTTTACAGTAATGATGAAAAGGATTCTGTAGTTTATGAGTACCTATTTAAATCTAAGCCTCATCGTTGGTTAGATGAAAGAATACTAGAAATTGCACCTGATAAGAAAACAGGACATGAAGCTATGAATATTCTCCACTTTATAGGGCTTAAAGACAAGCATAAAGGAATATTCAAGGGTTATGATATGGGGCGAGCTATAAACAAATTAGAGCAGCAAGATTCTAACTTTAGTTTAGTTATTGAATCTCTACAAAGGTACTCAAAAAAGAAGAATGAAGCAGCCCATTCTGCAACCAAATACATTGAACTTGATTCAATCGCTACATGTACACTAGAACAAATTGTAGTGAAAGAGACTGAGAAAGAACAAGTCATTAAGTCAAGAATAGGTCAATCAACTTTCAAAAAGGCTCTGTTAGCAAAAGAAAAGAAATGTGGACTATGCGGTGTCTCAATTGTACGATTGCTAGTAGCTAGTCATATTAAACCATGGAGTCAATCTAATCATAAAGAGCGTTTAGACGTTAATAATGGGTTGCTATTGTGTCCAAATCATGATGTTTTATTTGATAGTGGATATATTAGTTTTGATGAAAATGGTGCGATTTTAATTTCAGTTATTCTTGATGAGCAATCCAAGGTTTTTCTTAATATCAATGAAAATATGAATATAAGGATGAACGAAAGGCAACAGCAATATATGAAATGGCATAGAGAGAATAAATTTGATATCAAACACTTAGAGTAAGCTTGATAGAACCTCTATAAAGATTTTTTTAATAAAATGATGATTTTATTACTTCTAACCTCTGTTTCTTAAACAGACTGTACATGGTCTTTTTATTACTTTAGGGGACGATAAATTTGTTTCGGAATAAGCAGTAATTATTGAGATAGTAGATAATACTTAGTAAAAATTCCCTTCGATAAATGTTACAATTGCTTCAAATATTATTTACTGAGGTGGATGTATGTCAGACCGAGAAAAAGTATTACTTACTTGTCCTCATTGCGGTAATAAGACGCCAATGAGGCTATTAAACCAATACAGACATCATACTTGCGATTCATTTGAAGGACACTATGAAATTGATTTTGAGGACATTTTTGAGGTTTTTGAATGTCCAACATGTTCAAACATTAATTTATTCTACACCACATGGAACTCTGAAGACGCATTTTACTTAGGGGATTACAATTACGAAGGTGGGGAGTTTTTATTCCCTGTTGAAGATAGACTAAATACAAGCAGGCTACCAACTACTGTGAAGAACGCTTATGATTCTGCATTAAGAGTAAGAAACATTGATAATACTATGTGTATGGTAGGATTAAGACGAGCTTTAGAAAAAATGTGTAAAGATAAAGGGGCTACTAAGGGGCAACTACATCAAAAGATAAATGAATTGCAACAAAAGAACATTCTACCTCCACTTATGGGGGACATATCTTCTGTACTAAAGGATATTGGAAACATGGCGGCTCATGCAGATGAGGTAGAGTTTGAAAAGAGAATGGTTAATAGCATGTTTAGATTTACTAATAAAATTCTGGAATATGTTTACCTTCTTCCAAATGAATTGAAAAGAGCAAGGCAAGAGATAGAGTTACTTTCGGAACGAGCTGAAGCTGAATAAGGTGGATTGCATGTTTAAAAAGATTGATAGACGAATATGGATTGCTCTGGGGTTAATACTAATTTTCCCAATTATATTTAATTACACCTTCCTTCAATTTTCAGTTTGGGGAGTTGTGGGTGATGAGGATAGTTGGATAAGCTTTTGGGGGAATTACTCAGGTGGACTCATAAGTGCGCTGGTGGCTTACATAGTTGCTAAGACGCAAGTGAAAAAGCAGTATGAGAATGAAATGTCTTCTAAAAGATACACTGAGTTTATTTCGCAATTACCTTCTCTTATTAGAACTAAGATTGAGCTTGAAATGTGCTACCAGAACCTACTTGAAGCAGCAGGATACAGAGATGGATTCATCCAATATTTGATGACAGTTGAGTATGCTAACGAAGACTTAGATGATTATGCTGATGATATAGAAGTGGACAAAAACTCTCAGTCTTTAACTCTACAGCAGATTAATGCGAATTCCTTTGAACTAATTAATGACTTCTTTAATACAGATTTAAGTATACAAGTGGTAAGCTTCTTCAATTTTTACCATAGGTTTGTTAAAGCCTTGGCTTATGAAGATAACTTTAGGGCGAGAGATATGGAGGATACATATTTTATGGGTGAAAAGTTTCGACTATGGAATAAGTTTGATAACGGTAATGTATTAGACGAAGTGAACAAATTAATTGAAGACTTAAATAAAGAAATTCAAAGAGTAAAGATTGCAAAAGAAACTGGTTCAATCCCACCTCAATAGGAGTAATTCAGATGAACTTACCAGTAAAACAACACATTGTGCCACAAACACACTTAAAACAATTTTCTTCTGGAAGTGAAAAAATATGGTTGTATCAAAAAGATAATAAACACTTCAGAGAGCAAAGTATCAAGAAAGTTCCAATAGTGAAGGACTTTTACACTGTCACTGACGAGGAAAAAGATGAGAAGCTTTATGATTTGGAAAAATTTTTGGCAAATCAAATTGAGCCACTTTACCCGCCATACATAGAACAACTTCAGAAAAGAGAAGTGTTAAATAATTTGATGAAAAAGCAATTCGCTTATTTTGTATCTTCTCAAAAGTTGCGGACAGTTGGTATGAAAGAAAAGATAATAAACGAGATTGAAACAGCCTTTAGAAAAGGTGAAGCTGGTGAATGGTTTGATAAGACTTCAATAGAGCAATTTACTCGCAATTTCTATATTGGTGAAGAAGAGATTACATATGAAGAATTTCTTGAAAGAGCAGACGGGAAGTTGGAAGAAGTAACTTTGGATATTAGCGAGGATTGTTTTGTGCAATTCATTCCAGAAAAAATAACGGAATTTGCGGGAAAGCTTGCTGAAATGAATTGGAGCTATTTAATAGCTCCCAAACACAGATATTTTATTACATCAGACAATCCAGTAATTTTAGAAAGTGAAATTGCCGACTCAAATTTTTCTATCGAGGGTGGTGTATTTCCTTTAACTCCACATCTAGCACTTAATATTGGCTCTTCAGAGGAGAGGTTTAAAAAGATAGGTGCAAAAGATGTGAGGAAAATTAACGAACAAATAGTTAAACATTCTGATAGATTTATCTTTTCTCATAATGAACGGTTCTTAAAAAGTAATATTCAGAAATTCATTTAAAATAAAAAGAGACCATTTAATAGGTCTCATACTTCTTATTCAAATAGTTCATCCATTTTTTCAAAGTCTGAAGGTGCTTGGTTTTCGATTTTGGAAAATAAATCATTAAGTTGTTTTCTTAGCTTTTGAATATTTGTGGATAGAGAACCGTCTTGTGGCGATTTTGTTAATTCATAAATATGACCATTCTCTAAGTATTTAAGTCTGTTTTTAATTTCTTGAATCTCGAAATCATAGTCTTTAGCTATGTCAATTCTTTGAACGCTCATAGTAATTCCTCCTTTTATTATTAACTAATTCTCTGAGTGAGTTATGGATTCCTTCTATAAGTTATGACTTCTCCAGACAACTTTTCACAAAGCTCTTCGTAGTCTCCTTGTACAGGTTCATTTGTAAATTTCACCTCTGAGGCTGGAAGAGTTTTGTTCTGGTAAATTTCTTCATCGAACAAACCTTCAGTACTAATGCTTTTTGACCTCCAACTGCTACCATCCAAACCAGTTCTAACATAAATAAACATAATAAATTCCTCCTTTATACTATAATCGTTAGAAAAGAGGAATTTGGTGTCATAAATATTTTAAATAGAATACGAAAATGAAAGAATAGACGGAAAGAGTTTTTCATTAACCAGTTACTTTAAGTAGAGATAAGCCAGTAGGTCTAAGAAGTCTTTACCCACATGTCGCTATACACGAGTCGCTTTTCTGTTGTAAGCATTCCCAACTTATGATTTAATGAATTAAGAGGTATTTAATAATCGTATGGACAACTACATAATTAGCATTGATTAAACATTGGTTAAACCCAGTTATGACAACGGTGTGGCGGAATTGGCAGACGCGCACGACTCAAAATCGTGTTCCTTACGGAGTGCCGGTTCGACCCCGGCCACCGGTATTAAATATTATTGTAATGACGGCGTTATCCTTGTTGAAGGATAACGCCGTTTTTCGTTCCACTAAGTAAGTATCTTCCGAACAGTCGCATACTCATCTCAAGAAGGTTTTCCGATTAATTTTAGAGGGAAAGAGATAGGTAAATGTTTAATCTAGGAGGCACAAACATGGCAAATGAATCTAAGGTAATCCATCACATTACAGACTACAATGAATTTAAAAATACTTGCTTAGATAACGATGGAATGGCTTTTCCTGAACTTGAAAAGATAATGTATGACTATATATTAAGTCAGCCTTCTGAAACGATGAAATTTCAGGAGTGTGTGATTAAAGAAGAGCCAGGTGAAAATGAAGAATTGAGAAAGGTTCATCTTACTTTCCGCGATTATAATATGAATAATTATATTCGCTTATGGGGTTTTAAAAGTAATGCAGATGGCCGCGTTGTGGACATGAAGGTAGACGCTTTAGATCCAGAAACCAATGAAGTGGTGTACGAACGCCAATTGTCATAGAGGGGATTGGGTGCTTAGTTTTTACTTGGCCCCCTTTCTTAACTGGATATGCATATATTTTTAAACCAATGTCTAGTACATTGGTTTTTTTGTGCTGAAATAAAGAGATGATTTGGTAGATTGAAGAATTTGAAGAGCAAGATCACTCACTCCTCAGAGCTTCAAGTAAAAAGTCAGTATGGTATTCGGGTACTCTGGAATTCATGATAGAATTTGTGGTGATAAAGGAGGGTGTCCATTGCTCTATCTCATTCTATACATAGTTCAATTTGCAATCATTATGTACATTTACCGCAAGTGGGGGAGAGAAGAACCTTACTTGTTCCTGAAGCTTCTTGGCTACTCGGTTCTGGGAAGCTTTGCCTTCACGATTAATCAGTGGTCTCTTCCGTTAGGGTTTGTTATTTTTCTAGTGTTTTTTCGGGAGCCTGCTTGGAATCGGTTAGCGAAACGGTATGCAGCTTACTTAGGTCTGTTCCTATTCCTTACATCTTTAATCATTCCGCCTGTTCAAAATTATGTGTACGAGCGTCCCCGTCACATAGATGCCGCTAAAAGCCTGGCTGGGTCTGAAGAGTTTAATTTTAACGAGCACTGGAACAGGATCAATCAAACATTTAGTGATATACATAATCCACGCTTAGAGAGACTTGAAATGGAATTCACAGATGAGGGAGACGTGCAGTCGCTGTTCTATAATTTTAAGACAGTCGCCCAAGGGGACAGAGAAAGCAATTATTCTGTGGAGTTGAATTTGGATGAAAAAGAGTATGAAATTAAACGGAATCGTTATCAGAAGCAGAACCAGCAAGTCTTTCACATGGGTCAGGGCATGAACGGGAGGATTTCTCCGGAAGAATTTTTTAAGGTGATTAATGAAACGGGACTAGAGGCATTCATGCAAAATAAGGATACCCAATATTACTCGCTTAACGCAGAAGGAGCGGTTCGCTCTTTGTCTGGAAATCCTGAGAACACGTTTATGGTCACCACTTCTGGTATAAGACCCGTGATCGAAGGGCAGCTTCCTATAGATGCCGTACGAATGACCGTTAATGGGTTTGAAAACAGGGAGGAAGATCGTATTCAATCGAACGCGACCTATTACATTGAGCCTCGCGTGGTTTATAGGGTTAATTAAAAAGGCTGGAAACCAGACGTTCGATCTGGTTTCCAGCTTTCTATAAGGATACTTCAATATGCTGAAACGTTTCTACATCAAATAATCCCATGTCCGTTAATTTCAGGGAAGGGATCACCGGCAGCGTTAAGAAGGATAATGTAAGGAATGGATTGAAATCCTTCGTAAATCCTAAATTAGGCAGCGTTTCTCCGATATGTTCGAGCCGCTCCTTAACAAATGGATACGACTGATCAGACATCAATCCGGCAATTGGGAGGGGAAGGGACGATAAGATCGCTCCATTCTTAACGATCACAAGACCGCCATTGATTTCTTTTAAAGTAGTAATGGCTTTCAGGAGGTCTGGATCATTGGCACCCAGGGCCACAATATTGTGGGAGTCGTGAGCAATGGTCGTGGCGATTGCTCCATCTTTTAACCCGAAGCCTTTCACTATCCCTATGCCAAGATGTCCGGTTTTTTTATGGCGTTCCACTACCGTTAATTTCAATTGATCTTTATCTGGCGATGGAACAAAGACGCCGTTTTCTGTCTTCACTTCTTCCACCAATTTATTCGTAAGAAGCTGGTTTGGGTTTATTTTAATAATATGGGCCTGCTGGGATTCGCCAATAGGCAGTTTAAGCTGTTCTTCTGTGAGGTCCGGAAAATGAACCGTATCGGTAATAGGAGCTGCTTGTTTTTCTTTTTCAGCGCCAGCGGGTGTGTAAGTGCCGTTATGGCTGATTCTCTGGCCTTGTTTGTACACGTCACTAATTTTCACTTTTTCCAGGTCATCCAGTAGTAAAAAATCGGCGTCATAACCGGGAGCGATCGCCCCTTTATTCGTCAGACCATAGCATTCGGCTGCGTTTAAAGAAGCCATTTGCAAGGCGATTTGAGGCGATACTCCGTGTTGAATGGAAAGGCGGACATTATGGTCGATGCTTCCTTCCTCGATTAGTTCATCGAGGTGTTTATCGTCGGTACAGAATAGACAGCGCCGTGCGTTATGGGCGGTGACTACTGGAATTAATGCGTTTAAATCTTTCGCGGCAGAGCCTTCACGGATCATTAGATACATGCCGCGTCTCAACCGTTCCAGCGCTTCTTCTTCTTTCGTACATTCGTGGTCCGTGGTTATTCCGGCCGTACGAAAGAGATTAACGGCATTGGTCTCCAGTCCGGCAAGGTGGCCGTCAAGCTTCCCACCGTGCTGATGGGTCATCGTGATTTTATCGAGAAGGTTATCTTTTGTATGCAGGAGAGAGGGGTAGTCCATAACTTCCGCTAAGCCGAGCACGCTGGGGTGGGCTAAGTATTTTTCAAGGTCAGCGGCTGTCAGCTGAGCTCCTGAATGTTCGAATGGAGTAGCAGGAACACAAGAGGGAAGCATAAAGAACACCTCTAAAGGAAGGTTATCAGCGTTCTGGAGCATGAATTGCAGACCTTCTTCCCCGGTAACGTTGGCTATTTCATGGGGGTCTGTGACCACCGCGGTAACTCCGTGAGGGACAACGACTTTAGCATACTCATCCGGGGTGACCATAGAAGATTCAATGTGGACGTGTCCATCAATAAAGGAGGGGCAGACATAGCGGTTTTTGGCGTCAATGATCTGGGCTGCTTCATGATAGTGACCGATTCCGACGAATTTACCATCAGAAATAGCCACATCTGCCTCGATCCATTCGAGATTGAAGACATCCAGAATCTTACCATTCTTAATGATCGTATCTGCTGGGATTTTCTTGCTTGCGATGTTCAAATCTTTCGTTAGCTGTACTTTACCTGAGTTCATATATGATTTCTCCTTCCGTTTAATACCTGATCCATTTAAAGCAGGAGGCAGGATAGAATGCGATATCCGCATTCTATCTCCATCGCGCGGTAAGCAGATACGTTGAACAATATTTCCAAATTTATATGGGCATGTGAATTCGTTTCATGAGATAATAATTAATAGAGATTCTATAGGGCAGGGGTCGCTTTGTCAACGTGAAGGTTGGGAAGCCAGACTTGCTCGTGTAGAAAACATGTGAAACCCATTCTCATTTTATACATTCTGGTTTAGTATTAGTAGAGATGAAACAATATAGTCCACTGGTAAAGGAAGGTATGTATGGCGATGACGGAAGATAACATCACGAGACTTCATATAAATGATACAGAGTACATACTGATTGGTACTGCGCACGTTTCTAAACAGAGCGCGGAACAAGTCAAGCAGGTTATAGATGAAGAACAGCCTGATGCTGTATGTGTGGAACTGGATGAGCAGCGCTACCAATCAATTGTAAATGGTGATGCCTGGAAAGATACGGACATTTTTGCTGTGATTAAGCAGAAGAAAGCTTCCCTATTGTTAATGAATCTGGCTATTTCGTCCTTTCAAAAGCGGATGGCTAAGCAATTTGGTATTCAGGCAGGTCAGGAAATGATTCAGGGGATCGAATCTGCGAAAGAGCATGACGCAGAACTCGTATTAGCTGACCGGAATATTCAGGTAACCTTTGCACGAATCTGGGGAAATATCGGGTTCGGAGGCAAAGCCAAACTGTTAATGTCCATCATCTACAGCATCTTTAGTAACGACACGATCTCGGAAGCGGAGCTTGAAAAGATGAAGAAGCAGGATATGCTCGATGGCATGCTGAAGGATCTGACCGAGAACTTCCCGAAATTGAAAAAGCCATTGATTGATGAACGTGACCAGTATTTAGCACAGAAAATTAAAGATGCGCCTGGGAAGAAAGTGGTAGCGGTCCTTGGAGCTGCTCACGTGCCTGGTATTAAAGAAGCGATTTACAAAGATCATGATTTGACTCAATTGAATAAGCGTCCTCCTAAGTCTCCGTGGCCGAAGATTATAGGCTGGAGCATTCCCATTTTAATTATATCCATCATTGTTTATACGTTTATGGCAAATCCGGAAGCTGGTACCCAGCAGACCATCAGCTGGGTATTGTGGAATGGTACGTTTTCTGCGATCGGAACAGCGGCTGCCATGGCTCATCCGCTAGCTGTACTGGCAGCTTTCGTAGCCGCACCGATTACATCGCTTAATCCGCTGATCGCAGCCGGATGGTTTGCTGGCATTGTCCAGGCGTACTTTCGCAGACCCAAGGTATCAGAATTTGAAACTTTATCCGAAGATGTCTCGAGTCTGAAGGGATTCTGGCGTAACCGCGTCACTCGTATCCTGCTTGTGGTCCTGCTAGCCAACGTGGGGAGCTCTCTAGGTACATTTATAGGTGGAGCTGACGTGCTTCGACTGTTTTTTGAAAATCTTTAAAGAAAATGCGTGACCTTTTTCATAGGTTACGCATTTTTTTAATAGGAAAAAAGTGTACATGATAATCCGATGATGGTACACTTTTATTATAATTTTGGTAATATATCCATTATTTGGATTTTAAGGATGGAAACTTCGAGGGGAGGCTAGTGTATTCAATAACGTCTGGATTTCAAGTACAGTGGTCATGTCTCTCATATTTCTGATTCCTATTGCCGGCGCCCATGTTATGGATCACTTAGAAGATAAATACTTAAGGAAATTTCCAAAGAAATGGCTCGTTTCTTCTATTACTACGCTCACGATATTATTTGAAGTATCCCTGACTTTCCTAATATCAACCCGGACAGGGTTATCATTCATTGAATCTCATTTTACGGTCGGTTTTCTGCTGTTCATTATGGTGTGGTTCATGCAGTTTAATGAGTTTATGGGGAACCAGTATGCGAATGTGGACAACCAGGTTTTTGGAGATGGCAAAGATATCTACCGTGTGTCGATCTTTCAATTTAAGGTGAATCCTGTATCGATTGGAACGTTCTTTTATTTTTCAGCTGCCGTCGTGATTTCAATTGTAGCTTATACTTAAACTTAATAGGATTACCCGGCGAAGTTTCGAAAAGAGAAGCTTCGCTTTTTATGTATCGCTTTAATAAATCGGCCGGTGATTATAAGATGAAAGCAGAATCTAACGAAGAAGGGAAGGGATTCAATGTATCCATACATATTAATGATATTTGTCGTGTTATTTTATGCGGGTAATATTCTTACGGGGAAAGCAATAAATGATTTGCCGCCATTTACTATTGCTTTTTTCCGGCTGCTCGTTGCCTTTGTTTTTTTACTTCCAATTGGAATTAGAAGTGCCTGGAAAGCGAGAAAAACTTTTCGTGAATACAAGGGACCGCTATTTGTAATGACCCTTACCGGAGTCACTTTTTTTAATACGTTTATTTATGGTGCGCTTCAATTCACCACGGCTTCCAATGTGTCTGTACTCGAAACGGTCATTCCTGTTGTCACGGTCGTATTAAGTGCTCTGATCGTAAAAGAAAAGCTGCCGCTGATCAAGTGGATCGGAGTAATGCTGTCTTTTCTTGGAGCGGTATGGGTGGTTATGGATAGCCGGCTGTTTGAACTTTTCTCTTCTTCATGGAACGTCGGGGACGTCATTATGATAGGAGCAATTGCCTGCTGGGCAGTCTACTCAGTTGTAGTGAAGCAGTACATGCACTTGTTTCCGGCATACGGGGTTCTCCTGGTGATGACAGGATTGTCCGTGCTGATTCTCCTGCCGTTCGTCGCAGCTGAATGGGCCCTTGGTGATGTACCATCCCTCGGTGAAAGTAAGTACTGGATGGGATTCTTATACTTAGGTGTGTTTCCTTCTGTTATTGCGCTAGTATTTTATAACCGGGCGGTGGAGAGGCTCGGAGCCTCGCAGGCTTCTGTATTCTTAAATTTCCTACCTATCGTCACGATGGTCGGTGCCTATATGTGGCTTGGAGAAACTATAAAACTTCCGGAAATAGCTGGGGCTCTTCTCGTAATTGCAGGTGTAATTTTAACCACAAGAGGAGGAACCAGAAAAAGAAATAAACCCTTAAAATATGAAAAAACTTCATATAATTAGAAAAAATTTAGTTGTATGATCGTATTAGATGAGTGTTTATATAGGACGATGATCCTTAATTTCTTTACCTTGTATTAATATAGTGAAAAAAATATGACTGATCCTAGAGAAAGACCACAGGATGTGTCGAGAAAATCCTTCTTTCGAAATCCATGATTTATCCACTATAGATACAATTGTTTATTTTTGGTAAAAGTGGTTTTGAGCGCTCTATATCAGGCAATTAAGAGGAGTGAACCATAAAAATTAAGGAGGTAATTTTATGTCTACTGCTCTTAGGGAAAGGTTAACATCTTCTGTGGAAAATCTGCGTACGGTTGCATCTCTTGAATTTACGGACGAAGTCTTTGAATCAGATAATTATCGCTCAGCGGAAGTGCTTACAGAAGATCTGCAAAGTCTGTTTATTGTAAACATTCGTGAACGGACAATGACCATTTTGACAATGAATGAGGAAATGGAAGTTACGAAAGAAACCTTATTTACGGACAAGATTATCTCAATGAAAGAACTGTTCAGTGATTATAGCTTAAATCAAAATACTCCACCTTGGAAACTTGAGCTTGTCCTCTTGGACGGGCGCACGATAGAGGTTGAACCTGGATTATCTAAGCTTCATGATGAGAGCTATAAAGACCCTGAAATTGCCGGAGAAGTGGCCGAGGATTTTGAGAATTTCATCGCTGGTTTGAAAAACACATTAATTCTATAAAAGGTAAAGGAGTCCTTAAAGGGGCTCCTTTTTTTAGTTTACAGTTTTTATATTTGTCCGTATAAAAATGGGATATTGGGAGATTTTAAGATATAAGACAGCTTAAACTCCTACTTAATC
Source organism: Halobacillus sp. B29 (assembly GCF_052246755.1). Classification (NCBI taxonomy): domain Bacteria; kingdom Bacillati; phylum Bacillota; class Bacilli; order Caryophanales; family Bacillaceae; genus Halobacillus; species Halobacillus sp. B29. The sequence goes on from NZ_JBQQCM010000011.1 coordinate 24,657, forward strand.
TCCTAATGATTTTTCTCTTCTTCGGATCAGAGTTTATCGCACGCATGCTCACCGTCTGTCCAGATAGGAGGTGAGGATGATTTGGATACAAATGTGCTATTTGAACTTCTAAGACTATCTGTGGACGTACTAAACTTTCTGGCCTTTCTCTTGTTTTCGACGATATTTGTATTTAAATCGAAACAGCCATAGAGAATAATCATATCCTAATGGACCACTAGTAATAACTGGTGGTCATTTTATTTAATGTAGGGAATTGATAAACGTTGTTGATTAATCAACAACAGCTTACTAAAAGAAAGAATGGTAAACTCCTGTTGAAAGTAAATACAACGTAAGCAGGGTCAGCACAGTGATGAGGAGGATAAATTGTTTCTTTGATGCACTTACAACGAGAGCATTATTTGGGTCGAATTTATAACTCCAGAGGATTACACCGGTTAAAAACAGCATTCCGATACCTAGAAAGAGATTGATCATTAGAATCGCTCCTTTACATAATGTACGAATTCAGTAAATAAAAGTTTCAATTGTCAGAATTATTAAAATAGTAAGGATGGACTAGTTTAATTATCTGGAAATCGGTATATAATGTTAAAACCAACAGCGAGCACTACCCTTTTAACATCTTCATGTAAACAGAATATGAATTTTTCGACAAAAATTCGTAAAAATCGTGTTGCATCGTTAAAATGCGATTGTTATAATGAGAAACATACTCCAGTTGAGGCGAACCAATCTCATTTCATGCGGGTGTAGTTTAGTGGTAAAACCTCAGCCTTCCAAGCTGATGATGAGGGTTCGATTCCCTTCACCCGCTCCAATCACTTTTTTCAAAGTGAGATTGCTTTTATTTTATACTATGTGAACCAACGCAGTGTTTCGTTAATTGAGGTAACGAAGCATTGCGTTTTTTATTGAGGAAAAAAGGATACACCCTATAATAGACACAACCATAATAGGAGGATCCATGATAATGAAACAATTACAGCAGAAATTAAAACAAATAGACGGAAAAAGTTATAAAGGATATAAAGATATTCAAGGAAAGCACGCGTTTCAGAATTACGATGTATTTATGGATTATGTACAAGGTGATCCCTTCGCGGCCCCTTCTAAAATAAGAATTCGCATTCCAAATGAGAAACGTCCCATTCAAAAAGAATGGAAAGATAGCAGAAGCCGTAAGATTTATGCAGAAGATCGAATTGCCCGCGTCGTAGCGAAAGCAATTGCCAAGAATCATACAGATGTGAAAGGAACAGGAAAGAGCGGAATGGTCGCTATAGATCGTCCAGGTCAGGAGATTTTGGACCGTGCCGCAGTCAACCTGAATCCAGAAGATATGACGGTCTGCCTCACGATCGGCCTTCCGGCTAATGGACGCCGTATCAATGGCAGGGAAGCGGACAAGCTCTTCTTCAAAGTCATTCCAGAGATTATTCAGCATTCTGTTTTTTCAATTAAAGATGAAGAAATCGAAGCGGCCTGTCAATTGGCCGATCAGCATGAAGCTATTCAGGCAGAGATGAAGAAAAACAATTGGATTTCATTTGTGGCTGATGGAGCAGTCCTTCCTCGTGAGAGCGGGATCAGCGAGCGTCCGATGAAAAAAGCCGTTCCGTTTCAAAGTCCAGAAGAGAACCGGGTCTCCTTTTCTATCCCTCACAGAGAGGAGCCGCTGACAGGCATGGCGGTTAAGAAAGGGATTGTATTGATCGTAGGCGGCGGTTATCATGGTAAAAGTACCCTGTTGAATGCCATGGAACGTGGCGTGTATCCTCATATCAAAGGGGATGGCAGAGAATACGTGATGACAGACCCTGCTGCTGTAAAAGTTAGAGCAGAAGATGGCAGGCAGGTAACAAGTGTGGACATTTCACCATTTATCAAAAATCTTCCACATGGCACAGATACGACTCAGTTCTCAACGGAAAATGCCAGCGGAAGTACGTCTCAGGCAGCCAATGTTATTGAAGCACTGGAAGCCGGAGCTAAAACGCTGTTAATTGACGAAGATACAAGTGCGACGAACTTCATGATCCGTGATGAGCGGATGCAGGAGCTTGTCGTGAAAGAAAAAGAACCGATTACACCGTTTATTGATAAAATTAAGCAGATGCGTGATGATCTGGATGTGTCTACGATTCTCGTCATGGGCGGATCCGGTGACTACTTCCAGGTTGCAGATGATGTCCTGATGATGGACCAATATGTACCTTATAATGTTACCGGAAAAGCGAAAGATATTGCCGGCAAGTACCCAAGCAGCCGCACGACCACCGAGGATGAGAATTTCGGTTCGGTTCCGGCACGTGCGTTTTCAGCTTCCAGTCTTCAGACGAGAAAAGGGAAGAAAGAGAAGGTACAAGCCAAAGGAAAAACGACGATCCTTATGGGACAGACAGAAATTGATCTGGACGGAGTGGAGCAGCTCGTCGACCCTTCTCAGACACGCATGATTGCAGATGTAATTCTACACTTAGATAAAAAAGGAAGTTTGAAAACAGAGCAATCGCTGAATGACCTGCTTGATCAGATTGAAAAGCAGTTTGATGAGAAGGGACTGGCTTCGTTTGCTCCATTTAAAGATCAGCACCCGGGTGAGATTGCCCGCCCGCGCCGTTTTGAGATAGCGGCAACGTTAAATCGAATAAGAACTGCGAAAGTAAAAGATATCAGATAGGAAGGAGGACCCGCGATGGATTATCATGAGCTTAAAGAACAGGTGATCGCGTATAGTAAGGAAATTGGAATTGATAAAATAGGCTTTGCCTCGGCCGATGTGTTTGGCGAGTTAAAAGCCAGGTTGAAACGGCAGGAGGCTCTCGGCTACCAGTCCGGATTTGAAAAAGGCGATGTAGATGAACGGACGGAACCCGGACGCCTGCTTCCAGGAGCTCAGTCGATCATTTCCATCGCGATGGCTTACCCTTCCAAAATGCACGACGCTCCTAAAAGCAAAAAAGGAGAGCGCCGCGGTCTGTTCTGCAGGGCCTCCTGGGGCGAAGATTACCATACTGTACTGCGAGATCGTCTTAATAAGTTAGGAGCTTATCTACAGGAACTGTTTCCGGACGTGGAACTTAAATCGATGGTGGATACGGGTGAACTGTCCGACCGCGCCGTAGCGGAACGAGCGGGAATTGGTTTCAGCGGTAAAAATTGTGCGATCATTACTCCTGAGTTCGGATCATATGTATATTTAGCGGAACTTGTAACCAATATCCCCTTTGCCCCTGATGAGCCGGTCCAAGAAGGCTGCGGGGATTGTAATATTTGCGTGGATGCGTGTCCAACTGGCGCTCTTGTCCAGGGAGGGCAATTAAATGCCCAGCGCTGTATCGCTTTTCTGACACAGACGAAAGACTTCCTGCCAGATGAATTCCGAAGTAAAATCGGCAACCGTCTATACGGCTGTGATACTTGTCAGACAGTCTGTCCGATTAATAGAAAGAAAGATTTTCATCATCATGAGGAATTTGAGCCAGATCCAGAGGTTGTTAAACCGAAGCTGACACCGCTATTGTCCATTTCAAACCGCCAGTTCAAAGAGAAATTCGGATCTATTTCCGGATCGTGGCGAGGCAAGAAACCAATTCAGCGAAATGTGATATTGGCCCTTGCTCATTACCGGGATGAGACGTCTATCAGTGAGTTAATTCGATTAATGAATGAGGACCCGAGGCCCGTCATTAGAGGAACCGCGGCCTGGGGGCTTGGAAAAATCGGAACATCCGATTGTTTTACGGCCATTAAGGATGCTATGATAAATGAGAAAGATGAACAAGTCATCTACGAGATGGAAAAAGGACTTCAATTTGAAAAAATATAATCAAATCTACTTTTCTTATGAATAAGGTTTTTGTATAATAGAAAAAACTGTAAAAGAAGGGATTAATACTATGAACCATAGGTCTTTTTTATATTATGATTCTTTTATAACTCCTCTCGGACCTATTACGGTTTTAGCGAATGATGAGGGAGTTTGTCGTATTGATTTCGGCGAATTTGAAGAACGTCATTCCGCCTATCAATCCTGGAAAAAGAAACACTTACTCAGAGGTGAATTCGTTTATGATCCTGAGCAGAAGTATGTCAGGCAGACAAAAGAAGAATTAAACGAATACTTTGATGGAAAAAGAACGCAATTTTCAATTCCTTTGATTTGTTATGGAACAGATTTTCAACGCGGTGTCTGGAGAACGCTGGTTAATCAAATACCTTACGGTGAAACACGCTCCTATAAAGAAATTGCTTCCACGATGCTTTCTCCGAAGGCCATTCGAGCAGTCGGAGGGGCTGTGAACCAAAATCCATTTGCTATCGTTGTACCCTGTCACCGGGTGATTGGAAGTAATGGCAAGCTTGTTGGTTACGCAGGCGGTCTCGAGAAGAAGCGTCACTTACTGGATTTTGAAAAACAATACACGGTCGTACCTTTTACGAACTAGTCGTCTCCTGCGGGAGGCGGCTTTTTTGTATGGACCGCCCCTTTTTTTCATAGTATGAAAGGAAGGGGGAGGGGTTATGCAGGAAACCAACCAAATACAAAAGTATTGGGAAAAAATCATAAGTCGGTTATTAGAGCAGGAAGATGAAATGTGGCTTCATAACAAGGTGAAGAATTTGGATAGTCAGGGCATTCGGATCGAGCGTGCAACTTTCAGAATAAAGCCTTACCACAGGTGTGCCTATGAGAGGCAGAGCACCCTGCGTTATATGCTCAGCCTTTCCCTTCTTCTAAAAGATCATCGTCACTTTTATTTAGAAGAAGGGATTTATGAGGGGAGGATATGGTTTGAAGGGGATAAGATCAAGCACCATATGATACAAACCGAAACGACCTCTTCTGAGGCAAATCCTTGTTTACCTGAGTTCAGCGATAAAGAAGCAAGACAGCGTGCCCCTTTTACATATAACCGCAGGGATGCGGTTCGCTATGCTGAAAGGTGGTGGGATTCGTATAACCCTGCTTATCGTCATTTTGACGTGGACTGTACGAATTACGTATCGCAGTGCCTAAGAGCTGGAGGAGCTCCGGTATGGGGAGTACCGAACCGCAGCAGGGGCTGGTGGTACAGCGGAAGCAATTGGAGCTACAGCTGGTCAGTTGCCCATGCTTTTAGATGGTACTTAAGCGGGGCAAGGCAGGGGTTGACCGCTACAGAAGTGTCTTCCGCTCATGAACTTTCTCCTGGAGATGTAATCTGCTATGATTTCGAAGGGGATGGTCGTTTTGACCATAATACAATTGTTGTGAAAAAAAACGAGGACGGTATGCCGCTTGTTAATGCCCATACATCAAACAGTCGGCATCGCTACTGGGCTTATGAAGATTCTACCGCTTATACCCCCTCTATCCAGTATAAATTTTTCCGGATTGGTGACTGATGGATATGGTATAATAGTCTAGTTGACTAAGATTAGACTGAGGTGAATGGAATGCCGAACCATATTGTTTTGTTTCAACCTGAAATTCCTGCAAACACAGGAAACATCGCTCGTACGTGTCTGGCTACAAATTCCGTACTTCATTTGATCCGTCCGCTTGGATTTTCTACAGAGGACCGGATGCTGAAGCGGGCAGGGCTGGATTACTGGCACGACGTAACGATTCATTATCATGATTCAATCGAAGATTTATATCAAGCTTATCCTGAAGGGGACTATTATTATATAGAGAATTTTGGTACTAAATCATACGTAGACTTCGATTTTGCGTCTCCTGAAAAGGAGTTGTTCTTTGTTTTTGGACGAGAAAGTGATGGGATTCCGAATGAACTTCTTGAAGGCTTGGAAGATCGCTGTCTGCGTGTTCCGATGACGGGGAAAGTCCGTTCTCTGAACCTTGCGAACACGGTGTCCATCATTCTATTTGAAACGCTTAGACAGCAGGGATTTCCCAATTTGATTAAATAACCAAAGACGGCGCCAAGCGTCGTCTTTTTGTTACCTATTGTTTTATCTCTTAGGGCTGGTTTCTAAGAAAAGCTTCCGATACTGGAAGAATTGATTTCAAGATATTGGTGTGCGGAAGGTCCTTCGGGGGACGATTTCGCTTTCCGTGGGCATGTGGTAAGCTTCCTCGGGCTTCACAGCCCTGCGGGATCTTACCGATCATGTTCATCCCACAGGAGTCTACATCGTCCCCCTCCGGACCTGGCCGAATCAGAAACTCGAAACCACTAAATCCCCTGTTTGCTTGGTGAGAATAAGCATGGGATAAGGAGTGTATTTTCATGCTAGAACGATGTGAAAAAGCTTGTCATAGAAGCAATTAAGGCCTATTTAGAAGGAGAGCATTCACTTTTATGGAGGGTCCGTTATTCTCACTCAGCTGGGTTGGTGGGGAAATGGCGAGACTCCCATGGGAGAAGGAACTAGGTGAGATCCCGCAGGGAGTGAAACGAGCGAGGAAGCTCACCGTTCCCCCATAGGAAAGCGAGTTATTTCCCCACCAGCCCTTTTCCATAACAACATAACGGATCCAAATTATCTCGAAACTGAGTCTTACAGTAACGGGCCCTATTGTGTAAAAACTTTCTGCTTAAATAGAGGCGCCAAGTTTAAAATAGGCAAAGAAAAATCGCACCCGCTCAGGGGTGCGATTTTTAAGTGCTTATTTTTTAGGTCTGCCTGCTTTAACATCATATCCAGCAGCGAAGATGGACGTTAGGTATGTGATACAAACAAGAATAATCAAGGTTATTTTCATGTATAGTCCTCCTTTAATCTGTCGAGACAAGCTATTCTAATCTGTATTATACCTCATTTAATGGAGGATGTGAATTGTGGGAAGTAAATTTCTCCCTGAGATGAGGCTGATGCCTATACATGCTATGGGTCAATTACATAGGTTGAAGAGTAGGTGAATAACTAAGGATAGAAGTGGAGGAATGAACATGAATCAATATCCGTATCAGTATCCATACCCTGTCCAACAAGATTTTCGTGATGAGGATGAGAGATTTTTCTTTTTAGGCCCATTCGCGGGCGGTCTGCTGGGGGGATTTTTAGGCGGAGCGATTGCTCCAGGGTTATACGGAGGTTTCGGAGGAGGCGGCTATGGCTATGGTCCGGGTCCGGGACCGGGTCCAGGTCCAGGTCCTTATCGACCTCCTTATTACGGTGGAGGATATTACGGACGTCCGCCTTATGGTGGGTTCTGGTAAAATCAATTAAAAATATTTAAATAAAAGGAGGCCTCCTAATGAGGGGAGGCCTCCTTTTTTATGTTTAAAAGTTTGTTTTATCCAGTGTTTCTCCTTGTGATTCATAGCCTTGCATATACTTAATACGGCGCTGGGCGGAAGTATTATTTACCTGCTCATCAGCGTGGTAAGAAGAACGTACCATTGGACCGGCTTCGCAATGCTTAAACCCTTTTTCTAGTGCGATCTGTTTCAGCTCTTCAAACTCATCTGGATGGTAATAGCGCTCAACGTTCAAGTGTTTCTTTGTCGGCTGCAAATACTGGCCGATGGTCATGATATCAACGTTGTGAGCTAGAAGGTCGTCCATAGCTTCCACAATCTCTTCTTTGGTTTCTCCCAGACCGACCATTAAGCTTGACTTTGTAGGTGTATCCGGACGGATATCCTTTACACGCTGCAATAGCTCTAAGGAGCGGTCGTACATGGCGCGGGCACGAACTTTTTTCGTCAACCGGCGTACGGTTTCTATATTGTGGTTGAAGATGTCAGGCTCTCCGCCCATCAGAGTATGTAAGCTCTCGTAATCACCTTTCATATCAGATGGAAGAATTTCAACGGTACATCCAGGAACACGGCGACGGATTGCTTTAACCGTTTCACCAAAGACAGCAGCACCGCCGTCATTTAAGTCATCACGGGCTACGGCGGTTACGACTACGTGTTTCAGTCCCATGATTTCTACAGATTCTGCAACACGTTCCGGCTCGCCCCAGTCCAGTTCATTTGGAAGTCCGGTTTTAACGGCGCAGAAGCGGCAGCCGCGCGTACATGTATCGCCGAGGATCATGAAGGTCGCTGTTTTTCGTTCACTCCAGCATTCGTGGATGTTCGGACAGCGAGCTTCCTCACAAACGGTGTTTAATTTTTTATCGCGCATTAGTTTCTTAAGTCCTGTATAAGACTTGTTGGTGTTAATTTTAATTTTCAGCCAATCGGGCTTTCTTACATGCTCTTGATTTTTTGCCATAAGAATTCCACTCCTTTTTATCTGGAAAAATTCCATTCCTCTGTGCGATAGCGTTCTTCTGCAATTTTTTCTACTTCTTTCCATTGCTCATCGGAAAGTTCAAAAGGTTCTAAATGGATATCAAGCCCTTTTTCGAATCCTTCTCTAAAAGCTTCTTTCGTCTGATCAAATGTTACGCTCTTGTCCAGCAGTTGATTGATCGCTGCGGCTTTATCTCCAAATGCGCGGCGAGCCCGCTCTTTTATGCGTTCATTCTTATAAATAAACATATCAAAAAGTTTTACATCATCTACGTCAATAGGAATGGATCCATGTTGAAGAATAACACCCTTTTTCCTTGTCTGTGCACTTCCGGCAGCTTTCCTGCCTTCCACAATCAATTCATACCAGGAAGGCTCTTCAAAACACACGGCTGAACCGGTTGTATCCAGTTTTCCCTCGGGAACAGCGAATTCAGCTTCAATTCCGAGATTATGAAAACCTTCCAGCAGTCCTTTTGAAAGAACAAGGTAAGCATCTTTAACGGAAGCTGGCATGTCCGGATGATCTTCGGAAACAATAACACTGTACGTTAATTCCTTGTCATGAAGGACAGCACGGCCTCCAGTCTGACGGCGAACGAGTTCAAAACCATGCCGGTCGACACCTTCCAGGTCAATTTTACCTTTTACCTTTTGGAAGTATCCCACGGAAAGGCCTGCTGGTGCCCATCCGTAAAAGCGAAGTACCGGAGGGATTTCTCCTTGGCGATGCCAACTCATCAATGCTTCATCCAGAGCCATATTCATGGCTGGTGTACAATGACCAGAATCGACAAAGTACCATGTTTCCATTTTGCAGTCCTTCTTTCTATATGTAGTACTTTATTGGAGTAAAATGTTCATAAATCATTTTAACAAGGGTGGTGTATAGTGTCAAAATTTGCTAAACTATTTTTCTGTTAAACTTTTTTGAAATTTGAAAAATAGTCTCTATTAAATCTTGATGTTTATTATTCCAGATAAGTTCCTGATTGTGTATTACCATCTTCGAGATATCTAGTACATTTCGTAACGGACCTGAGTTGTCTCGAAACTGAGTCTGAATAAACCTATGGGGAATAATCTTTATCATAGTCAAAATTAAAAAATATCCACTGTACAGAACGGATATGCTTTACAATAGGGATAGGAGGGGTTCATCATGAGTCAATCTTTGCTATCTAGTATACTCTTTTTAATTAGTGCAGCTATTTGGGCGGTGCTTGCCATTTTTTATGATGAATTCCGGTGGTTGAATATTGGATTATTTATTTTATTTTTAGTAATAGGACTCTCACATCGCCAAAGATATCTTAAAGAGAGAGATTATGAGGAGGACTGATCGTTCAGATCGGTTCTTTTTTTTGTGGAAATCTAATAAAGATAACCATACAGGTCCTTTCAGAAATGATGGCAGCAGGAGAAGAAAGTTCTTAAGGAATCCTGTGAGAAAGTACTTTTTAGCAGTGGGAGCAGGAACTGTGAGCGTAGTGCTGCTTGTCTTTAAGACACATGTTTTCTCTTATCTAAGCATAGGATGTATTAAATTTCGTCTATGATGACGGAGGAGGTCTCGCTAAGTGGATATATTGAAGAAGATACAAGACCACAGGGAACAAGCTGAAGAGTTAAAGTGGGAAGGTACATTCGCAGAATACTTAGAGCTATTAAAAGAACAGCCGTATTTAGCACAATCCGCCCATTCCCGCGTTTATAATATGGTGAAAGATGCGGGTGTCGTGGAAGAACATGATCACAAGAAGTTCAAATTCTTTGATGATGATATTTACGGATTGGACGAAGCTATGGAGAAGCTCGTTGAAGAATACTTTCACCCGGCAGCCAGACGTCTTGACGTTCGAAAACGTATTCTATTACTAATGGGTCCTGTCAGCGGTGGGAAATCCACATTGGTCAATTTGTTAAAACGGGGTCTTGAAAAATATTCCTACACAGACCGAGGAGCCGTTTTTGCGATTAAAGGCTGTCCCATGCATGAAGACCCGCTTCATTTAATTCCTAACCATATGAGAGAGGAATTCCATGAGCATTATGGCATCCGAATTGAAGGAAGTTTATCACCATTAAATACGATGAGAGTAGAGAAGGAGTACAGCGGACGAATTGAGGATGTTCTGGTAGAAAGAATCTTTTTCTCAGAGGATAAGCGTACAGGCATTGGTACCTTCAGTCCATCCGATCCGAAATCTCAGGATATTGCGGATTTGACTGGGTCTATCGACTTTTCTACCATAGCGAAGTACGGTTCTGAATCCGATCCTCGTGCCTACCGTTTTGATGGCGAACTAAACAAAGCGAACCGCGGGATTATGGAGTTCCAGGAAATGCTTAAATGTGATGAGAAATTCTTGTGGCACCTTCTTAGCTTAACGCAGGAAGGAAATTTTAAAGCTGGACGTTTTGCCTTAATTTCTGCCGATGAACTAATCATTGCTCATACCAACGAAGCAGAGTATCGTTCCTTTATTGCCAATAAAAAGAATGAAGCCCTGCATTCCCGAATGATCGTTATGCCTGTTCCATATAATTTAAAAGTCAGTCAGGAAGAGCGTATCTATGAAAAGATGATTCGTGAGAGTGATATACGGGATGTGCACATTGCTCCTCATACGCTGCGTGTAGCAGCTATGTTCACAATCTTAACGAGATTGAAAGATTCTAAGAAAGCTTCTGTGGATGTATTGAAGAAAATGAGATTGTATGACGGTGAAATTCTGGAAGGCTTCAGTGATGTAGATGTAGAAGAACTGAAAAAAGAGTTTTCTGATGAAGGGATGAGCGGAATTGACCCGCGTTATGTAATCAACCGCATTTCTTCAACGATTATTAAGAAAGAACTAACGTCGATTAATGCGCTGGATGTGCTGAGATCTTTGAAAGATGGACTGAGCAGCCATGCATCGATTTCAAGTGACGATAAAGACCGCTACCTTGATTTCATCTCATTGGCAAGAAAAGAGTACGATGAAATTGCTAAGAAAGAAGTACAGAAAGCATTCGTCTATTCCTATGAAGAGTCTGCAATTACACTCATGGATAACTATCTTGATAATGTAGAAGCGTACTGTAACAAAGCGAAACTCAGAGATCCGCTCACTGGTGAAGAGTTAAATCCGGATGAACGCCTGATGCGTTCTATTGAAGAGCAGATCGGAGTGTCCGAGAATGCTAAGAAAGCGTTCCGTGAAGAGATCCTTATCCGCATTTCAGCTTACGCCCGTAAAGGCAAAAAGTTCGATTACCAGTCTCACGAGCGTTTGAGAGAAGCCATTCAGAAGAAACTGTTTGCTGATCTGAAAGATGTGGTCAAGATTACGACATCGACCAAAACGCCGGATGAACGCCAGTTGAAGAAGATTAATGAAGTTGTCGCTACGCTTGTTGATGAACATGGATATAATTCAAGTTCTGCCAATGAGCTATTAAAATATGTGGGAAGTCTATTAAACCGATAATAAAAAATTATAAAATCCACCCTCCGCTTTTTCGTTCAGGAGGGTGGATTGTTTATGTTATAATGGCCTCAAAAAGAAATGCAGGTGAGAGGATGTCAAAAAGTTATTACGCCATTATCGATGTAGGTTCCAATACGATGCGTCTCGTTATATATTTAAGGGAAAAAGGCGGGCGGCTTCGTGAAATTGAAAACGTAAAAGCAGTAGCCCGGCTGCGTAATCATTTGAAAAAGGACAACCGTCTTTCTGAGGAAGGAATCCGGACCCTCTTGACCACCCTGACAAGCTTTAAAGAGGTTGCTCAAAGCTATCAACTGGAAGAAATGGTCTGTGTAGCTACGGCAACGATTCGCCAGGCTTCCAACCAGGAGGAAATCACCGAAAAAGTATCCGAGCACACAGGGTTTGATATGAGAATTCTTTCTGAACATGAAGAAGCCTACTATGGATATTTAGCCGTTGTTAACTCAACGCCTCTGACCGAGGGAATTACCGTAGATATCGGTGGAGGAAGTACGGAGGTTACATACTTCAAAGACCGGGAGTTGGTGGAAGCCTATAGTTTTCCTTTCGGAGCTCTCACGCTGCAGCAGGACTTTTTCAAAAAAGAACTGCCGACCGAAGATGAAATGTCGAATCTCCGTCAATATTTAATGGAACAATTCAATACGCTGCCATGGCTTCAAAAAAGAAAAGTACCTCTAGTTGGAATCGGCGGGGGTGCACGTAACCTTGTGCAGATTGATCAGAACCTTAAAGAGTATCCACTCGCTGGTCTGCATCAATATAAGATGAAAGACAGCGATTTATCGTTTGTCAAAAACTATCTTTTTACACTCCCAATGAAAAAACTGCAAAAGGTGGAGGGGCTGTCAAAAGATCGCGCGGACATTATTCTGCCGGCTACAGAGGTTTTCCATTCTTTATACGATGTGTCTCAATCCAGTGGATTTATTCTAAGCCGCAAAGGGTTACGTGACGGTGTTTTTTATGAGCAGTTAACAAGAGACATGGGCACGAATCTGTTTCCGAACGTGTTGGAAGAGAGTATCCAGGAACTGGTCACTGATTATGATTTAAGTGTGAAGCAGATTAATCATGTGCAGCACCTTTCGAATGAATTGTTCCATCAGCTCCATGAAAAAGGCCTAGGCGGCTTGAGGAAGAAAGACTGGCAGGAAGTAAAACGGGCGAGCTATGTTTTTAATCTGGGTGATTATATTGATAGTGAAGCAAGCTCCCAGCACACCTTTTACCTGTTAGCTAACCGTACGATTGACGGCCTGATGCATATGGAGCGCCTACGTCTTGCTCTTCTTGCTTCTTTCAAGAATAAGACGCTCTTCAAACAATTTCTTCATCCTTATAAAAAGTGGTTTCTAAAGGACGAGCGTAAAAAGCTCCGCCTTTTAGGAGCGCTGCTTAAATTCTGTTACTGCCTGGACAGTACGAGGCGTCAGACCGTAGAGAATCTTGAATTAGAGGTCGATGGTGATGATCTGAATATGACCCTTTACTGTAAAGGGGAATGGATGCCGGAGGAGTATCAGGCTGAAAAACAGAAAAAACATTTAGAAAAATCCCTTAAGAAGAGTATTAATCTTTCGTTTGTGGAAAAATAATACCGAAATGGAATATAATGCTTTTTATTAATCCGCTGTTTACGAAAACTTAACATGGTATTAATATGCCCTATAAAATGACATACTAATGTGGACGTGAGACTACAATGTAAAGGGTGTGGAACATGTCGAAGAGCAACGAAATAATAGAACTTGATAATCCTCTTTTTTATAACAATAGAGAACTCAGCTGGCTTGCTTTTAACGAACGCGTGTTAGAAGAAGCCATCGATACCGACAACCCTTTGCTGGAGCGGCTGAAGTTTTTAGCAATATGCTCTTCCAACTTGGATGAGTTTTTTATGGTCAGGGTAGCCGGTTTGAAAGACCAGGTAAAAGCCGGGTTTAACAAGCCTGAGAATAAAGCAGGTCTTACTCCTAAACAACAGTTGGCTAAAATAGCAGATATTAACCACGATATTGTTGAAAAGCAGTATGCGACATATCAAGCTATGAAGCCGGAATTGGAGAAAGAAGATATATCCATTCTATCCATTGAGGATTTAACGAAAGATGAGATTGATAATCTCGAAACGTATTTTAATGAAGAGATCTTTCCTGTATTAACTCCCATGGCTGTAGATGCTTATCGTCCTTTTCCAATGCTTTTAAATAAGTCTATTAACCTGGCTGTGGTCATTCAGGATGCGCTTGATCCTCACGATAACGAAACCAAAACGGCTATCGTGCAGGTACCGGCTGTATTGGATCGATTCGTGCAGGTGGAGCATGATAAAAAGTATCAGTACATTCTGCTTGAAGAAATTATCAGCCATTTTATAAACAAGCTGTTCAAAGGATATCAGGTTAAATCGATTACAGAGTTCCGAATTACGAGGAATGCGGATATGACGATTCACGAGGAAGGAGCACGAGACCTTCTGAAAGAAATCGAAAAAGAATTGAGAAAAAGAAAATGGGGAGCGGCCGTCAGACTTGAAGTGAGAAGTGGGAAGTATGATGACAAGGTCGTCCGTTTCTTGTTAAGCGTACTTGAAATTCACAAAGATGATCTGTATATTACAAATGGTCCGCTTGATCTTACATTCTTATTTAAATTCCATAAAACATTCTCTGAGATTAAGGATCATTTAGTGTATGAAACTTTAATGCCTCAGCCACCTCGGGATTTAGAAGAGGAAGAAGACATATTTGAAGCGGCATCACATCGTGATCTATTTCTGCACCATCCTTACGAATCGTTCGAACCCGTGGTTGATTTCGTATCAGAAGCCGCGGATGATCCATACGTACTTGCCATTAAACAAACGCTTTATCGGGTCAGTGGGGATTCCCCGATCATCGATGCTTTGAAACGGGCAGCAGAGCAAGGAAAGCAAGTAACTGTGCTTGTAGAATTGAAAGCCCGGTTTGATGAGGAAAATAATGTGCAATGGGCGAAAGAACTTGAAAAAGCAGGATGCCATGTGATTTATGGCATGACCTATTTAAAGACGCACAGTAAGATCACGCTTGTGGTAAGAAAGAAGAAAGATAAAATACAGCGTTTCGTTCATCTGGGAACAGGGAACTATAATGATCAAACAGCGTCCTTATACACGGACATGGGGATTATCACTTCTAAACGAAAATTTGGAATCGATGCTACAGATTTCTTCAACTATTTAAGTGGCTTTACTGAGAAGCCGAAGTATCATCACATTTCCATGGCCCCGTTTGATATTCGTAATGATTTCATCCGTTACATTAATAATGAAATCCGTTTCCAGAAACAGCACGGAAACGGCCGGATTATTGCCAAGATGAATTCATTAACGGATAAGAATTTAATCATGAAGCTCTATGAAGCCTCACAGGCTGGTGTTCAGATTGATTTAATTGTACGCGGAATCTGTTGTTTACGTCCTGGTATTAAAGGGATCAGTGAAAACATACGCGTGATTAGTATCGTCGGACGTTTCTTAGAGCACAGTCGCATTTATTACTTCCACCATAATGGTGATGACCGCGTGTTTTTGTCCTCCGCCGATATGATGACGAGAAACATGGTAAAACGTGTGGAGCTTTTATTCCCGATTCACGAGCCTGGAGTGAAAAGCCGTTTACAACGGATATTATCTGTCATGTTAAGTGACAATGTGAAGGCCAGGGAACAGCAGAACGATGGAACATACCGTTATGTTGAAGCTCCCAAAGGTGCCGAACGAATTAACAGTCAGATGAAACTTTATGACATGGCATACCGCGTTCTCGAAGACGAAGAGTGACAAATTCATATCACTTTACTGGTAAAAAGTGAAAAAGGCGTACCAAAGGGTGCGTCTTTCTTGTTATAATGTAAATGTTGGCAAATGAAAAAATAACCGAAATTTGTTGAATACTTATGCGTTTCAATTCTATAATGGTATTTGGACTTGGAAACGTTTACGAAGAAATTAATTACATCCAACAACTACTTGGGGGTATTACACGTGTCTAATTTAGGCTCCAATGAAAGATTCTGGGAAAATTTCCATGGCCCCAATATGGGCTATGTCGAAGAACAGTATGAATTATATGAAGAAGACCCTGAAGCTGTCGATCCTTCTTTAAAAGAGGTATTCGATGAGCACGGGGCACCTGAATGGATGAAAGAGGGGGACACACAAAACACCAGTGCTTCTCATACATCAGAAGTAGATATCGCAAAGGTTACCTCAGCACTGAAACTTGTTGAGGCTATTCGTCGTCATGGTCACCTGCATGCTAATATTTATGCTGTAGGAAGCGATGAGCGCCCGAGTACCAACCTGTTGGATATTGAAACCTATGGTCTTACTGAAAAAGACTTAGAGAACATTCCGGCTAAGTGGGTATGGCCGGACTCACCGCTGCGACTTGATAATGCCCTGCAGGTCGTCAAAACGTTAAAAGAAAAATATGCTGGCACTACTTCTTTTGAATTTGGGCATGTGAATAATGAAGAAGAGCGTAAATGGCTCCTGGACAAGGTCGATACTGGTTCCTTTCATGTCTCTTTTTCCAATGAAGAAAAGAAGCAGCTTTTGCGGCGTTTAGCCCAAGTGGAAGGTTTCGAAAACTTTTTGGCTAAGACATTCGTTGCACAGAAACGTTTCTCCATCGAGGGTCTGGACGTTATGGTTCCGATGCTGGATCACATGATTCAGTCAGCTTCTACCGATAAGATCAAAAATATTATGATGGGTATGGCACACAGAGGGCGCTTGAATGTGCTCGCTCACACGCTAGGAAAGCCTTATGATCGAATTTTCTCTGAATTCCATCATTCTCCTGATAAAGAGCTGATCCCTTCTGAAGGCTCTACAGGGATCAACTATGGCTGGACTGGAGATGTGAAGTATCACTTTGGTGCGCGGAGAGAGGTCGGAAATGGCGAACAGTCAGCAACCCGAGTGACATTGAGTCACAACCCTTCCCATCTTGAATACGTAAATCCTGTAGTGGAAGGCTTCACGAGAGCAGCTCAAGATGACCGCTCTAACCCTGGATATGCAGAGATGGATGAAGACGAAGCGTTTGGTGTGCTCATTCATGGAGATGCTGCGTTTATCGGAGAAGGGGTCGTGGCCGAGACCTTGAATATGAGCGATCTGCCCGGGTACCGCACAGGCGGCACGCTTCATATTATTGCCAATAACCTGGTCGGCTTCACAACGAATCGTGAAAAAGGGCGCTCCACCCGTTACGCAAGCGACTTGGCTAAAGGTTTTGAAATTCCAATCGTCCACGTAAATGCGGATGATCCACTTGCGTGTATGTCAGCCATGGCACTTGCTTATGAATATCGTCAGACATTCCATAAAGACATCTTAATCGACTTAGTTGGTTATCGTCGTTTCGGACATAATGAGATGGATGAACCTCGTGCTACTCAGCCTCGTCTTTATAGTGAAATTGATGAGCATCCGACGGTGGCTGCTATTTATGAAGAGCAGCTTCGTAAAGATTCCGTCGTTGAAGAAGGCACGCTTAATGATATGAAAAATGAAATTGAAAATGAATTGCGTAACGTGTACAACAACATGAGCGAACATGAAACAACCACTCCTGATGTGAAAGAGCGCCCAAGCGGGGTTGAACGAACCCTGGATGAAATTGAAACAGCTGTTGATATAGATCGTCTGCGCTCCTTAAATGAAGGAATGCTCAAACGTCCAGAAGGTTTCAATGGATTTAAGAAGCTTGAAAAAATTCTTCAGCGCCGCAGTAAAATGCTTGAAGATGGCCAAAAAGTAGACTGGGCTACTGCAGAAGCCCTGGCTTTTGCATCAATACTGGAGGATGGAAGACCGATTCGTATTACGGGTCAGGATACAGAGCGTGGAACGTTTGCACACCGCCATATGGTCCTTCATGATGTGGAGACAGGAGAAACCTATTGTCCGCTTCACGGCTTAGAGCAGGCAAATGCATCGTTTGATATTCATAACAGTCCGCTATCCGAGGCCGGAGTGCTTGGTTTTGAATACGGCTACAGTGTCCAGGCTCCAGAAACTTTAGTCCTATGGGAAGCCCAGTTCGGAGACTTTGCTAACGCGGGACAGGTTATTTTCGACCAGTTTGTTGCAGCAGGCCGAGCTAAATGGGGCGAACAATCCAATATGGTATTCCTCCTTCCCCATGGGTATGAAGGACAAGGACCGGAACACTCCAGTGCCCGACTCGAACGCTTCCTGCAGTTGGCTGCAGAGAACAACTGGACGGTAGGCAACGTGACCTCTTCTGCTCAATATTTTCATTTATTGAGGAGACAAGCTGCTATCAGCACGGAAGAGGAAGAACGCCCGCTTGTATTAATGACACCAAAAAGTCTTCTTCGTAATCAGAGAGTGGCAGTTGAAGGTAAATACTTTAGTGAAGGCAAGTTTCAGCCGATCATGAGACAGCCGGGACTGACTAAAGAAGATGATAAAGCTAAAGAAAAAGTGAAAACCTTGCTTCTTGGAAGTGGTAAAATTATGGTTGATATAGAAGATACGGTTGAAAAAGCAGAAGATCATTCGTTCGAAACGATCGATGCCGTACGTATTGAGCAAATCTATCCATTTCCAAAACAAAGGCTAAAAGAAATTCTTGAAACGTATCCGAATTTAGATGAACTCGTTTGGGTTCAGGAAGAACCTCAAAACATGGGCAGCTGGTACTTTGTAGAAGGAATCTTGCACAAACTGCTTACAGGCAGTCAGATTCACCGTTACGTAGGAAGACCGCCTCGTGCGTCGCCTTCTGTGGGTGAACCAAATATTCATAAGACCGAGCAAAATCGTATAATTCATGAAGCGCTACAGATGTCTAAAGGAGGAAAATCAAATGAAGGAAATTAAAGTTCCTGAATTAGCTGAATCCATTACAGAAGGTACGATTGCTGAATGGCTTGTTCAAAAAGGAGATCAGGTTGAGAAAGGTGATCCTATTCTTGAACTTGAGACAGATAAAGTAAACGTCGAAGTAAACGCTGACGCAAGCGGTGTTATTTCGGAACTTCTAAAAGAAGCTGGAGATGACGTAGAAGTAGGGGACGTTATCGCTAAAGTTGATGAAAACGGAGAAGCAGGCGGAAGCTCGGAAGAAGAATCCTCCAGTGAAGAAGAGGAACAAGAAGCTTCTGAGGAGAACAAACAAGCCGAGGAAGATAAAGAGCAACAGCAAGAAACAAAAGAGTCCAAACAACAAGAAGAGTCTAAAGATGATCAGCAGCAAGGCTCCAATGATGATGACAAAAAAGAAGTCATTGCTACTCCAGCGGCTCGTAAACGAGCGCGTGAGCTTGGCATTAACCTGAGTGAGATTTCTGCGAGAGATCCACTTGGCCGCATCCGTCCGGAAGATGTAGAAGAAGCGGCTCAAGGCGGAGGAAAACAGGAGCAGAAGCAGGAAGCTAAAAAAGAAGAGAAAAAAGAAGCTCCTAAAAAAGAGAAAAAATCAGAGCAGAAAAGTGAAAAAACGGAGTTTGAAAAGCCGGTGGAACGAGTTAAAATGTCCCGCCGCCGTCAAACAATTGCGAAGCGTCTCGTAGAGGTACAGCAAACCTCCGCGATGCTTACCACCTTCAATGAAGTTGATATGACGAATGTGATGAACCTTAGAAGCCAGCGCAAAGAATCCTTCCAGAAGAAACACGATATTAAACTAGGATTCATGTCTTTCTTTACGAAAGCTGTGGTAGGCGCATTGAAAGAATTCCCTCTAATCAATGCGGAAATCCAGGGCAATGAAATTGTTATGAAGAAATTCTATGATATAGGTATGGCTGTATCTACGGAAGAAGGTCTTGTTGTTCCAGTTGTCCGCGATGCCGATCGTCTTGATTTCGCAGGAATTGAAAAAGGAATTGCTGACGTGGCAACGAAAGCCCGTAATAAAGAACTTCAGCTGGAAGATCTCCAGGGTGGTTCCTTCACGATTACAAATGGCGGTATTTTCGGTTCCATGCTTTCAACGCCGATTCTGAATTCTCCGCAAGTCGGTATCCTGGGTCTGCACAATATTGAAAAGCGTCCGAAGGTTATGCCGGATGATACCATTCAAGCTCGCCCTATGATGTATATTGCTCTATCATACGATCACCGGATCGTGGACGGTAAAGAAGCTGTACAGTTCCTGAAGAGAATTAAAGAAATGATTGAAGATCCTTATGATTTATTACTAGAAGGATAAACTGATTACCCGCTGGGAATAATTCCTGGCGGGTTTTTTTGTGAAAAAGTGAAACATTTACGTTAAGATAAACGTATGTTTACGTATTCATTAATAAAAAGGGTTGGAACTATGGCCATTATAATAGAATTATTTGACGGATCATTCGATTTACTGTTCTTGTCTTTATATATCACATTGCTTGCTGGAATAGCTTTTGAATCCATGTGGACTCATATGGTTTCAGGAAGTTCTTTATGGCTGCAATCGCGACACGTTTTCCTGCAGGAGGATACAAAAGCATTTTCCCTGCAAGAAACATCGGTTTCAATTACTCATGGATTAATTCATTGGATACAACGCACTGTCGGAAGAAAAGAAGACGATGGAGACGAGGATCACTACCTCTTTGTTCGTGCCTGAAGATACGAATAAAGAGGAGGACTAAATTTGAAAAAGTGGATAAGTTTATTATTGTTCAGTACCATTTTATTAACAGGATGTGCACCAAAGGAAAGCGGTGGAGGATTCTTCAGCCAATATTTTGTTGAGCCTTTCGTTGAGGCTATCACCTTCATTGCAGAGTTGTTCGGAGAAAATTATGGCATAGCGATTATTTTGATTACTCTCGCGCTTAGAGTGGTTATTATGCCGTTCATGCTAAAAACATTTAAAAATAGTCAGGACATGCGTGGAAAAATGGCTGCGGTAAAACCTGAGCTGAATGATCTTCAAAGTCGACTAAAGGAAGCATCCAGCCAGGAAGATAAGAAAAAGATTCAGAGCGAAATGGTGGAATTGTACCGGACTAATGAGATTAACCCGTTAAACATGGGATGTCTGCCGATCGTCTTACAGATTCCGATCTTTGCTGGAATCTATTATGCGATTCGAAGCTCGGAAGAAATCGCAACCCATTCATTCTTATGGTTTGATTTGGGGCAGACAGATTTAACCATGGCTGTAATTGCAGGTATTCTTTATTTCATTCAATATAGAGTGTCTCTTATTGGAATGCCGGAAGAACAACGAAAGCAGATGAAGTGGATGGGCCTGTTATCTCCCGTCATGATTCTGTTTATATCCATCTCCTCGCCTTCAGCTCTGCCTCTCTATTGGGCAGCAGGAGGAGCTTTTCTTGTGATTCAAACAGTGATTTCCAAAAAACTTTATACAACCTGAGGGTGACAAATAAAGTTCTGTACAGTTGCTGTGCAGGGCTTTTTTTCTTGCAGGTTACTCTAAAACCAGGCTAAATAATCAAAAAATTCACACATATTTTATTATGTTTCATCCATTTACGTGGACCTGCATACGATAGAGTAATACTCGGTTAGGAGGGAGAAAAACATGGATGAAGAGAAGAGTTTCGTAATCGCCGAAGACGACTGGTCCCTCCATCGGAAAGGCTACGACGATCAGAGGCGACATCAGGAAAAAGTTAAGGATGCGATGAATAAACAATTGCCAGATTTGATTACCGAAGAAAATATTGTAATGTCGAATGGAAGACGTGTCGTCAAGATACCAATACGTTCGCTTGATGAATATAAAATTCGTTACAATCATGAGAAGAACAAGCATGCAGGACAAGGCGAAGGTGATAGCGAAATTGGTGATGTAGTAGCCCAGGCGCCACAATCCAAAGGAAAGCCCGGTCAAGGAGAAGGAGCCGGCGATCAAGCTGGCGAGGATTTCTATGAAGCTGAAATTTCACTGGCAGAGCTCGAGGAGGCATTTTTCAAAGAGCTGACGCTGCCAAACCTGGATGAAAAAGAAAAAGATAATATTATTCAAACAGACATTGAGTTTAGTGATATCCGTAAAACAGGTTTAACAGGTAATATTGATAAAAAAAGAACAATGCTTGAAGCCTATAAGCGTAACGCTCTTGGAGGGGAAGCTTCGTTTAACCCCATCTTCCCGGAAGATATACGCTATAAAACCTGGAACGATAAGACGAAACCTGAATCAAAAGCGGTTGTTATTGCGATGATGGATACGAGTGGTTCCATGGGTCAGTGGGAAAAGTACATGGCCAGAAGCTTCTTTTTCTGGATGAACCGCTTCTTAAGCAAAAATTATGAGACAGTGGATGTAGAATTCGTAGCTCACCATACGCAGGCAAAAGTGGTTAGTGAAGAAGATTTCTTTTCTAAAGGGGAAAGTGGAGGAACAATTTGTTCGTCAGCCTACCGGAAAGCACTGGAGTTAATTGAAACTAAGTACTCACCGGATCGTTATAATATCTATCCGTTCCACTTTTCAGATGGGGATAATTTAACGTCTGATAACAAGCGTTGTTTAGCTTTAATTGAAGAGCTTCTTGAGGTTTCTCAGATGTTCGGATATGGAGAAGTCAACCAGTATAATCGGTCATCTAGTTTGATGCAGGCGTACAAAGCGATTGATCACCCTAAATTCCGTTATTACATTTTGAGAAGAAAAGCCGATGTATTTCATGCGATGAAACAATTTTTTAGCGAAGCCAGTCCAGAAGAAGTCGTGAATTAAAAAAAGAGCCAGGTAAAGGCTAATCCTTACCTGGCTCTTTTGATTGTGCCTCTGTACAACTTTCGATTGTACTAGGGGTAGAGGCGTAGTAGAATTATTTTTATATATAAGTTGATCTGCACGAATAACTGAACCGCTTCTTCAGTCATATAAGAAGCCGACATAAATACACCCCCAACGTGTTATATTTGGTCATCTAACATATAATGCATATTGCGCTAAAGGGCCGGATTGTGAAAGACTCCGTTTCGAGATATTGTCTGGAGAAAGAGGCTCCAGGGAACGGCTCGCTTTCCGCGGGCATGTGGTGAGCTTCCTCGGGCTTAACAGCCCTGCGGGATCTCACCGATCATGTTCATCCCGCAGGAGTCTTCGCCGTTCCCTTCCGCCCCTTTGCGATTATGGAGAGCTCGAAAATCTTTCCATAATCGCCTTCCCATGAACGAGATCCACACTGGTTTTCACGTGTGTTTACACGTGTAGGAACCCTGTTATAGAAGCATTTGAGGCAGATACAGCTTGGCTCCTGTCTTCTATAGCAAGGTCCGTTCACTAGATATCATTGGGGTGGCGGTGGAAACGACGAGACTCCCGCGGGAGAAGGAGCTAGGCGAGACCCCACAAGGAGTGTTAACGACTGAGGAGGCTTGCCAGTTCCCCCGCAGGAAAGTGTTCAAATGTGGAATCACCCCGAAAGACACGACCAGCATAAGCCGACCATCAAAAGGATTGTGGTTTTTCAACCCGTTGATGAGCGGCTTATGTCTCGAGTGTCTGGGTGATGGAACAAGACGAGTTGTTTCCGTAGCCGCCCTCATCTAATGTTTGCAACGGACCCGAGTTATCTCGAAACTGAGTCTTCCAGTATCGGGAGCTATTCTGAAATTATGAACAAGAAAATAGAACTGGGTTTTATGGGCTGCTGATAATAGTTTGTTTTGTGCACGTGAGAGGAGTGGATAGGATGGATGAGAACCACGAGGAATGGCAGCAAGAAGAAAAAAGAATAGAGGATATTAAACGGATATTATCAGAGAAAAAAAATGAATTAATCGAAAATAACAAAGAATTAATGGGAGATATACTGGAACTGCGTCAAGGGTTTTGGGACGATGTTACCGTTAATATGGATGAACCCGACGAAGCTATTGAAACGTACGCAAGTATTAAACAGCAAGCTGAACTATTGTCAGAGCGGGAGAGAAGCTACGGACAGTTTCATAAACTGGTGAAGCTTTACGCACGGCAGGAGGATTCTCCCTATTTCGGAAGAATCGATTTCCAGGAAGAAGACGGCGAGATAGAGTCTATATATATCGGCATTGGTTCATTGATGGATAAGAACAAAGAAGACTTCCTGATTTATGATTGGCGGGCACCTGTATCGAGCATGTACTACGATTATGCTCCCGGCCCGGTTCAATATGAAACCCCTGTGGGTGAAGTGACAGGGGAGATGAAGCTGAAGAGACAATTCATTATCCGCCGTGGCTCACTTCAAGGTATGTTCGATACAGGGCTCACAATTGGAGACGAACTGCTCCAGCACGTACTTGGCGGAAATGCCACCTCCCATATGAAAAGTATAGTAGCTACGATTCAAAAAGAACAAAATCAAATCATACGATATGATAAGAATAAAATGCTGATTGTTCAGGGAGCAGCAGGAAGTGGAAAGACCTCAGCGGCTATGCAGCGCATTGCTTATCTGCTCTATCGATACCGTACGTCAATAAGTGCAGATCAAATTTTACTCTTTTCACCCAACCACATGTTTATCAGTTATGTGGCTTCAGTTCTTCCTGAGCTTGGGGAGGATAACATGCGGCAAGTAACATTCCAGGAGTATGCAGCTGGACGTCTGGATCGAGATTTTGAGCTGGAAAGTCCATTTGAGCAACTGGAATACTTGTTGTCCGATCGAGACAGTCAGAGACATGAGAGAAGAGTGGCAGCGATTCGTTTCAAATCAGCATTGGATTATAAGAATCTGCTGGATGATTACGTAAAAGGATTAACTGAGAAAGGGATGAAGTTTAGGAACATTACCTTTCGAGGAGAAACAATCGTAAGGGCTGAAGAGATTCACCGTTACTTTTATAAACTCACAGGCCGTATTCCAAACCGGATAGAAAGCGTTAAAGTGTGGCTGCTCGATCAATTGGATGCTTTCCAATTAAATGAACAGGATAAAGATTGGCCGGTGGAAGAAGCAGCTTTTTTAGCCAAGCATGAATATGTTGAGGCGTTTAATGAACTTGAGGAGCATCAAGGATTTAACGAAGATACTTTCGATGATTTTGCTAGGGAGCAGAAGCTGCTTGTAAAGAGAATCGTGGAGAGGAAAATGCGGCCATTAAAAAGAAAGATCGAGCAGTTAAAGTTTATTAAGCTGAGAAGGCTGTATGAACAGATGTTTGATATGCTATCTGTTCCTGCAGAGTTGAGTGAGGAAGAGTGGAAAGATATTGGACTCGAAACAAAAAAAGCGCTGAACAAAAAACACTTATATGCTGAGGATGTTACCCCTTATCTGTACTTACAGGATCAAATTGAGGGCAGAAGTGTTAATACAGTTATCCGACACCTTTTTATTGATGAGGCGCAGGATTATTCACCGTTTCAAATTGAGTTCATCAAGCAATTATTTCCGAATGCACGCTTCAACCTGCTAGGCGATTATAACCAGGCGATTCATAATCTTTATACTAAAGCTCCGAGTTTATTGGAAGAAGGAGAAGAATTAGAAGAAGATAATAAGGTGGAACATTTGTATTTAATGCGAAGTTACCGTTCCACTAAACCGATTGTTGAATTCACTAAGCATCTGCTTCCAGATGGGGAAAAGATTGAAGCATTTAATCGAGAGGGGCAGAAGCCTCGTGTTCATAAGGAAGACAACGAGGATGAACTTATCAAGTCTATGCGGGAAACCATACTAAGCAGGCTGAAAGAAGGTCACGAAACCATTGCTCTTCTGACACGAACGAAGCAGGAGGCGAAAGAATTACATGCGCACATAGGTGAGAGTTTGGCGGCCAGGTTGATTTATAAAGAATCACAATCCTTTGAAAAAGGTATTCTTATTCTTCCTGGATATTTAGCCAAAGGAATTGAATTTGATGCTGTGATGTTACCAGAAGTGTCCAATGCGACTTATAATAAAGAGGAAGAACGGAAACTATTATATACAGCAGCAACAAGAGCGATGCACGAATTGGATTTATTTTATACCGGAGTGATGAGTCCATTGCTTCAATCGGTATCTGAGGATTTGTATGAGATAAAATGAACAACAGCTTCTGCGTTGCAGAGGCTGTTTATTTCGATAAGATGAATTAGTAGGGGACGGAGGCGTTGTATTGCTATAATGAACGATAGATGTAATGGAATAAAGGAGATTAACAATGATACAGGAACTGCTTGAATCGGACAAGTTTATTATGCTAGTAGCTTTATTATTAATTACCAGTATTCTCGTAACCAAGTTCTCAACAAGACTCGGGGTGCCTTCTCTTGTCTTATTTATTGCCGTAGGAATGCTTGTGGGGAGCGATGGGCTCGGGTTAATTTATTTTGATAATGCCGAAGTGGCACAGCTGGTCGGTGTATTTGCTTTGATCATTATTTTATTTGAAGGCGGAATGCAGACGAAATGGAAAAATATACAGCCAGTAATTGGCCCATCGGTGACACTTGCAACTGTCGGTGTGCTACTTACCACAGGGATCGTCGGGGTAGCAGCAAGGTACATATTAGGCTTAGACTGGGTAGAAGCCATGCTGCTCGGTGCAATCATTGGATCCACGGATGCTGCGGCTGTGTTTGCGGTTTTAAAAGGAAAAAATGTAAGAGACAAACTGGAGGCTACACTCGAAGCCGAATCGGGTACTAATGACCCAATGGCTGTGTTTTTAACCATTGCGTTCATTCAAATTTTAACTACGGGAGAAGCGGAAATATTTCCAATGATTGGATCCTTCTTCTGGCAGATGGGAGCAGGACTGCTCATTGGGGTTCTCGTAGGGTACGTCGGAAGCTTCAGCTTAAACCGTATTAATCTGGATTCAAGTGGATTGTATCCTTTATTCGCCCTCGGATTCGCTTTTTTAGCGTATAGTGCGAGTTCACTTGTGCAGGCGAGCGGATTATTAGCTGTGTATGTAGCAGCGGTGTTGATAGGTAATGCAGAATTAGCCTATCGGTACTCGATTCTGCGCTTCCATGAAGGATTCGGATGGATGGCCCAAATTTTGATGTTTATTATTCTGGGGCTGTTTGTATTCCCGAACGAAGTCTTTACTCTATCGGTTATGATTGATGGTTTGCTTATTGCTCTGGCTCTGATTTTCATTGCCCGTCCGTTGGCTACATTTATTAGTCTCGCCTTCTTCTCCTTTAGTATAAAAGAGAAACTGTTTCTTTCATGGGCCGGATTGAGAGGAGCAGTTCCCATCGTCTTAGCTATATTTCCCATGCTTGCCGGAGTAGAGAACAGTCAGTTGATCTTTAATGTGGTCTTTTTTACAGTTCTGACATCTACCCTCTTCCAAGGATCATCGATTACTTGGGTAGCGGAGCGATTTAAGCTGGTGTCAGATAAGATGACCAACCCGATCCATTCTCTGGAGTTGATCTCGATTGGGAAAGCGAATGTCGAACTGATGGAGTTTGATGTCGTACAAAATAACGAGGTGGTAGGGCAGACACTTGAGAATATCGAACTGCCTGATCGTGCGTTGATTAATGCCATCATCAGAGAAGGAGATGTAATCACTCCGTATGGCCAAACGGAGATTAAAGCAGGAGATACTCTTTATATCATGGTTTCACGGAGCAGCAAGAAAGAAGTTAAGAAATTGCTGCAGGCCGTTAAGCCTGGAGAAGGAGCTGTGAACCACGAAAAAAGCCGAGCTTAAGGCAGCTCGGCTTTTCTCGTAGCAGCTATGATATTTTTGGTCGTTCGCTATGATATGAAGAATACAATTCTAATTATAGGTAACTTGTACGCATTTGTAAACCTTTTCCCCATAAAACATGAAATATTTACTAGTCACTTACATAAATTCAATCGAATCAGATCGACAATTGTTATGTGAGAAATAATCCTATACAATGGAGAGAATAAGGAGGAATGCCCGGTGGATAAAAAAATAGGATTTATTGGCTGCGGACAGATGGGACAAGCTATGATCCAGGGAATGATTGATGCGAAACTGTTGAAAGCGGAAAACATAGCAGCAACCGCCCTCTCGGATGAAACCATCGATTTTGTCTCAGATGAATATGGAATTCACATATCAAATGACAACAAGCAGCTTGCACGTGAAAGCGATTTATTATTTCTAGCTATTAAACCTTACATTTATCATGGAGTTATTCAGGAAATAAAGGATGAAGTTCCTCCGGACACCGTTATTGTTACGATTGCAGCGGGAATTACACTGGATGCAATCAAAGAAGCATTCGGCCGCAATGTTAAGGTTATTCGTTCAATGCCTAATACGCCTTCTCTTGTCGGAGTAGGAATGAGCGTGTTATGCCCCAATGATTTCGTTACAGAAGAAGAATTAGCGGATGTAATGGAAGTCTTTGAAAGTTTCGGGGAAGCAGAAATTATTGAAGAAAAACTAATGGATGCGGTTCCTGCGATTAGCGGTTCTTCTCCAGCCTTTGTTTACATGTTTATTGAAGCGATGGCTGACACAGCTGTTCAGCAGGGCTTTCCTAGAGATAAAGCCTATAAAATTGCCTCCCAGGCTGTCCAAGGGGCGGCGAAGATGGTTAAAGAAACTGGCAGACATCCAGGTGAGTTAAAAGATGCGGTGTGCACCCCTGGTGGCGTAACGATTGCCGGAGTGACGGAACTCGAGCACTCCGGCATGCGCAGTTCAATTATTCAGGCAATGGAAGCTTGTACGAAGAAGTCGAGAGAATTATCAAAAGGTGAATAGACTTCTCAGAAGCCAGATATGACATGCTTGTCGTGTCTGGCTTTTTTAAAGGATACGAAACTTTTAGATTAACTCTTTCGTATCTAAGATAGATGATGGAGGAGGTATGGTTTATGTGGAGAGAACCGGCACAGCGGATTTCCGAACGAGCGCTGTCCTTATGGCGGGTCTACGGAGCTATCCAGGCAGGCGTGACACTTCTTGTCAGTATAGCAGTCGGAGGAGCCGTCTATTTCTGGGGGTGGCCTGAATGGCTGCTTGCGATTGCAGCTGGGATTATATTAATGGAGTTGATCCTCTCGGTCTGGTTAATACCTGACCTGAGGTGGAAACGTTGGCGGTATGAAGTGACAGAACAGGATATTGAGCTTCAGCACGGAATTTTTATCATTCAGAGAACACTCGTCCCAATGGTCCGTGTTCAGCATGTGGATACGGAACAGGGACCGTTACTTAGAAAATATCGTCTGTCAACGATCAGCATTTCGACAGCGGCAACGGTACATAAAATTCCTGCTCTTGATGAACAGGAGGCAGAGGAACTTAGACGTTCGATATCATCTTTAGCAAGGGTGGCTGAGGATGATGTATGAACCTAAGCGACTTCATCCAGTATCTGCGGTTATTAATTTTGTAAAAGGATTAAAAGATTCTGCTCTTCCTATTATTGCGCTCATCTTCCTGAACGGTAATATATTCAGTGGGGAAGTAGAGTGGATCCCTCTTTTAATAACGGTTGGTTTTCTGCTTTTTGTACTAGGCGGAGGGATAATCCGTTGGCTTCGTTTCACTTATAGAGTAGAACAGGGAGAACTGAGAATTGAGCATGGGTTAATTCTAAGGAAAAAGCGTTATATTCCTTTTCACCGAATCCAAAGCCTGGATTTCTCTGAAGGGATCTTTCACCGTCCTTTTAACCTGGTGAAGGTATCCATTGAAACAGCCGGCTCAAGTGATCTTCAGAAGGCGGAGGCAGAACTTACGGCGATCAAGCGCGAAGATGCAGATGAATTAGAAGCCATCATATCGAGGGAAAAGAATAAACGTACGACAGATGAAGAATATGTAGAAGAAGAACACGTGGTTTCCAGCAGGGAAAAGGTATATGAGATGAAAATGAAAGACATTGTTATAATGGCTATTACTTCAGGAGGAGCCGGAGTCGTGTTATCAGGAGTGGGAGTGTTCGGCTCTCAGCTTACCGAAGTTCTTCCCCTGGGTACGATTTACAGTGAGGTCCTCGCCTGGCTCCGTATTGGGGTCATAGTAGTCGCTCTTGCCGCATTTGTCATCTTGTTAATTGCCTATGGTATATCGATTCTTCTCACCATCTTCCGTTACGCAAACTTTAGCGTTTTTCTGGATGCCGATGACCTGGTCATTACAAGAGGATGGCTTGAGAAGAAACAAATGACGATTCCGTTAAACCGCATTCAGGGCCTGAGGATTGATGAGAATTTAATCCGTCAGCCACTTGGCTATGCGTCGGTAACGCTCGTCAGTGCAGGCGGAGCCATGCAGCAAGGTGCCGAGCATCAGCTTCGGCTTCTTCCGTTGATTAAAAAGAAAGAGATCGAAAAAGTATTGCATCAGATGATCAGTGATTATGAGCTGGATGTAGAGTGGAATCGGCCGCCGACAAGATCTAAACGCCGCTATATGCTTCGTCATTCGTGGTTCGCCTGGGTGGCCGTCATTCCACTAAGTATTTTCCTATTCCCATATGGCCTGCTCGCGATCATCGCTGCGCTTGCGTTTACAGGTATAGGTTTCTTAGCCTATAAAGATGCGGGGTGGAACTTGTCTGATCAGCAATTGACGCTGAAGAGCCGCTTAATTAATAAGCAGACGTTTGTTATGAAAAGGAAACGGATCCAGTCGGCTGCCGTTACTCAGACCATCCTTCAGAAGCGGGTGGATCTGGAAAGTATACGTGTAACTTTGAAATCTGGGGTAGGTGGGGCCGTCGCACGCTGTCTTTATTTAGATCAGCAGGACACCCGGAAGATGATAGACTGGTATCGTCCGAATGACACAGTTGAAAAAAGGTCTGACCTCTAGGTTCAGACCTTTTTTATGTGAAATCTCCATTAAAACACGAACATTAAAGTTAAAACCATTGATTTTTGTTCGTTTTCATCTTATGATTAGAAACGTTGTGATTTTACATGCGAGACAGGGGATTTAAAAAATGAAGAAATTATTCAAATTAGAAGAAAACCATACGAATGTAAAAACTGAACTATTAGCCGGAATCACTACGTTCCTTACGATGGTGTACATCGTGGTAGTGAACCCGGGAATCCTTGAAGCGGCTGGTGTGCCATTCGAACAAGTATTCATGGCGACCATTATAGCTGCTGTGGTTGGAACATTAATTATGGCTTTTGCCGCAAATTACCCGATTGCCATTGCACCGGGAATGGGGATGAATGCTTATTTCGTCACCGAGGTTATTCAGCAGGATGTTAGCTACTCGGTTATCCTTGGAACCGTATTTTTAGCCGGTATTCTTTTTGTTATTTTAAGTCTGACTAAACTTCGGGAAACCTTAATTACCGCTATACCTGCTTCTTTAAAATATGGAATTACTTCAGGAATTGGCTTATTTATAGCCTTTTTGGGACTGCGCATGTCAGGGATCATTGTAGCAAGTGAAGAAACGCTCGTGACGCTTGGAGATCTGACTGCCCCGGGTACACTTTTGACTATTAGTGGATTGTTCATTACGTTAATCCTTATTGCGCGTAACGTGACGGGCGGCTTGTTTATCGGTATGGTGATTACAGCTGTAATCGGCTATTTCACTGGTCAGCTAGAGATTGGCGGAGTCATGTCCGTGCCGCCAAGTCCTGTATTCTGGGATATGGATATTGCCGGAGTATTTACCAATAGTTTATATACGGTTATTTTTGCGTTCTTGCTCGTTACGATTTTTGATACGACAGGTACGATGGTTGGAGTCGCTGAACAAGCAGGCTTTATACGTAAAGATGGCAGTCTGCCCCGGGCGAGAGCTGCTTTAATGGCTGACGCTTCTGCCACTACGGTGGGTGCCATGTTCGGTACCAGTCCATCTTCTGCTTACATTGAATCTTCGTCTGGAGTGGCCGCGGGTGGAAGGACTGGACTGACGACCGTGGTAGTTGCTGGTTTATTCCTTCTTTCCATGTTCTTTGCTCCGCTGGTAGGAGCTGTTTCAGGACTGCCTGCAATTACAGCGCCTGTACTGTTGATTGTTGGTTGTTTTATGATGGAAGGTCTGGCTAAAGTAAATTGGACTACCTTTGATGATGCCTTCCCTGCTTTCATAATCATTCTTACTATGCCGCTTACGTCCAGTATAGCTACTGGGATTGCGCTTGGATTCATTACGTATCCTGTTTTGAAACTGGTTATGGGGAAAGGAAAACAAGTACACTGGATTCTCTATGTGTTTGCAGTCATCTTTATCCTGCAAATGGCCTTTTTCCCAGGGCATTAAAGAAATCTGCTATTAACTCTCCAGGTTGATGTTCCAGTATAGTTCCCGTTTGTTGAGGACTCAGTTTCGGTATATTTTTTTGAGCGGAAGGTCCTGCGGGAGACGATTTCGCTTTTCGGCCCTGCACGACCGCACTTCGTGTAGGGCAGCAGGAAAGTGTTCAAATGTGGAATCACTCCGAAAGACACGACCAGCATAAGCCGATCATCAAAAGGATTGCGGTTTTTCAATCCGTTGATGATCGGCTTATGTCTCGAGTGTCTGGGTGATGGAACAAGACGAGTTGTTTCCGTAGCCCCCTCATCAAACTTTTGGCAAAGGACCCGAGTTATTTCGAAATTGAGTCTTCCACAATCCGGCGCTATGCTTTAATAAGCATTTTATGAAAATCACCAACCAGGTGGACGGTTCTGCGTTCATCTGGTTTTTTTGTGTAATGGAAAATTTGTATAAGGACTGCCTTTATGTGGAAGCCTAGAAGCAGGTGATGCTAAATGGGATTTCTAAGAAATTTATTAGGAAATAGAGATAAAATTGAAGATACGAGCAATAAAAATAGAGCGCAAGAACCGAACCAGCCGAGCTCTAAAAAATTATCGGATAATGTGGAATACCTTTTAAATGAATTTAAGAGAACAGATGATTTGAAAATAAGAGCGATGAATAATGGACAGGCGGTTCTGATGTACTTTGAGCCACTTGTGGATCAGGAGAAAGTCCAGCAAAATATTTTTACTCCGCTTGAAATGGGGCACGTCGAACATATATCGGAAATCCCGAACGCCAGAAGTTCTGAAAATCTGGAAGAGATGATTCCTACCCTGCTGCGAGGCCATGCGATTTATATGGAAAACGGTTGCTCGACTATCACACGTTTTAATGTAACTTCGGTATTCAACCGAAATGTGGAAGAGCCTCAAAATGAAAAAATAGTTCGAGGTTCGCATGATGGATTTATTGAAAATTTAATGATTAACCTCAACCTCGTTCGGAAGAAAATTGAACATCGTGATTTGGTAGTCAAATATTTCAAAGTAGGAAAAAAAACGAATACCAATATTGCCATCGTTTATATGGATGGAATTGCAGACCCTGAGATAGTTAAAAAGATGGAAAAACGCATTAAAGCGATCAGTGTAGACATGATTCAGAGTCCTGGGTATATTGAAGAATTCATTGAGGATAACCCTTATTCTCCATTTCCACAGATGCTGAATACGGAACGTCCTGATCGGGTAACGGCAAATATTCTGGAAGGCCGCATCGCTCTAATGGCTGAAGGCAGCCCGACGGCATTAATTGCGCCTTCGACTTTTTTTATGTTTTATCAGGCTTCGGATGATTATAATGCCAGATGGTACACAGGTACATTTGTACGGCTTGTCAGGCTTGCAAGTTTTATAATAGCCATTGGATTACCGGCCTTTTATATTGCTGTTATCAGCTTTCATTATGAAGTGCTCCCAGATGAGCTGCTGCTGCCTGTGAAAAGTTCTATAAATGAAATAGCTTATCCTCCTTTGCTGGAGGCATTAATAATGGTCGTCATTATAGAATTAATACGAGAATCAGGGATCCGGCTTCCATCACCGGTAGGACAGACCATAGGAATTGTGGGAGGTCTTGTAATCGGGGATGCTGTTGTGCGGGCAGGTCTTGTGTCGAACTTAATGGTTATCGTGGTTGCTCTGACGGCGATTGCCTCGTATGTTGTTCCTTCGAATGAATTAAGTACAACCCTCAGATTGATGACCTTTCCGTTGATTTTCCTGGCCGGGACGTTTGGTTTTATAGGAATTGTTTTTGGTTTCCTTTTTTTAGTAGTTCATTTAATAAGACTGGAGTCTTTTGGAGTACCCTACTTTGCTCCAGTAGCACCGCTTAATATTAGCGACTTGAAAGACACGTTTGTCAGGCTTCCCCTGTTTATGATGAAGAAGCGGCCGAAAGATGCCAATCCGTTACAAGAAAAAGCTATGGGGGAGTCAAGAGAGTGGGTGCAGCATGAACAAGACGACAATAAAAACTAAATTGTCCCGCCGCCAATATTTCTTTATAATCGTTCAAACAGAAATTGGCGTCGGAATTCTGTCCCTGCCCTATGACCTCCATTCCCAGGCTAAGCAGGATGGCTGGATTTCTTTATTAATCGGTGGTGTTTTTCTGCAAATCGTGCTGTTGGTTATTTGGCTCATTGCCAAGCGCTACCCGGATAAAGACTTCTTTCAGATCAATGAGGCCGTGTTTTCCAAATGGATTGGAAAAGGGATTTCTTTGTTGTATGTCGCGTACTTTTCCATGGTTGCCATGGTTATTCTTTTGCTGTTTGTCCGCCTCATTAGTCTCTGGGTTCTTCCTCAGACTCCGTTCTGGATCCTGGCACTTACGATGATCCTAGTCTGTTTATATCTAGCATCCGGGGGGCTCAACGCGATGGCCAGGTTTTATACGTTTGTCTCGATTTTCCTACTCATTCTTATAGCATTGGTCCTTTACGCCTTAAAAGACTCCCAGTTTGTGTTTCTATTTCCGATCCTGAATGCTGGTTGGATGCCTGTGATTAAAGGAGCAAATGAAGCCGTTCTATCTTTTTTCGGGTTTATCATCAGCCTGGTTATTTATTCGAAGGTAGAAGGCAGCCCTGCTCAGAGACTGCGCACCATTTTCTATGCTCACTGGTTCGTCATTTTGTTTTATCTATTCACAGTACTTGTAAGTTTTACATTCTTTAGTACTAAGGAAATGAGTTTCATACAGGAACCTCTGCTATATATGCTGAAATCATTTGATCTTGTAATCGTTGCAAGACTTGATCTTTTCTTCTTATCGATATGGGTGGTGAATGTAGCCACTACTTTAACCACGTATGTTTATATGACCGGACTTGGACTGATTGATGTGTTCGAAACTAAAAAAACCACACTGTTTTACATCATTGCAGCACTCCTTATTTTGGTTCCGCCTATGTTTATTGGATACAACATGGAAACGGTAGATCAATTTAATAACTTTGTCGTGTTGCTTGGCTATATCTTTTCCGTAGCTTTCCTGTTTATTATCTATTTTATCAGCCTGATCAGGGGGAGTTTACAGAAAGGAGAATCACCATGAAGAGGAAATCGATATGCATCTTAACATGTCTTGTGTTATTAACCGGCTGTTGGGATACGCGACAATTTAAAGATGTAAAACTGGTACTCTCGATTGGGTACGATCAAAATGGAGACGGAACTCTTACAGAGACCGTTTCCATTCCAACCGTAAAAAGAAGTACAGAAGGTCCAACCAGTGAAACGGTTCAAATTCTTACGACGGAAGGTAAAACTCCCAGGGAGGCTAGGGACCATACGGACCAGATGATAGCTAACACGTTTGATCCTTCCAAAGCCAAAGTAATATTAATGGGAGAAGAATTAGCTAAAAATTCGATTCAGCCGATTTTTGACCAGTTTTATCGTAATCCTAACAACAATTTAAACGCTTATATAGCCGTGGTGGAAGGAAAAGCAGAGGACGCGATTCGGATGACTCCTATCAATGAATCCAGTGTAAGTAAGTATATTAGTGGTCTCCTGGAAGGACAGGTCGCGGCAACTCACTCTACTGGGGAGAATATCGAAGTTCTGCATGGGGAACTGCTCGAGCCGGGAATCGATTTCGCGGTGCCTCTGTTAAGTGTAGACACAGACCAGAATCTATTGAACTTTCAAGGTCTGGCTTTGTTTCATAAGGATGCTTATACTGGTAAATTTATCCCGAATCATCAAACAACTCTGCTTATGTTATTGGAGGGAATAAGAGGTAAGGTCGCTAGCTTTACCTTAAAGGTAACCGACGAAGAGGAAAATGCGATAAGAAACTACCTTACCTTCCGGGTGATGAGGAACAAGCAGGATATGAAAGTAAAGGTAGAAAACGGTCAAGTTACGGCTGATATTACTATGAAACTTAAGGTAAGAGTTGTTGAATATCCAAGAGACCACTTAACCTCTAAGAAAACAATTAAAGAGCTGAATAAGAAATTATCAGAGCTGCTGACCGAACAGGCTGAGGGAATAATAGCCACTGTGCAAGAGGCTAACAGTGATGTTTTCCAAATCGGTCGCAACGTACATTCGTACCATCCTGATTATTGGGAAAAAGTTAAGTGGGAAGAAGAGTTTCCTAATATTACGATCACTCCAAAAGTGGAAGTGGATATTGTTCAATATGGCGTAATTAGTTAACTTGAGCTTAAACGAAGCTTTGAACTTAGGGGGATTAACTAAGTGGAAGTTTGCTTTCTGAAATATTACCTCCACTAAATTAGCTTTCAAGCGCCTGCTGACTATGCCGTTAGCAGGTGTTTCTTCATCCTGTACATATTTTTAGAGGTTTGAGCCAAACTACTCCTGATTAGAACAAAAAGGAGCGAATGTACATGAAAACATGGTTATGGATAGGTGTCCTTTTATTATCAGCTGTTATGTTTATACAGAGCCCTCAGCCTACTCAGGCTGCCACAGACACTTATGTGGTTAAGAGTGGCGATACATTATGGAAAATATCCAAGCGTTATCAAATTGGTCTTTCAGAGATTATAAACGCCAACTCTCAGTTTAATAATCCAGATTTAATCTACCCTGGAGACCGAGTAACGATTCCGTTAAAAAGACAAGTGAAGTCAACGGAGCAGCAGGTCATTGATTTAACGAATCAGGAGCGCGCTCAACAAGGATTGCCTGCCTTAAAAGAAAATTGGCAGCTTTCCCGTGTGGCTCGTTATAAGTCCAGAGATATGGCGAATAAGGGGTATTTTTCACATAACTCCCCGACATACGGCTCTCCCTTTGACATGATGAGAGACTTTAATGTATCGTATCGCAGAGCAGCGGAAAACATTGCTGCCGGTCAGAGTACGCCAGAACAAGTTGTAAACGGTTGGATGAATAGCCCTGGGCACAGAAAAAATATTCTCGATCCGAATCTTAAGCAGATCGGTGTGGGATATGCTAACGGCGGAAGCTATGGCCATTACTGGACCCAAATGTTTATTACTCAATAGAAAAAAACAGTTTTATCCTCTGGTGGAAAAAGCACCGGAGGTTTTATCTTTTTAAAGCATGATTTGTCACGTACACTAGGGTTTGTGAAGAAAATGAAGGCGAATTAAGTGAAAATTTCGTATATGGATGACAGCTTGCATGACGTCTGACAACCTGTTAAAATCCAAGGTAGAATATGTTTATGAAAGCATTTTCATTTTTCGTTTTTATTTTCATTATATTAGGGGAGGAACCAACAGTGAATAATGTTATAGGGGTATTATTAGGGATTGCAGCTGTTGCCGTTATCTTAGGCATTGCGTTTCTTATGTCCAATGACCGTAAGAATATCAATTATAAGGGTGTAGGAATCATGCTGGCCGTTCAGCTAGTTCTTACAGCATTTATGTTCAATACTACGGTCGGACAGCAAATTATTAAAGGAATATCATGGGTTTTCAACCGTTTAATTGAGTACGGAACAGAAGGGGTCAACTTCGTTCTTGGCGGTGTAGAAGTAGGAGAGAACGGAGTGTTCTTCTTTAATGTACTGTTGCTTATTATATTCTTCGCAACGATTCTTTCCGTATTAACGTATTTGAAGATTCTTCCTTTCATCATTAAATATTTGGGCTGGGGCTTATCAAAAATTACAGGCCTTCCAAAAGTAGAATCCTTCAACGCTGTAAATAGTATTTTCTTTGGACAATCAGAAGCACTTATTGCGATTAAATCACAGTTCCATAATTTAAATGACAACCGTCTTTACATTGTAAGTGCATCAGCCATGGGATCCGTTTCTGCTTCAATTGTTGGAGCCTATCTGGGCATACTCCCAGATGAGTATATCCTGGTCGCTCTTCCGTTAAACATGTTTAGTGCACTAATTGTGTCTTCTATTATTGCACCGGTTAATGTTCCTAAAGAAGAGGATGAAGTAGATATCCAGGACGTTTCTAATGCGAAAAGCTTTTTCGAAGCGATGGGGAATGGAGCGCTTGACGGCGGTAAAATTGCTCTAATTGTTGCTTCCATGCTAATTGCTTTTATTGCTTCTCTTGAACTTGCTAATGCCGTCTTTGGTGCCATCTTTGGTGGCTTTACACTTCAGCAGCTGCTTGGTTATATTATTGCTCCAATCGGCTTGCTTATGGGTATTCCAGCGGCAGAAGTTGTCGATGCAGGTGCCATTATGGGTACGAAGATTGTAACGAATGAATTCGTAGCGATGCTTGAATTCCAGGGAATGCTTGAAAATGTATCCGAAAAAACAGTCGGAATCGTAACTGTATTCCTGACCAGTTTCGCTAACTTCTCAAGTATCGGAATCATCGCAGGTACTGTTCAGGGAATTGACGCTGAAAAAGGTGGCCGAGTATCCGGTTTCGGTCTGAAACTCCTAATCGGTGCTACCCTTGGTTCTATGCTTTCTGCAACAATTGCCGGTATCTTCTTATAAGTTGAAAAGTCTGGGCGGGTTTTCCGCTCAGACTTTTTTTATGTGTGAAATAGGATGAAACTTTCATTCATTACGTGTGGAGAAATAGGGTGTTGGTGGTTTGGTTTTCGTAGCCCTGCACGATGCAGGGCTACGTTTATAGTTCACATATAAAGGAAATATAGTAATAGATTCCATATGAAGGAGAGATCATTAATGGTAAAAAGCTATAAACTTTATATTAATGGAGAATGGATCGATACGGATGATAAATTAGAAGTACTTAATAAATATACTCAGGAAAAGTATGCAGAAGTTGCCAAAGCTTCTGAAAAAGAAGTGAACCAGGCGGTTGAGGCAGCTCAGAAGGCGTTTAAAAACAATCAGATGAGCCCCTATAAACGTTACGAAATCTTAAAGCGGGTTAGTGAACTGCTCCTCGAAAATAAAGAAGAACTAGCTCAGAATATGACTATGGAAGCCGGAAAGCCGTTGAAACAGACACGCACCGAAATTGACCGAGCTTCTCAAACGGTCGAGCTATCAGCAGAAGAAGCAAAACGTGTACACGGGGAAGGCGTTCCGGTGGAAGCAGCTCCAGGTTCAGAGAATCGCATGGCATTTACCATTAAAGTGCCTGTCGGTGTAGTTGGAGCAATTAGCCCGTTCAACTTTCCAATTAATCTGGTGGCTCACAAAATAGCACCAGCTATTGCTGCCGGAAATGCGGTCGTCTTAAAACCAACGAGTAAGACTCCGATTTCTGCTCTAAAACTGGCAGAGTTATTTGAAGAGGCTGGACTTCCCAAAGGTTTCTTGAATGTAGTGGTCGGATCCGGCTCTACTGTAGGAAATCAAATGATGGAAGATTCAAGAATCAATATGTACACCTTTACCGGAAGTGCTAAAGTCGGTCTGAAGCTGAAGCAGAATACTGGTTTAAATAAATTGATTTTAGAACTTGGAAACAACTCGCCTGTTATCGTGGATAAAGAAGCAGATGTGGATGCAGCAGCTGCTAATATTGCTGCTAAGAGCTTTGCTTTTGCTGGGCAGGTTTGTATTTCTGTACAGCGTATCTACGTCCATGAAGAAGTAAAAGAAGAGTTCCAAAATAAATTAGTAGATGCGATTAAAGATCTTAATGTGGGAGATCCGAACGATCCGGAAACAGACGTTGGACCAATGATTAGTGAGGAAGAAGCCAAAAGGGCTGAAAGCTGGATCAAAGAAGCAAAAGATGCAGGCGCTGAAGTCTTTTATGGCGGTGAAAGAGAAGGGGCTTTACTAAAACCAACGGTCATGACCAATGTGACAAACGATATGAAAGTTGTGTGTGAGGAGATATTTGCACCTGTCGTATCCATCATTCCTTTTTCCAACATGGAAGAATGCATTAACGAAGTGAATCAGTCTCAATATGGACTGCAGGGCGGTATATTCACTCAAAACCTTGATACAGCTTTCTATGCCGCTAAAAACGTTGAGGTTGGCGGACTCATGATTAATGATTCTTCTCAATATCGTGTTGACCTCATGCCTTATGGCGGCGTGAAATCAAGCGGATGGGGCAAAGAAGGTCCGAAATACAGCATCGATGAAATGACAGAAGAACGATTAGTCGTAATGAACCTAGCTCAAAAGTAAGGGCTCTGTAAAACCTTGTCCGTGATTTCATAAGCCCATTATTAAACAAAAGGGCCGGATTGTTGAAGACTCAGTTTCGAGATATTGTCTGGTGAAAGGGGCTCCAGTGAACGGCTCGCTTTCCGCGGACATGTGCTGAGCTTCCTCGGGCTTAACAGCCCTGCGGGATCTCACCGATCATGTTCATCCCGTTCTTACTCTTTTTTTAGTCTTAATCAAATATCAGAACATAAACGATATGGAGAGCTATCCAGCTCCAGCCCCTAGCGTCTAGTGAGACTTCCCTCACTACTGTACGATAAGGCAACATCGAATCGCTCCGCTCTTCGTGTTTTCTTTATCTCCGCCAGCTCAGTCCAGTCCATACGACGCTGACCAAGGTGCTTCCGCTTTTAACCTAGGAGTCTTCATCATCCCCCTCCGGCCTTTGCCAAATCAGAAGCTCGAAACCACTTTAACTGGTATGGAATTAGAGCAGGTGGTTCTGTACCTATTTCCAGGGTGAAACGATGCACAATAGCCTGTCATAAAAGCATTTAATACAGATTAAGGAGGAGAACTATTCTCTTCTGGCAGGGTCCGTTCGCAGAATTATAGTGGGGTTGGTGGGGAAATGATGAGACTCCCGTGGGAGAAGGATCTAGGGGAGACCCCACAGGGAGTGAAACGACTGAGGAGGCTCCTGGTAAAAAGGAGGATCGACTAAAATCGCCACTTCGTGTGGCAACGTCGATCGACCCTACATCGTGTAGGGCCACAGGAAAGCGAGTTATTTCCCCACCAACCCTTATCCATCTAACGTAACGGACCCATTCATCTCGAAATCAAGTCTTCAACAAACAGGAGCTTTACTTTAATTGAATATGGTAATTTATCAAAGCCAAGTTAAAAGGAAAAGAGTCCTTCCAAATAGTGGAGGGACTCTTTTTATGCTGGCTGTTTCTTGACGATGTTCTTACGCTGCAGGGAGAGCATGCGGAACAAGAGAGCAATGGCTCCGACCGTCAGGCCGATAATCAAACTCATCCAATATCCGTAGGGGCCGAGACTCGTATAGTTCGCTAATAGATACCCGCTTGGAAGCCCGATTACCCAATAGGATATGAACGCCATGACCAGCGTTATGTTTACATCTTTATAACCGCGGAGAACTCCCTGGATGGGGGCTCCAAAAGCATCGGACAGTTGAAAGAAGATCGCAAAGAAAATAAAGTTTTTCGTCAATTCGATCACCGTTTCATTAGAACTGTAAAGTCTGGCTACTGAATCGTCCATGAGGTATAGGACAAGTCCGGCCACCACGGACATGGCGACAGCTGTGCCTATACCTAGATAGGAATAGCTTCTTGCATCTGTAAACCGCCCTGCTCCTGCTTCAAAACCGACCGCAATTGTAAGAGTAAACGCAATACTTAAAGGCATCATGTATAAAAAGGAAGCGAAATTAATCGCTGCCTGGTGAGCGGCGATAGTATTGGTATCATAAGCGGTCATGAAAAAAGTAACAGCCGCAAATATACTGGTTTCAAAAAAGATCGCAAACCCGATCGGAACGCCAATCTTCAGCTGAGCCCACCATTCTTTCAATGAAGGAACTATCCATCCTCTGAAGATATGATAATGCCTTAATGGATGGAGCTTGTGGATGGTAAGTACAATTAAAATAAAAGATACAAGGTAGGTAAGAGCAGAGGCAATTCCTGCCCCGACGCCTCCAAGCTCAGGCGCACCCCATTTACCGAAAATAAATACGTAATTAAATAAAATATTTGTTGGGAGTGTAAGCAGGATAATGCCCATTGAAATACGAGTAAGTCCAAGTGCATCCACAAAAGAGCGAAGGATATTGAAAATGAATAATGGAATGATTCCGATTCCTAATGTGATTAAATAATATTTGGCTACGTATCGGACAGAAGGTTCAATGTTCATGAGTGAGAGAATGGGATCCAATAGAAAGAATCCAATGGAACCAATAAGAACAGCTAAGAGTACCGCGAGATAAACCCCTTGTTTAACGGAAAAAGGGATTTCCTTTTCTCTGCGGGCTCCTTTTAATTGAGCTACAATTGGGGAAATAGCCATGAGTATGCCGTTTAGTCCTGTAAAAACGGGCATCCATATGCTGGATCCAATCGCCACCCCTGCTAATTCATCCGGGCCAGCCTGACCGGCCATCACCGTATCAAAGAAATTCATCGCATACATGCCAATTTGGGTGATTAGAATAGGGAGCAATATTGTGGAGAATAATTTTATTTTTTCTTTAAGGGTATAGGTTTGATACATCGTGACCGTCCTTTTCTGTTACAATTCCTTTAGAGGAATGGCTGAGTAAGTAATGATGTTTTTTGTATTGTTAAGGCAAAATATTCCCCTGCTCTGCATCGTAAAACTCCCTAAATAGGGCATGACCAGAGTTGATAGAGCTAAAAGGAATACGAGGATTATAGCATAGATAAGGAAGGCATACCTAGCATGAACAGGATAGAAAGGACGTTGGAAGAGTATGAGTGAAAAACGAATTTTATTTACAGGTGGAGGCACCGCTGGCCACGTAATTGTAAACTTGGCATTGATTCCTGAGTTTCAGAAGCGAGGATATACAGTTGATTATATTGGTTCTTATGAAGGAATTGAACGACAACTGATCGAATCAATTGATGGAGTCACGTATCACGGCATATCCACTGGGAAACTTAGACGTTATGTATCTAAAGAAAATATGAAAGATCCGTTTAAAGTAATGAAAGGGCTGCTCCAGGCTTTCTCAATTATCGGCAAGCGGAAGCCTGGAGTGATCTTTTCTAAAGGTGGTTTTGTTTCGGTACCCGTCGTTGCTGCTGCAAAACTGAAGAGGGTTCCTACCATTATTCATGAATCAGATTATACACCGGGACTTGCGAATAAATTGTCTTTTCCTTTTGCTAAAAAAGTGCTCGCCACTTTTCCGGAAACGATGAACTATCTTCCAAAAGAAAAAGCAGAATTTATTGGTGCAGTCGTAAGGGAAGAATTGTTTCAAGGTAAGCGCTCAAAAGGGTTGTCTTACTGTAATTTCCATAAACAGAAACCAGTGATGATGGTTATGGGAGGAAGCACCGGCTCGAAACGGCTGAATGATGCAATTCGCAATAATTTAGATGCTTTATTAAAAAATGTGCAGATCATTCATATTTGTGGAAAAGATCATAAGGATGCTTCGATTAACCGGGCTGGTTATGCTCAGTTTGAGTATGTAAATGAAGAACTAAAGGACCTGTTTGCGGCTTCTGATTACATTGTCTCTCGAGCGGGCTCGAATGCCATATTTGAATTTCTGGCACTTCATAAACCGATGCTTCTGATACCTTTATCTAGAAAAGTGAGCCGCGGTGATCAAATTTTAAATGCTGACTCATTTGTGAAACAAGGTTTTGCACACAAACTTGAAGAAGAAGAACTGACAGATGATCGATTTTTAGAGGAAATCCACCGTTTAATGGATAACAAACAGGCTTTAATCGATAAAATGGAGCATTATCAAAGCGGTCAGACTAAAGAAAAAGTTATTGAAGTTATCCAAAATTTTGAAAAAAGTTAGTTGTGACAAGGCAGTATATCGGCTGCCTTGTCCTTTTTATTTTATTTTATAGGCTTAATACCTTTTTAATTTCATGT
The DNA here is from genome assembly GCF_052246755.1 of Halobacillus sp. B29. Taxonomy (NCBI): domain Bacteria; kingdom Bacillati; phylum Bacillota; class Bacilli; order Caryophanales; family Bacillaceae; genus Halobacillus; species Halobacillus sp. B29. Next base: position 68,298 of record NZ_JBQQCM010000011.1, read on the forward strand.
TTTTGGGGAATACGGTTCATAAGACACTAAGTTTTTTCCATTCAGCAAGGCGCATATCCGTTATAGAGAAAGCAAGGTTTATGAAAAAGCTAAGCGGGGATCAACTTTGCAGAGGAGAGGTTGGAGGATGAAAACATCTTATGAAGTCAACATCAACCACCCCAAAGAGTTGTGTGAAATAAGAAGAGAAGTTTATCCACACTTAACGTCTGTCTTTGGCAAGGATCAACTATTAGTGGATGCTTCGATTTCAGAAGCTGTCACCAATGCCTGGAAGCACGGGCATGAGGAGAGTAGTGAAAAACCTATCAAACTTAAGATATTATTTTTGAATAGGACGATGCTTGTCAGAGTCCAGGATCTCGGGGATGGTTTTGATTGGAGACCTTACCAGGTTTCGAGTGATGTTAAGCACTGGTTTCCGGAAGTAGAAGATTTGGATGAAAATGGGCGTGGGATTACATTAATGCTTAGAGTTATGGATAAATTACGTTATAATGAAAAGGGAAATGAATGTGTGTTAATGAAAAAATACCTTTTTCAGGAGTAGATCAATGAACACGAACATCTGTCGTTACTGTTACAAAGAGATCAGAGATCGAGATGAACTTATCACGGCTTCGAACTGGTTCAGGGTACGCCCTTATCATTATCGCTGCTTTGAATTGCTCGAGCAGGATACGAAGACTATTGCCGGTGCATGGACTCCGGTTAACGGGCTGACTGGAATGGTTACTACGGTTTTAATGATTATCTTGTCTGTCCTTATGTTTACTACCAATATTCTTGGATTTATCGGAGATATTTTAGGACTCGTCGCTTTATATCCTATCTTCCTGCGCGTATTTTCCTTCGCAGTGTTTGAAAGTCGTCTGCCAAAGTATGTAGAAAATAAAAAACGTCAGTAATAAACTAGATAGAGCTGCCCGACTTTAGTGGGGCAGCTTTTTTTATTGATTCGTGATTGCGCTTCCATATATTATATGGTAATGTAATAATCCTCTTAAATAAACAATCTGCTAAACGTGGTTAGTTTTTTAAAAAATTTATTACGCTAAAGGGCCGGTTACTTGAAGACTCAGTTTCGAGATATCTTAGGTCCGTTGCTGATATAGAGAGGGGCTGGCTATGTGAGAATAACGGACCCTTTTCAAGAGAGAATGTTCTCCTCCTAAATAGGTTCTAAAATGCTTCCATAACAAGCTTTTTCACATCGTCCTAACATGAAAATAACCTCATCACCCCATGCTTATAGAGTGTTAGGTGGTTTCGAGTATCAGATTCGGCCAGGTCCGGAGGGGAACGGGGAGACTCCTGTGGGATCAACATGATCGGTGAGACCCCGGAAAGCGTTAGCTTGAGGAGGCTCAGCACATGCCCACGGAAAGCGAGTCGTTCCCCGCAGGACCTAACTCTCTCACGAGATATCTCGAAACTGAGTCTTCAACAAACGGGAGCTTATCTATAAGAATTAGTACGGAGGTTTAGCAGAACCTAAATAAATAAAATCATGACGATCGAGACTTCTCTAAGCCAGTCCTATATAAGGGAAGGAGAATGACAAATGGCCGCTCAACACCCCGATTATCCTCAGGAATTAGAACGTTTATCTTTTACAAAAGCATATATGGATCAACTGATCGCCGCTCAGGAAACGGACCAGGAGGCGTTAAAAAGACGTCAGGAGGATACGTTAGCTAGGCTGGACTTTAAGGACAGCAGTCTGAGGTATCAGGAGATGCTGTCTCACGCGAATTTTATGAAAATGTCTGCCGATCAGTTGGAAAGTCTTCATCGTTTGCGTAAGAAACCTTACTTTGCCCGCATTGATTTTCACCGTAAAGAAAAACCCGAGAGAGAAGTGTTTTATATCGGGAAGATGTCCTTGTTTGATCGTGAAACACAGCTTCCGATTATTCTGGACTGGCGGTCTCCTCTTGCGAATGTTTACTATGAAGGGCGAATTGGAGAAGTCAGTTATGAAGCGGAAGGAGAACGCTATGAAGGTCGTGTTTCCCTCAAGCGGCAGTATCAGATCGAGGAAGGAGAACTGGAGAATTTCCGCGATATTGACATCACGACGAAAGATGACCTTCTCCAGGACTCTCTTTCTCAAAATGCAGAAAACCGGCTGACTGAAATCGTAGCAACGATTCAGGAAGAACAAAATGAGGTCATTCGGGCGGACTTGCGTAAGCCGATTATTGTCCAGGGGGCAGCTGGGAGCGGTAAGACGACGATTGCCCTGCACCGAATTTCATACTTTCTCTACTCCATGAGAGATATCTTCAAGCCAGAAGAAATGCTGATTTTAGCACCTAACCAGCTTTTTATTCAGTACATATCGGAAGTACTGCCTGAGCTAGGGGTTCACAAAGCCCGACAAACCACCTTTATTGACTTTGTTCAGGCAGTGACGGATATAAGCTGGCCGGTCACCACTCAGCATATGAACTTAATGAATACGGTGGAAGCCGGGAATTCCGGACATTCGACCGAGCTTTGGTCAGCGGGCTATAAAGGTTCCGATTCTTTTAAGGAAGTAATGGAACAGTATAGTAAGTACATTGAATCAAGTTATACCGTCCGTGAAGACTTCCGGTTGGCGGGGTTCAAATTAAAGAGTGCGAAAGCCATTAATCAATTATTTTATAAACACTATCATTATTTTCCTTATGAAGTAAGAGTTCAAAAGATTAAAGCCGTTCTTCGCAGTGAATTAAACAGGAAAAAGAAGCAGATTCTCTCCACTCTGGCCAAGAAATATGACGATCAATTGGACAGGGCGCTTTTTGGAATGAAAGATCCTGAAAAAAGGAAAAAGCGCGTCAGTTTCTTAATCACAAGGAAAGAAGAGGCGCTGGACGAAATTAAAAAGGAAGCTAAAACGGTTCTTCAGACCTTTATGAAAAACTATCCTAAATGGAAGCTGCTCGATGCCTATGTTCATTTATATGAAGAACGAATATTTCGTTCGTTCATTGACCAGGATACAGAAGAGCTGAAACAAATGAGGGCGTGGACACGGAACTATTTGCGTAAACAGAAGCTCCAGTCGGAAGATTTAGCGGCCCTCCTTTATCTGAAATCTTGGATTGCCGGTATAGCAAAAGAGGATCAGGCCAAGAAGGTAGTCATTGATGAAGCGCAGGATTATAGTTTTTTTGAATTGTACAGTTTGAGGCACGCGTTCCAAACAGACTTGTTTACAATCGTAGGCGATTTGGCACAAGGCATTTATCGCTACAGAGGTTTGAAAGAGTGGGAGAGCTTGATGGGCAGTGTGTTTCAAAACGTTAATTATCTTAAATTGCAAAAAACGTATCGAACCACGATTGAGATTATGAATCTGGCTAACGAATTACTGGAGCTGATGCCTGAAAACCTTCCAAAAGCAGAACCTGTGGTTCGGCATGGAGAAAAACCACAGTTTATCAATCGCAATCAAGGGTGGCTGGAGATTTTTAAAGATAAGCTGAGTGATCTTAAAGCGAGTGGGATGAAGAGTTTTGCCGTAGTAACGAAAACGCAAAAAGAAGCCGCACTCGCCGCTGAGCAATTGGAGGATATTGGCGCGGGATTTACGATGTTTGACGAGACACAGAGTCAAATGACTGATCGAATGGTATTACCGGTTTATTTAGCGAAAGGATTAGAGTTTGATGTCGTCTTTCTTTATAGTGAAGGTCATTCTTATCAAGACACAACGCTCGATGTGAAGCTTCTATATGTTGCCATGACTAGACCTCTGCACCGTTTATTTTTAATAGGAGAATATCCGGAAGACTTTTTACTGAATCACGCTCATCCTTCGTCTTTTGGTTATGTTTGAACGGATTGCCATCAAGGGTAATTTATCAAGGTAAAGTAATGCAAAGGAGTGAGGAATTCAGTGAGTTTAACGGAAACGGTAACATTGAACAATGGGGTGCCCATGCCGAAGCTTGGCCTGGGCGTATATAAAATGGAAGAAGAGCAGGAAGTGGTACGGGCAGTTCAATCAGCCCTGGATCTAGGGTACAGACATCTGGACACTGCTTCTTTTTATGGAAATGAATCCGGCTTGGGAAGAGGAATCCGTGAGAGCGGTGTACCAAGAGAAGAATTATTCATCACTACAAAAGTATGGAATGATGAACAAGGCTATGAGGAGACACTGGATGCTTTTGACCGCAGTTTAGACCGTCTCGGCCTTGAGTACTTAGATCTCTACTTAATTCATTGGCCGGTTCCAGGGAAATTTACAGAGACATGGAAAGCAATGGAGAAACTGTATCGTGAAGGACGCGTGAAGGCGATCGGTGTTTGTAACTTCATGGAGCATCACTTAGAGGAGCTTATGGACGAAGCTCAAGTGAAGCCCGTAGTGGACCAAGTTGAGTTCCACCCTCGTCTCTATCAGGAAAATCTGTTGAGATACTGTCAGGACCGTGACATCCATGTGGAAGCATGGTCTCCGCTGGCACGTGGAAATTATTTTGATGAACCCGTGCTTCAGGAGCTTGCTGCACGTTACGATAAAACGGCAGCTCAGATTATTCTGCGCTGGCACTGGCAGCTAGGGATCATTATTATCCCTAAGTCTTCCAACAAGGATCGGCAAAAACAAAATGCTGACTTGTTTGACTTTTCTTTAACGAATGATGATATGGAAAAGATTAGTGCGCTTCACACGGGCGAACGAATTGGAAAACACCCGGATGAATTTGATTACTTCGGTTAAACCTGGACATTTTGTCCAGGTTTTTTTATTCAACTGTACCGTGGCGGAGAAGCTTCATTTTTACATTGAATGATACATTAAGATTGGGGATTTGCTGTCGCCAGTTTTCATTCGTTACGCGGTTTTCACGATTTTGTGCATTGTAGACTTTGCCAAACCCCACAGGATCAACTTGATTCTCTTTTAATACATTCATGAATTGTTCAAGATCTGATTTCACTTTTTTCTCTATTTCCTTCTCTAATTTGTGGATTGCCTTTTCATTCTTTAGATCCACATCTTTTGTAATTTCCAATAACCGCGCTTCCATGGTGATTTTTACATTCTGCTCTGTTGGGTTTCCTTGTTTAGGCTGAATGTTCAATCCACTGTCAATCTCATGGAGAGAAACGTGAAGCGGACCTTCCTCAGAGGGGCCAGGCGTATCTTTATGGAACTCTTTTAATGCTTCGTCAGGAAGCTGCAATTGAAATTGCCCGTCTTTATATTCGTCTTTTAATAGCAGCAGATAGAAAGTTTCCTGTGGTGAAAGTTTGGCTGTTAATCGATCGTCCTGAAAGAGTGCCAGGCCGCTGATCATTGCTTTTTCATCTTTAGTAGACAGCATCGGGAGGGTGGGATCGATCCCAGCATCGCGATAGTCATGCATAAAGGTTCGGATCGTTGCATCCGGCAGTACATCATTATCTACGCTTTTTTCAATCATTTTCTTAATATATTCTCCTGAATTCGAACTTTCTTTGGAGTCATTCAGCTTCAACAAATCAGCCGTTGGTACCTCGCTCACCCCTAACAGACCCATATCGGATACTTTGGCGTCTCTTTCCAATGTATCCATATATCTGGTCATTCCCTTGGCTGCCAACTGATCCTGAAAAAGTTCCAGCCTGACTTGACCAGATACTAATCGATGGCTTGTCATTCTGTTCGCTTCAAACCGGATCCCTTTCGAGGTAGTTGCTTCACTGGTTACGACCTGTGAAGCACTCGTAGTAGATGGATCGAATTGATACATAACCATCGTCCCTCTTAAAGAGTCCTCTCCTGCCAAGTCATATCCTACAGCGGTAATAATACCTAACTGCTCAATATAACTTTTTGGGATACAGCCGCTGCATATAAAAGCGAGAATCACGATCAGCGTTATTCTCTTCCCAATCATCATATTGAATTTTCCTTCCTGAATCTTTTTCTAATGAGCACGAGTGGATAGAGAATCACCGGATAAACAAATACCAGCCAGAAACCAAGGGTGGATGTCCAGTCGGTTAACTGATCAATGTGTACGCGGTATTCAACCAGAATGGAAGCCCCAAACAATAAAAGAGCCACGCCATATAAACTTGGTTTCTCAGGCAATTGAAACAGACGTTTTAACGATTGGATCAAAGCCCAGCAGAACAATACTATATTAGGGATAATCACCATCATCCATAAAGCAATGGCGATAAAATCGAACCGCTCTACGATCGGGTAACTGATAATCTTAAATAAGGAAAGGGTGGCCCAGACGGTTTCTTTAAGCTGTTCAGGGCTGAAGTAACCGATGGACACAACGGTTACAAGCAATATTAAAAAGGTGGTTAACGCTAAACCGACATGAACCGGCAGCGCAATGTTCTGTTTATTTTTAATATAAGGATAAACAAAAAATAAAATCTCCAGTCCCAGTACAGAATAGGCTGTTTTGTATGCCCCTTTCATAAGGTCATATGCACCTGTCTGAAGAATCGGGGTAAAATGGTCCCAATCCATATAACTAATGGGTTGTGCGAGAGTAAACACCATCCATATAGTTAACAGGAAAAAGATAAAGCACGTCCCAACAACTACTCGGAATCCGCCTAGAACAGCATAAATCATAAGAGAAAGTAAGAATCCGCTCATAAGCCATAAAGGAATCTCCGGAAAAATAAACACTTGAACGACCTCTATATAATTCTTAATGACGGTTAAAAGGATAAAAAAAAGATAGATAACGTACACGATTCCTAATGTTCTCCCCAGCCATCTGCCAAATACATCGCACTGAATCCCAATAATGTCCGCATTGTCATACTTTCTTAAAATTAAGATCATAATCCAGGCTACAAAATGGAGGTAAATACCAGCTAATAGGATAGCAATCCATGAATCAGCTTCCGATTCTGTAAATATTACACGTGGGATTCCCATAAGCCCTGCGCCAATTTGTAGCGTATGCACGATGAAAAAAAGATAGAAGGCTTCCACCGTTTTATCGGACTTAATGATTAAATTGGTATTCATGAAGGATCCACATCTTTTTTCTCAGCTGCCCTGTGGTGGTCAAAGCGTTCCGTATCTTTAGGCATGACATTCAGGGGGCGGGCATTATTTTTTTGAAAAGGAAGCCTTATAAGAGAATCATTAATGTCCTTCCATTGGTACGGATATATAGGAGCAAGATAAGGTCTCCCAAGCGACTTTTGTTTTAATAAGTGGATGAGGATAAAGCTTAGAGCAAACGTGATGCCTATCAATCCCCAGGCACCAGCAAGAATAATCATGGGAAAACGAATGATCCGTATCGCTGTTCCCATTAAATAACTTGGAGCTGTAAAAGAAGCAAGTGCGCTGAGCGCAATGATAATGATCAGAATGTTACTGGTAAATCCGGCTTTAACTGCCGCCTGCCCTAAAACAATCCCCCCCACAATACCCATGGTCTGACCGACTTTTGTCGGGAGACGGGCTCCGGCTTCGCGTAACAGCTCAATCAGCATCTCCAGCAGAAGAGCCTCGAGAACAGGTGGAAACGGTACCATGGCGCGCGACTGCCCGAGTGACACAAGCAGAGAAGAGGGAATGATTTCATAATGATAGGTGAGGGCAGCTACATACATAGGTGTAAGAATGATGGAAAGAGCCATAGCGATAAATCGTAAGAGCCTTATGAAGGTGCCCATATTCCAGCGCATATATAAATCTTCGGTAGATTCAAAAAAACTAAACAGCGTCATTGGACCAATAAGAGCAGTTGGACTTTTATCCACAAGCACACCCACGCGGCCCTTGGAGATTGAGTTGCAGAAGCGATCGGGAAGCTCGGTATTAATAAGCTGTGGAAAGATAGAGCTTGAGGAATCTTCAATTAACTGCCCAAGTACACTAGTATCTTCTACTTCTGCTACCTTTAAGTCTGTAATTCTTTGACGCATGGTATCCACATTTTCTTCATTGGCGAGTGATTTAAGATAAACAACTCTTACTTCACTTTTAATCCGATCCCCCACAATAAGTTTTTCAACAACTAAATCATCCGTGTCCAGACGCCAGCGAATGACATTTAAGTTGGTAACAAGAGACTCTGTAAACGCGAGTTGCGGGCCGAACACCAGAGATTCATTTTCCGCACGATCAAGCGCGCGCGTTTGCTGCTGAGGAAGCAGAAAAGCTACGGCTTCTTTACCGCCTGGAAGATAGACGACAACATTTCCATGAATAATATGCTCCGCAATCTTTTCAATTGAGGAAATGGTCTGGGAAGAAGCAAGAGGAATGTTATTTTGAAGATCATGAACCGACCAAGGCTTTTCAGACTTCGTCAGGGAATCGAGCAGTTCTCTTTCCAGGCGGTCTTTCTTAATTTGATAGGAAATAAAATGAATCACGACTTCCTGCCCTTTTATATGGAAAACTTTTTGAACAAGGTCAGGGCTCTCATTAAATCGCTGTTTTAAAGTCTCCAGGTAGTTATCCAACTGTAACGGAAGTGTCGAATGCTCCATTGTCATCCCTCCTTTAGTAACGTGTAATTAGTATGCGGAAAAAGGGGCACATTATTAACAAATTGTAGTTTGCGGGATGGAAGGGAGGCAGCGTATGAATCTCCAATTAATAGAAGTTTATATACCGGACCATCATTTTGATTCTATACACGATAAGCTTAAGGAATACGACCATCAATCGTTTTGGGTTTCCAGTGAGTCCGAGGATCGGACTCTTGTCCGGATTCTCGTTAAAACGAGCGGAGTAGAAGAAATTCTTGATTATCTGGAAGAGGTATCGAACGTAGTAGAAGGTTTTGAGACTATGCTTATCCCGGTTCAAACATATTTATCGAAAGACACCCTCCATAAAGAATCGAAAGAAGCAAAGGAAGATGAGGAGTCTGAGAAAGAACAGGCACTTCTATTAAGAGCCAGTCGTCATGAACTGTTGAATTATGTTGAAAAAAACAGTCAGATTAATATGAATTACTCCCTTATGATCATCCTGTCCGCTATTGTAGCGACGGTTGGATTTCTGAAGGACAGCGAGGCAGTCGTTATTGGGGCGATGGTGATCGCTCCTATGATCGGTCCCGTCATCGCTATTGCGTTTTCATCTATATTGGGAGATTATAAGCTGCTTTGGAAATCCGTGGTGACCTCTATCTATGGGGTAGCGATTGTATTGATCGTCTCGGTGCTTTTTGGGTATTTCACGGATATGGGCATGGGCACGGATCAGTACTTGGATCGGACTAAAGTTACAATCGTGGATATTTTTCTCGGGGTGGCATCCGGAGCTGCAGGAGCGCTTGCCTTTCTGAACCGCCTCTCAGGAAATCTTGTCGGGGTGATGGTAGCTGTTGCTTTGCTGCCGCCCAGTGTTGCTCTTGGCATGTCTTTCGGAAATGGATCTTATATGAATGCGTATGGAGCTTTTTTGCTTGTTGTGGTAAATATAATGTCGATTTTACTTGCGGCAGTTACCATTTTTTCGATCAGCGGCATACGCCCTGTCCGCTGGGAAGCCGTAAAAAGGGCAAACGTATCACGTCCTTTGTCTATTGTATTTGTCTTTGTCATTGTGGCAGCTCTTGCGCTGGTTCTGCTTTTAGGAAAGGATGTTAATCTCCGGTGACAGCGCGATTTAGAATGTTTTTACAAAACTTTTCAAATAGACCATTGAATTAATTTTTTGAAAATTATATAATTAATAATCATTTACACTAAAGGAGGTTGCGACGATGGGAAACGTATATGCACAGCAAATTACAAATTTCATACTTGTCGTGGCCGACAGGGACGTTTGTTGAACGTCGCTTTTTTCGCAAAATGATCAATTAATAGGCTGCGCAAATGCGTGCCCTATTCAGTATGTGTATGTTAAGCATACGTCGTAGCCGGCGTATGCTTTTTTGTTGTTGTACAGGTGAACAGCGCCTGTTTAACATAAATAAAAGAATTCAAGGAGGTACTTATGAAATGGAGACCACTGTGCTCAGAAAAGAATGGAACGAAGATTGGAAAGAAAGTGGCTAGCTAGGAAAGAATGAAAGGACGTGTCAGATATGTTTAGTGTACTCGTAAAATTGCGATGGTTTTTTAAAACCTATTGGAAACGATATACGTTTGCTATTTTAGCGCTGATCGTTGTTAGTGCGATTGATCTTATTCCTCCAAAGCTGGTAGGAATGGCGATTGATGAAATTCAATTCAACACACTTACCCCGGAACGGTTAGGAGAAATTATCCTGTTCTATGGCGGGATCATTGTTGCCAGTTACTTATTATCCTATTTATGGGACTATACGCTCTTCAGCGGGGCGATGATTATGGAAAGAACCATGCGCTCAAGGCTGATGAATCACTTTTTGAGAATGACTCCAGCTTTTTTCGGTAAAAACCGGACCGGAGACTTGATGGCAAGAGCCACAAACGATTTAAAAGCGCTCACGATGACAGCCGGTTTCGGGATTTTGACCTTAATTGATTCTACCGTCTTTATGTTTATGATCATTGCTATGATGGGATTTACTATTAGCTGGAAGCTTACATTGGCTGCGCTTCTTCCATTGCCAATTATGGCTGTCGCGATGAACAAATATGGAAAAGTCATTCATGAACGGTTTACGGAAGCTCAGACGGCTTTTGGAGAGATGAATAACAATGTGCTGGAATCGGTGCGGGGCGTCCGGGTGATCCGGGCTTTTGTTCAAGAACGAAATGAAGACCACCGTTTTCAGCAGATGACAGAAGAAGTGTATGACAAAAATGTGGAAGTGGCAAAAATTGAGGCTCTGTTTGAACCTACTATACAAATCCTTGTAGGCCTTTCCTATACGATCGGACTTGGGTATGGAGCTGCGCTTGTGTTTCAAAATGTTATGACGCTTGGAGAACTGGTTTCCTTCAACGTCTATCTCGGGATGTTAATCTGGCCCATGTTTGCGGTCGGAGAGTTAATTAATGTCCTGCAGCGAGGAAATGCTTCCCTGGACCGTGTCAATGAGACGCTTGATTATCAACCGGAAATAATGAATCCTTCCAACCCTAGGAACGTGAACAGGCCGGAGCAAATTGTATTTAAAGAGGTAAGCTTTCAGTACCCTCAATCGGAAGCTGAAAGATTAAAAAACGTGAGTGTAGCGATCGAACGAGGTCAGACAATCGGTATTGTAGGCAAAACAGGAGCGGGAAAGACCACCTTTTTCCGTCAGCTGCTTAGAGAATATCCAGGACTTGAAGGAGAGCTTTTGATTAACGGAACAGATATCCACTTACTTGATCTTGGTACTACACGCTCCTGGATTGGCTATGTGCCCCAGGATCAGGTTCTGTTTTCGAAAACGGTTCGAGAAAACATTCAATTCGGTAAGGCAGGGGCGACGGATGAGGAGATCTACCGGGTATTAAAGCTGGCATACTTTCTGGAGGATATCAAGAATCTTCCAGCTGGACTGGATACAAAGGTCGGAGAAAGCGGCGTCACTCTTTCCGGTGGTCAGAAGCAGAGAGTCTCCATTGCCCGCGCATTCATCATGAATCCCGAGATTTTAATTCTTGATGATGCCATGTCTGCAGTAGATGGAAAAACCGAGGCTAATATTATCGAGCATTTACGGAAGGAAAGACATGGTAAAACTACGCTGATTGCTGCTCATCGTTTGTCTGCCGTAACCCACGCAGACCATATTATTGTTCTAGAGGAAGGGCGCATCGCAGAAGAAGGAACACATGAACAGCTTATTAAACAGGGCGGCTGGTACCAAACTCAATATGAGCGCCAGCAGCTAGAAGGGGAGGTGGAGGAATGAAAGGAAAACATTCCACGACCGAACGAAAATTGTTCCGATATGCGTTACATTTCAAAAAGAACATTCTCATTGGTCTGATATGTCTGGTTATAGCTGTAGCTCTTGAACTCACGGGCCCATTCATAGCTAAACGTTTGATTGACGAACATATCGTGGGGATAGAAGATCAGTGGCATCAGGTGGAGTCAGCTGATGATTATACGGTTCGTTACGAAGAGCGCCTTTACAAGCGCGATGACCGTCTGGAAGAGGGAGAGGAAATCAGTGGAACGTCAACGATTTTACAAGTAGGACGCTCGTACTACTTCATTCCAGAGGAAGTCCCGGCTAGCGGCAATCGATCCATTGAGGATAATAGGATACGAATAGAGACGGCGAATGAAACATACACGGCTGATGCACAGTCATTATCGCTGCACCAGCTCTACAGCTTCTTTAGACCGGAAATTCCGTCTATTTATTGGCTGCTGGGCATTTATGTTGGATTGCTATTTATTGCGGCCTTTTTCCAGTTCACTCATACCTTTCTTCTCCAACGATCGTCCAATCGGATTATTCGTAAGATGAGGGATGATTTATTTACGCATATTCAGAAGCTTCCCGTACGGTATTTTATCAACCAGCCGGCTGGTAAAATTGTAGCCAGGGTGACGAATGATACCGAGTCGATTCGAGAGCTGTATGTAAAAGTACTGGCTACTTTTGTTACCAGCTTTTTCTATATGCTGGGGATTTATGTAGCCCTGTTTTTATTAGATGTCAAGTTAGCTCTTATGTGTCTGCTGCTGGTTCCAATTATTTATGGCTGGATGAGGATGTATAAGTACTTTGGCGGTAAGTACAATACAGTCGTGCGATCTACGGTAAGCGACATGAATGGCAATATTAATGAAGCAATTCAAGGGATGTCCATTATCCAAGCATTCAGGCAGGAAAAGCAGACTTCGGATGAGTTTGAGAGTTTAAATGAACGTCACTTCAGTTATCAGAGGAAACTTGTTCGATTAAGTGCGCTCACTTCATTTAATCTTGTAAATGTTCTGCGTAATATCGCTTTCGTAGGGTTTCTGTGGTATTTTGGCTCCCAGTCTTTTGGAGCTGAGGGAATCGTTACTGTGGGAGTGCTATATGCTTTTGTTGACTATCTAAACCGGCTTTTCCAGCCTGTGACGGACCTGGTAAACCAGCTTCCTCAATTGGAAGAGGCCCGTGTAGCCGCCGGTAGGGTATTTGAGTTGCTGGAAGAGGAAGGGGAAGAAAGAAACAGTAGTGAAGCAGCACGATATCGCGGCCAAATAGCTTTTAATCACGTGTCGTTTGCCTATGAAGATGATAATTTCATATTAAAGGATATTAATTTTCAAGTAGAGCCAGGTCAGACGGCTGCTTTCGTCGGCCATACAGGGTCTGGTAAGAGTTCTATTATGAACTTGCTGTTTAGGTTCTATGATCCTCAAATAGGTCAAGTGACAATTGATGGTCACCCAACGACAGAATGGTCACGTCAACAAGTCCGAAGTCATATGGGAATAGTTCTGCAGGATCCTTTCATCTTTACAGGGACTATTTTGTCGAATGTAACGATGAACGATGACCGTATTTCCCGGGAAATGGCTATAGAATCGTTAAAAGCGGTTGGAGCGGATCGTTTTATTGAGAAGCTTCCCGAGCAATATGATGCTCAGGTAAAGGAAAAGGGCGATTCCCTTTCTATGGGGGAAAGACAACTGATTTCCTTTGCCAGAGCATTGGCTTTTGACCCTGCAATTCTAATCCTGGATGAGGCTACGGCGAATATTGACACAGAAACCGAGCAGATGATCCAGAAAGCTTTAGAAGTCTTGAAGGAAGGGCGAACCACACTGGTTATCGCGCATCGTCTATCGACAATTCAGCAGGCAGATCAAATATTTGTATTAAATCATGGTACAATGGTGGAGCAGGGAACGCATGAAGAACTGGTCGCTCTTGGAGGACAGTACTTCCAAATGTACCGTATGCAGCAAGGGTCATCAAAAGTCAGTGCCATGTAGTTTCAATTCTCCTGTCTTAAGGGGGACCGCTCGTGAATGATCGCGAAGACGATAAGCATGATATTATAGATGAAGATTTGTACGAAGAAATAGACGATGAAGAGTTATATGAACTGGTTCAGGAAGAAAGACAAAAGGCGTACGAAAGAGAACGTTTGAAAAAAGAAGAATTAAAAAGCCGGCGTCCTTTTCCAAAGTGGATCTTCTGGTTGATTGCGATCATGATGGTCACAAATATTGTAGCTGTACTGCCCAATACGTTTTCCATCCCGGCCGTAGATTTTCTAATGACCTCTGCCAAGCTTTCATCTGATGAACAGGTGAAGGAATACAAGCAATCGGTTGTGGTAGTGGAAGCAGGGCAAAGCAAAGGTACAGGTTTTGCCATTAAGGAAGACGGGACCATTCTTACAAACCATCATGTAATTGAGGATGAGAAACGTATTTCCGTTGCTTTTCCTGAACAGGGATTGTTTCAAGCAGAGGTGGTGGAGCAGTACCCTGAAGTGGATTTAGCTGTCCTGAAGGCAGATGGCGAAGATTTTCCTCACTTGGAGCTGGCTGAGCAAACGGCTTTCGAAGAAAATGACCATGTTTATTTCATTGGTAATCCTCTCCGGTTTACTGGAATTGCAAACCAGGGCACAGTTCTAGGATACAAGAATCTCAGTGATTGGAATGATTCTGTACTTATGCTCGATGCCCCGATTTACAAAGGGAATTCAGGAAGTCCGGTTATTAATGAAGCAGGAGAAGTCATTGCGGTGGTTTTTGCTACATTACATGACGACGTAGAAGGAAGAGTAGGGCTTGCTGTTCCGATTGATTATTATTATGAAAAAAGTGCTGCCAAAGATTAAACTTTTGGCGGCACTTTTTTGTCATCTACTTTATTTCCGATAACAGGAATTGGATTGAAATGAAGCAGTTCAGCAAAGTGGATAACGTTATAAGTCATTCTTACGACTTCTTCTTCAATGCAATCCCAATCACTTTGAGCGGGGTCTTCCAGCTTTTCATTACAAATTGCGCTGGCATGAGGGGGTAAAGTGTAGCCGAGCATGGATAAGCGGTAGTGGATCGATTGAGCTGCTAATCTTGCTCCTCCGTCTCCGCCATCTGCGACAATAGCTCCTCCAACTTTATTATAAAAAATTCCTTGCCCCTTTCGATTTTTCAGTTGATGGTATCCCTGAAGTCTCTCTAAGATTAAAGAGGCCAGACTGCTTTTGTCCCCCATAGCAATCGGGGTAGCCAAAAGTAGAATATCTGCTCCCAGTATCTTCTCGAATACAAAAGGCCAATCATCTTCATTATCTAACTGGTCTGTAATTCCGAAGTTAATATGGAAATCCCTTAAGTGGATTCGTTCCACATCGATTTCTTCCCGTTGAAATATTTGAGCGGATTCATGGAGGAGTTTTTCGGTATCAGTTTCTTTTGTGCCTTTTTCTAAACTGCAATTTAATAATACGGCTTTCATTTGTTGGATCCTCCTTTTTATTTGCGCTCTACACAACAGGTTTAACCTACTGCAGCTATATGTAAACCTGACTAATTGTGTTTTTTATCATAGGAATTTAGACACATTGGTATACATTTTAATTCATTTTCTATTGAAGACAACTATATGTATAGTCCATTCGTTATATTTTTTGAAATGTAGATTTAATAAAATGTAAACCTGATGTGGTAGACCCATGCCCCTATATTCAGTACAATAGTCATGGTTAATAACATATCTTTAAAATACAGGTTTGGATGGCGTACAAATAAACGGCTTTTGGCAATATTGGTTAATCCTGTTTTGTAACACAATTGAAATATTTTTAAATAAAACACCCAAAAACTCTGTTTTGAATTCGAAACTATTAATGGCTGGAGGTGGTGAAGGTTGATCAAACGTCTATTGCGCAAAAAAGACACCTCCCTTGATGCACAGATTGAATCCGTTAAACAGGGGGATGAGGAAGCTAGAAACGAAATCCTCAAACAATATCAACCTTTTATTGCCAAAAGTGTTTCTGAAGTATGTAAAAGATATATAGATCCCGGCAAAGACGATGAATTCAGCATTGGTTTATCGGCGTTTAATGAAGCCATCCAAGCGTATTCCTGTGATAAAGGAAGTTCCTTTCTTTCTTTTGCCCGTCTCGTAATCAAACGGAAAGTAATTGATCATATCCGTAATGAAAGAAAATATCCCCTGGCTGTTTCTCTCGACGAACTCAATCACGAGGAAGAGCAAATGGAGAATCCTTCTGAGGTTGCAGCAGCGAGAGAACGCCATCAAATGGAAAAAGAGGCATGGTATAGACGTGAAGAAATTTACGAATTCAAAGAGCAGTTAAAGAAATATAACTTGTCTCTTGAAGATTTAGTGGATGCTTCACCCAAGCATAAGGATGCACGAGATTCAGCTGTTCAAACAGCACGAATCGTTTATCACCATGAGGAGCTTAGAGAGCAAGTCCTTTATAAAGGACGCCTTCCTATGAAAGATCTGGTACGTGAAGTGGATGTGAGTAAGAAAACGCTTGAACGAAACCGAAAATTCATTATTGCCTTAGTTCTCATCTTTGACGGAGATTATATATATCTCAACGACTACCTGAAAGGGGTGGGGGTGTGAGAAAAGGCATTGTCATGGAGCAAAAAAAAGGATATACCATTGTGATGACACATGATGGAAACTTTCACCGTGCGCTTCGGCTCCATGAAGCCGAAGTCGGTATGGAAGTCCATTTTCAGGCGATCTCAAACAACAAACACCTTCGCCCGTTAGGATGGTTATCCAGCATAGTTCCATGGAAAATAGGCATCATAGCTTTGGTACTGGTTATCGCCTGCCTGCCATTTTATATAAAAGATGGCAGCAGACAAGCTTATGCCTATGTAAATATAGATATTAATCCAAGTCTGGAATTAAAATTAAACGAACAACTGCAAGTCATACAGATTACCCCTCGTAATGAGGACGCTGAAAAATTAATAGATATGCTCACAAATTGGAAGAAAAAAAGTGTTTCAGAAGTAGCGTTTGAAATGATTAATATCAGCCGCGAAAATGGTTGGATGAATCAACAAAAACAAGTGCTGATTGGTATTAGTTATTTAAAAACGGATCCAACAGCAAGTTTGGCCGAACGGATGGAACATGAACTGTCGGATCGGGCAAAGGATTTATCAGTAGCAGCGTATAATCTTCCGGCATCCCTTCGTGAACAAGCGCTTGACGCGAACCAATCCGTCAATGAGTGGGTAGCCAAGCAATTGAGCAAAAAACAGTCAAATACAAAAGGTGAAAATTCCATAGATATAATGTCCGAAGAAAAAGAAATAATTCGATCTTTTTTTGAAGAATCACCAAAACGTGAATCCAGTGAGAACAACAGTTCTTCAAGTTTAAAAAACATCGAAGCTCATGGAGAAGAACCATCTACACCTACCGATAAAAAATCGGTTAACTCCAAAGAGAACAAGAATGTTAATCATTCTTCTGATTCTCCACAGAGTTCTTCGGGAGATCAACGCGGATCAACTGAAAAAAAGAATAGGGATACCGACACCCCTCCTTCTTCAAACTTGAAAAAGGATAAGCCTGAGAAGGTGGATCATAAGGTTAACTCAGAAGATGAGTCTTCTGAAGAAAAGAAAAAAGACGAGCCACAATCAAATTCTGGTCAATCGAAGGAAAAGCCTGATAAGCAGTCCTCAAAAGAAAAGAAAAAAGACGAGCCACAATCAAATTCTGGTCAATTGAAGGAAAAGCCAGATAAAGCGTCTTCGGAAGAAAAGAAGAAAGACAAGCCGAAATCAAGTCCTGGTCAATTGAAGGAAAAGCCAGATAAAGCGTCTTCGGAAGAAAAGAAGAAAGACAAGCCGAAATCAAGTCCTGGTCAATCGAAGGAAAAGCCAGATAAAGCGTCTTCGGAAGAAAAGAAGAAAGACAAGCCGAAATCAAGTCCTGGTCAATCGAAGGATAAGCCGGACAAAGCGTCTTCGGAAGAAAAGAAGAAAGACAAGCCAAAATCAAATCCAGGCCAATCGAAAGAGAAGCCGGATAAAGCGTCTTCGGCAGAAAAGAAGAAGGACAAGCCGAAATTCAATTCAGGTCAATCGAAGGATAAATCGGATAAAAAAGAAAAAAGAGAGAAGAAATCGTTGGAATATCAGAAAGAGCAAAAGACTAAAGAACATAAAAACGAAGGTGAAAAAGCATCCTAGAGAGTCTAGGGTGTTTTTTTATTGGATTAAACGTGAATATAGAGGTAGTGTAAAGAAAAGGAGTGGTTTATAGCATGGGAAAACAATATCTTGGAGTGAAGGACGGCCGATTAGCTGAATGTCCTAATTCTCCGAACTGCGTTTCAACTCAAACTGATCAATCAGATAAACAGATGGAACCTTTACCGTTTCATGGAGATTTGAATTCAACGAAAGAAACACTGAAGAAAGTCTTGCAGGAAATGGAGAGAACCAAAGTAGAAATTGAGGAAGAACATTACATTCACGCTCTTGTGGTTACAAAGCTTTTACGATTCAAGGATGATGTAGAGTTTTACTTAGATGACTCAAATCAGCAGGTGCATTTCCGGTCAGCTTCTCGCACGGGTTATTCTGATATGGGAGTAAACCGAAAACGTATGAAAGCTTTCGCTGATGCTTATTATGGATATGTGGAGAAGGAGGACCGCTCATGAGTTATGATTATCAAATCGCCGTTATAGGCGGAGGTTCAGGCGGTCTGACTGTAGCTGCTGGGGCAGCAAGTTTTGGGGCGTCCGTTGCTCTTATTGAAAGAAAGAGTGAACTTGGAGGGGACTGTCTGCATTATGGCTGCATGCCTTCAAAGGCCATGATAGAAGCAGCCAGAGAAGTCCATCAGGCTGGACAGTATTCCGACTTCTCTGAATCGGACTATGACCGCTTGTTTACAGGTGCGATGGAACGAGTAGCGGAAGCAGTGAAAGATGTACAGAACCACGACTCCAAAGATCGCTTCATCAAGCTTGGAATTGATATTTATGAAGCAGAGGCCCAATTCATAGACGAGCATACTTTGCGAGTTGGAGAAGAAACCATTTCAGCGAAACGTTTTGTTATTGCTACAGGTTCGTCACCTGTGGTACCCCCGATTGAAGGCATAGACAGTATTGATTACGTCACAAACGAATCTATTTTTTCTTTACGGAAAAGACCGGCCTCGCTTGGTGTGATCGGAGGGGGCATCATCGGTTCAGAACTCGCTCAGGCGATGTCCCGTTTAGGTGTAGATGTTACGGTCGTTGAAGGTGGGGAACAAATTTTAGCCAAAGAAGATAAGGAAATTGCTGATCTGGCTGAAGGGTTGTTATCCGAGGAAATGCATGTCATAACCGGTGCAAAGGTTGACCGTCTTGAATCTACGAATGAAGGCGTGAAAATTCACTATACGAAGGACGGCTCCACAAATTCGCTAAACGTTGAAAAGTTATTAGTAGCTACGGGACGAAAAGCGAATGTAGATGAGCTCGGTTTAGAACAGGCTGGTGTTGAAACTTCCAACGGTTCGATTGCTGTGGATTCTGCCATGCGAACGACTCAGCGTCATATCTACGCGGTGGGAGACTGTAATGGATCCATGCCGTTCACTCATGTTGCGGGTATGGAAGGAAAAATTGCTGTTTCCAATGCTGTATTTGGCTTATCCAGAAAAGCATCTTATGAAAAAGTGCCCTGGGTAGTATATACAGGCCCGGAGATTTATCATCTCGGGCTTACTGAAGAGGAAGCAAAAGAGCAGTACGGTGAAAAACTCTTGACCTTTAAGACAAAACTTGCCGATAATGATCGCTTTATGGCTGAGCGTCATACCGACGGGCTGGTTAAAGTATTAACTACAAACCGGGGCCGGATTGTCGGAGCTCATGCTATAGGCGAAGGAGCTGGGGAATGGATGCAGGAAATTGGGACGGTTCAAGCATTGAATAAGAAATTCCAGTCAGTTTCTAATATTATCCATCCATATCCGGCCAAAAATAATGTAGTGTCTCAGACCGCCGATTTATACTGGCGGGAGAAATTATTCGACAGTTCATTAAATGAAGCATTGAAATGGTATGTTCGTAAATTTAGATAAAATAAAGAGCTGTCCTGCTTCCGGGTCAGCTCTTTTTCGTTATATAGAGCCTGTGGAAAATATAAAACTAATCGTAATTGCGCTGTTTAGAATAATGAGGCATCTTTTTGCCAAAATAATCATAAAACATGTCTTTCCAAAATAGGGCCGTTATATGAAAGACTCTATTTTGAGATGTTTGTTAGGAAAACAGGTCCTCTCATGAACGACTCGCGACGCCTTCCGGGATATCAGCTGTCATGTCCTGCAGGAGTCTCGCTGTTCCTCTCGGGACCTTGCGATATAAGGTGGTACGGAATTATCTAATTGAAATCTTAATAATAGAAGCGGAAAATCGCTTAATTACCTACCATAGAACTTTTTCTAGATTGTTACTTCAAGGTCATGCTAAAAGACTTTTAGTTCCTCCAGCCATCCCCTCATTTTTCTACACAAAATAAACGAAACCGTTGTTACGCAATCGTGAGCTTTTCTGAAAAAATAGGCAGGAAGATTCTAGACTCGGATTTTTTGGGTTAAGTACGATAGAATTGAGGGAAGAAAGATAATAAGGAGAGGGATTACGTGTCTAAAATAGACTTAACTCAATACGAAAAGAAAATGATCGTACGACATATGCAGGAAAAAGATATAGAGCAGATTTTTGAATTACAGCAAGTTTGCTTTCCGAATATGGAGCCATGGAAGCGAGACCATCTGGAAAGCCATCTGAAAATATTCCCGGAAGGGCAGTTTGTCGTGGAATTTGATGGACAAATTATTGGAAGCTGCTCCAGTCTTGTCGTTAATTTTGATGAATATGATGATCGGCATACGTGGGATGATATAACAGATAAAGGATACATTACCAATCATGACCCTGATGGATACAATCTTTACGGGATCGAAGTTATGGTTCATCCAGGGTATCGCGGTATGAAGATTGGCCGGCGTTTGTATGAAGCACGTAAAGATTTGGCCAGGGAATTGAACTTGAAGAGCATTATCATAGGAGGAAGGATCCCGAATTACCATAAATATGAGGACGAGATGACCCCAAGGGAATATGTAGAAGAGGTCAGAAGTCAAAGTATTTATGATCCGGTACTCACCTTTCAAATTATGAACGGGTTCACGGTCATGCGTATCAACCCAAACTATTTACCGGACGACGATCTTTCCTCTAAATATGCAACGCTGATGGAATGGAATAATATTGACTACCGCGCACGCACGAAGCGGCATTTTAAAACAAGTAATCCCGTTCGGATAATGGTTATTCAATACATGATGAAAAACATCGACTCTTTTGAAGAATTCAAAAAGCAGTGTGAATATTATGTTGATGTGGCTGCCGATTATGGCAGTGATTTTGCGGTCTTTCCTGAAATCTTCACGACCCAGCTTATGTCATTTTTAGAAGAAAAAGTACCATCGAAAGCCGTAAGAAGATTATCGGATTATACAGAGGACTATATTGAAATGTTCACCCATCTGGCTGTGAAGTATAATGTGAATATAATCGGAGGCTCTCACTTTGTAGAGGAAGATGAAAAAATTTATAATATATCTTATTTATTCCGACGAGATGGGACGATTGAGAAACAATATAAGATTCATGTCACCCCAAATGAGCGTACGTGGTGGGGAATTCAACCTGGGGATGCCGTGAAAGTGTTTGATACGGACTGTGGAAAAATCGCCATTCAAATTTGTTATGATATACAGTTTCCTGAATTGGCCCGGTACGCTGTGGATCAGGGAGCGAATATTATATTCGTCCCGTTTTGTACGGATGACCGTCAAGGTTACCTGCGTGTTCGTTACTGCGCTCAAGCACGTGCTGTGGAGAACCAGGTTTACACGGTCATATCGGGTACTGTAGGGAACATGACGCAGGTAGAGAATATGGACATCCAGTATGCTCAGTCCGGTATTTTTACGCCGTCTGATTTTGAATTTGCTCGCGATGGAATTATAGGAGAGTGCAACCCGAACGTAGAAACTGTCGTTGTTGGAGATGTGGACCTGGAGATTTTAAGACGTCAGCGCAAGTCAGGTACTGTAAGACAATTGCAGGATCGCCGGCACGATCTTTTTCAGCTGGACTATAAACTGAAAACAGAAATTAAGCCGGAAAGGACGTAAAGGAGGAAGGTTCCCTTGTTAAGAGACCAAGTAGCTATAGTAACGGGAGCTTTACGGGGGATAGGCCGTGAGCTTGCCTTCCAATTAGCGGCCAAAGAAGTTAAACTTTCGATTCTTGGCAGTTCTGAAGATATTCATAAGACGCGAGAGGATTTGAAGGCTTATGGATATGCAGGTGTACTTTCATTTACAGCGGATGTGAGTAATGAGAACGACGTGGATCATGTAGTTCAGGCAACGAGGAATGCCTATGGCAAAATCGACATTTTAGTAAACAATGCAGGGATTGGGGAAAGCAAACCTGTAGAATCTGTAACCGTTGAAGAATGGAAGAAGACGTTTGATATTAATGTACAAGGGGTGTTTCTCGCTTCAAAATCCGTGCTTCCGTTTATGAGAAAACAAAAATCAGGTACGATATTGACGGTCGCTTCTGATGTGTCGAGATATACGATTCCTGAGAATGGTTCTCTATACACAGCTACAAAATACGCAGTACAAGGCTTCATGGGATCACTGGCGCAGGAAGTGCGCAGCGATGGCATACGTGCGGGTACCATTAATCCTGGTAAAGTGGACACGTACTTTGCAAACACTAAGCAAGGAGAACACAGAAAGTCAGATTGGCTTAAAGTAGAAGTATAGCTCAAGCAATTATTTATATGCTTGAAGCGCCTAAGCATATGGTAATCGATGAGATGCATCTTCATTCGATCCATCAGGATTATCCAAGAATGTAAAAGAAGCAGAATTTGTTCTGCTCTTTTTTACATTAATAACCACCTCAGGTCATCCATATAATGGATGACCTGAGGTGGTGTTTTTTTACATTTCAAATTCTGTATTTTGATTTAATTGAACGCCGGATAGGCAAGTGTTGTTTGTGCATGGTCAATATAATTTAACAAAGCTTCATGGGACTCAAGCATCTGGCTTTCATGTCCTGGGTAGTAACTGGCATGCAGAAACGTCTCAATTTTTTTGGATAAAAACTGGTCTCGCGTGCGTACCATAAGGACAAGTAAATCATCCCACTGACCCCAGATCATAAAATGCAGTGCTTTGTCATAATCCTGATAATTCACTGGGTCACATCCTTCTCAAAAGGATTGTTTTTATTGTCTCCTATTCGGGTAATTATCAGTCAGAAAGTTCGTCACAATTTTGGAAAAAACGAGTGGTTTTGAGCTATTTTTCCCACACGCCATGTTGAGGTTTGTTATGATGGTATAGTAACTTTTAAATAATGTTATTAAGGTATATGAAGGGAGATTACAGTGGTGACCAAGAAACAATGGGAATATGCAAATTTTGGCGGGGTCATCGCCTTCGGGTTATTTCTGCTTTTAAGCTTCGTAACAGCTGAAGCAGATACAGCACACCGTGTGATGGTTTTGTTTTGTGAAGTTATTGGTGCAGCAGTAGTAGTAAACGCATACCTTTCCTTACACCATTTGAATGGGGAAAGAAGGTTTATACCCTTCTCCATTATGATTTTTTTAGGTGCGTGGCTGGTTTATGCGATCGGATACGAAATAGGTGTGGAAGCTTCTACGAACTACAAGTGGATTTGGTTCTTGTTCTTATACATAGTACTAATTGGTGGTTTTATTTTATTAAGGAAAATGTATATTGGACTGACGGGTCCGTTTAAGCTGCTGCCGATATTTTTGTTATTTGTTAATGCTATTTTATTCGTATTTATATTATTTTTTAATATTTGGTGGAGTTTACCATTTTCAGGTTGAAGAGGTCTTTCTTAGAAAGGCCTTTTTATTATGTTATTTGGAGGTTTATTCCGGCAGATGCTTCATCGCATATTTGCTTTTGAACTTCACATACTATGTGTAAGCTGCCTAAGGAGGAATAAACCATGAAAATAAGAGCATTTGCTATTGGTCTTTTAGCTGCATCCTCTCTGGTTGCGTGTCAAGCAGAACAGGAAACAGGTACAGGCCAGGATAACTATGAAGGCGTGCAAAATACGCGTTTTCAGCGTATGGCTGATAATATGTATGAAGAAGGTAACAGGACAAACCGTTATGATAACGACCGGGGTATGGTTCATAATACGAATTATCACGTCGCTAAAGATGCGGCAGTTAATGTTGAAAAAAATGTTAAAGGCGTCGACGAGGCTTACGTTTTAAAAACGCGTGATAATGCGTATGTGGCAGCAGTTATGGACAATAACAGCGGTGAAGAGAATATGACGGACAAGGTGGAAGAGGATATTACCAAGGCTGTAAAAAATACAGATCAGGATATAAACAATGTTTATGTTTCCACCAATCCCGACTTCATTGATTTAACAAATAATTATGTAAATGATGTGGAAAATGGAGAGCCTGTACGTGGCTTTTTCCAGGAGTTCGGTCAAATGGTTGATCGAGTTTTTCCAGAAGCAAACTAGTATAGATAAACCAGGTGCCTCGTAAGAGGACCTGGTTTTTTGCTTGCAGAGAAGCCCTTCATTTCACTCAATTTGATATAATAGAGCCACTCATTTAAAAGATAGGGACTTTTGAACGTTTGTGTTCATTTTCACTAAAGTCTTATTAAGCTAAAGGGTCGGTTAGTTGAAGACTCAGTTTCGAGATGTTTTTATGAGAAGAAAGGTCCTGCGGGGGATGATTCGCTTTCCGCGGGCATGTGCTGAGCCTCCTCGAGCTATGCTCTCCGGGGTCTCACCGATCATGTTCATCCCGCAGGAGTCTTCATCATCCCCCTCCGGACCTTGCCAAATTAGAAGCTCGAAACCACTTTAACCATCACCTGCATAATGAAGTATTATCCAATGTAGTTAGGATGTAACGACACACATCGCCCGTCATGAAAGCATTTCATACAGATTACGGAGGAGAACCAATCTCTTCTGGAAGGGTCCGTTCGCAACATTATAGTTGGGGTGGTGGGGAAATGGCGAGACTCCCATGGGAGAAGGAACTAGGTGAGATCCCGCAGGGAGTGAAACGAGCGAGGAAGCTCACCGTTCCCCCATAGGAAAGCGAGTTATTTCCCCACCAGCCCTCCACATAGAGTAACGGACCCATTTATCTCGAAACTGAGTCTTACAGAAAAGGGAGCTTATCTGTAAAATCAACATGTAGGTTGATCTGAGCTAATACATAAAGGAGGCGCTTGTCATGAGAATCATTACACTTACGCCAATAATGGCTGAAGCTTACGTAAAGTTAGGAGAACAGCTGGAAGCGGAAACAGACTTTCTTTTATATGGGGCTGGGGAACGCCAAATGGGTGTGGAGCAGGCAGAATATATGCTCGAAAGCGTCCAGGAGCAGGAGAATGCAGTTATACTGGCTGCTGAGAACGCCGGGGAACTGATTGGGCATATCATGTGTATTGGCGGGCGTGCAGAGCGAAACCGGCACACCGTTCAGATTGTTACGGGTGTCCTGAAGACGTATCAGGGACAAGGGATCGCTTCTCAATTATTCAGTAAAGTGGAAGAATGGGCGCGGAAGAATCAAGTTCACCGTATGGAGTTGACTGTAATGGTACATAATGAGCCGGCTATCCAGCTGTATAAGAAAGCTGGTTTTATAAAAGAAGGGGTCAAACGTGATTCGTTATATGTTAACCATCAATGGGTAGATGAGTATGCTATGGCTAAAATCCTCTAGTCCCCAATGAAAGATTAGAAGCATCAATCTTTCATGTTCTCTCGCTCCTTCTCATATAGTAAGATAAGTGAAATCAAAGGAGGAGGGGCCCTTTGAAACCAGAGGACCAGAAACAACTGCACAATGCGATCAAGGAAATTACGGAGATTGCCAAGGGATTCGGTCTTGACTTTTATCCGATGCGTTATGAGGTTTGTCCTGATGATATCATTTATACTTTTGGAGCTTATGGAATGCCTACGCGCTTTTCTCACTGGAGCTTTGGAAAACAGTATTACAAAATGAAGATACAGTATGATCTCGGTTTAAGTAAAATTTATGAATTGGTTATAAATTCAAATCCTTGTTACGCCTTTTTACTGAACTCCAATAGTTTGATTCAAAATAAACTGATTGTAGCTCACGTACTTGCCCATTGTGACTTTTTCAAAAATAATGCGCGCTTCCAGAATACAAAGCGGGATATGGTAGAAAGCATGGCGGCGACGGCTGAACGAATTGCCTCTTATGATAAATTATACGGCAAAGCAGAGGTGGAATCTTTTTTAGACGCTGTACTTGCGATACAGGAGCATATCGATCCATCGATTGTACGGCCCAAATTGGCCTGGACGATGGATGAAGATGAAGAAAGTGTGGAGAAATCCATATCCACTCCATACGATGATATTTGGAAGATTGATGAGTCCTCTTCGGAAGATCAATCCATGTACCGTAAGAAAAAGAAATTCCCGCCAAGACCTGAAAAGGACTTGCTCTTGTTTATTGAACAATACAGCCGCGAACTTGAGGACTGGCAGCGCGACATCTTAACGATGATGAGAGAAGAGATGCTTTACTTCTGGCCGCAGCTGGAAACAAAAATCATGAACGAAGGCTGGGCTTCTTATTGGCATGCCAGAATTTTGAGAGAGATGGATTTGACCAGTGATGAAGTGATCGACTTTGCTAAGCTGAATGCGAGTGTTGTGCAGCCTTCAAAAACTCAGCTCAATCCTTATTACTTAGGATTGAAAATATTTGAAGATATTGAGTACAGGTACGATAATCCAACGGAAGAAATGAAAAAGCATGGAATTCAGGAGAATTCCGGCAGAGAAAAGATGTTTGAAGTTCGTGAAATCGAATCGGACCAAAGCTTCATTCGGAACTATTTGACCAAGGAACTTGTGCGCCAGGAAGATTTATACTTATTTCAAAAGCAAGGCCAGAAATATAAAATTACGGATAAGGACCATGAGGCGGTAAGAGATCAGCTGGTCACAATGAGAGTCAATGGAGGTTTCCCTTACATTACGGTTCAGGATGGAGATTATATAAAGAGTGGAGAGCTATATTTAAAGCATCATTACGAAGAGGTTGAACTGGATGTCAGTTATTTAGAGAAAACGATCCCTTACGTGTATCAATTGTGGGGGCGCCCGGTCCATTTAGAAACTAGAATAGAACATAGAGATGTAGTGTTCAGCTACAGCGGTAAAAAAATACAGAAGAAATACTTATAATAGCGAAGACTGTCGATGCAGGGACTTACTAAAGCCCGCGGAGACAGTCTTTTTTACTATCTTGGAATTGTTAGGCGGACGTCTGTAAAAAATCTGGTATAATATTCTAAAGATTCATTATATCGGATGCGAGAGGTGGAAGCGATGAAAGCACTCCGTTGGACATTGTATGGTTTTCTGGCTGTTCTGCTGATCGTTATTATTTTTTTTCAGATCAACAAAGACTTCAACCAGCTTGCGCAGGGGCAGGCATATCCCATGACAACTTCCCCTGAAAGACGTCCTGTTTCTCTGACTTCGTCGCCTCTCGAAATTGAAGGTTCAGGTGTCCAGGTTACTCCGTTGTATCACGGTCTGGATACGGGGAAACTTTACCTGGGAATTTCATATGGAAAGTTAGATCTGTCACAAAAGAAGAATTATAAGTGGAAGAAAGAAGATGGTGCTGTTCAGTTTTTGGTCAAGGTTGTAGATACGAATGGGACAAACTTTAGTGGAAAGACGACAGGAACGGTAAAGGGGACATTTTCTACTTTTCAATATGTACAGGTGGAAGATTTTGATGTACACGAAAAGACGGAGGCTCTCACCCTGTTATTCTACCCACTTATGGATAAAAAAGGGAAAGATGTTCCAAGCGAACAACCAAGCTTTCAAGTAAATGTCCCTATACAGTGAAGAAACGTTACTTCCCTGACAGCATATGATACAATGATGAATAGCTAATAACATGAGAGGAGCGGGAACTATGAAGGCTTTTACACAACGTTTAGTTAACCAATGGCCGAATGGTTATTTCCGCTCCAGAAGTAGAGAGCATAGACTTTTGTCTATGCTCTTTTTTTAAACCGGGGAGGACATGTTGATGAGGTATAAACGAGTACTGTTGAAAATCAGCGGAGGAGCACTCAGTGGGGAGAGCCAGGAAAATTTTGATCATACCAGCCTGGAACATATAGCGAATGAAATTCTCAATCTGACGGAAGCCGGTGTCGAGGTTGCCCTGGTAGTAGGCGGAGGTAACATCTTCAGGGGAAAAACAGCAGAAGTGTGGGGGATCGATCGAGTAGAGGCTGATAATATAGGAACTATAGGCACTGTGATTAACAGTTTGATGCTTCGCGGGGTTTTAAAAAATAAAACTGAGAAAGAAGTTCGAGTGATGACCTCGATCCCGATTACTTCCGTAGCTGAACCCTATATACGCTTAAAAGCCATGTATCATCTTGATAAAGGGTATATCATTATACTGGCGGGTGGAAACGGCCAGCCTTTTGTGACGACCGATTATCCTGCCGTCCAGCGTGCCATTGAACTGGAGTGCGATTCCATTCTTGTAGCCAAGCAGGGAGTTAACGGAGTATATACAGCGGATCCTGTAACGAATCAGGATGCTAAATTATATGGAAATCTAAATTATAATGATGTTTTGCTGCAGGATATTCAGGTAATGGATCAATCAGCCTTATTGTTAGCGCGGGACCATCAAATACCTGTACACATCTTTAATTTTAATCAGTCGGGAGTCATGATGGACTTGTGCAAAGGGAAAAACTTCGGTACCCTTATTTCCAATCATCCTTCCACATTTCAAGAAGAACTGTAGGGAAAATGAAGGATCATGAGTAAAAACGTGTTTGAAGACAGCGTTTTTTGATAAACTAGGCGTTAATGAATGAATTTGTAAGGAGGACGATCTCATGACCATTTATGATCGCATATTAACAGAAGATGACTTTATTCATCAGGACGAACTCCGCTATCCGTTTGAGGAACGGGGATTGCAGTTCGGCGATGGCATTTACGAAGTTATCCGCGTCTATAACGGCAAATTTTATCTATTAAAAGAGCATGTAGAGCGTTTATATAGATCAGCAGCCGCTGTAAAAATAAATGTGCCTTATACACAGGAAGAAATGTATGATCATTTAAAACGTTTATTGGAACTCAACAAGGTAGAAAGCGACGCGAAAGTGTACTTACAAATCACCCGTGGTTCGGCGCCGAGGAATCATGCGTTTCCTAAGGACACAGCAGCTAATCTTTACGCTTATGTGAAAGACTTGCCGCGTCCAACGGATTTAATAGCTGGCGGTGTCCATACCATTACACATGAAGATGTGCGCTGGGACTGGTGCTACATTAAAAGCCTGAATCTGCTTCCAAATGTTATGGCCAAACAAGCAGCTGAAGAACAGAATTGTTACGAAGCGGTGCTTCATAAAGACGGAGAAGTTACCGAATGCAGTTCTTCCAATGTGTATATGGTGAAGAATGGGAAGGTTTATACGCACCCAGCTAAGAAAAACATTTTGCACGGATGTGTAAGAATGCGTGTAGAAGCTTTCTGCGACTCCCAGAATATTGATTTTGTAGAAGAATCGTTTGAAGTTGAAGATCTTCAATACGCAGATGAATTGTTTTTATCCAGCAGTACATCAGAGATTATGCCGATCTTAAAAGTGGATCATCTGCAGATTGGAGATGGAAATCCAGGAGCTGTCACGCGTCTTCTTCAGCAGCGGTACGAAGAGGAAGCCGGTATATCTCCGGAGTCCTCAATTTTCAGCAATCAAAAAGCTCAATAAATAAAATAAAGGTATGCTTGGCCTTTGGCTGGCATACCGCTTTTTTGTTCTTTGGAGTTATAGAAAGGAATTATGATATAATTCCAACGAACCATTGATGAAATGGAGGAATAAGAATGGGAAAAGTCAATCTTGAGCTATCTCAGAAACAGTATGAAAAATTAGTAGAGACCGTATATTTGGGCACTTGGATGGTTAATTCCACTCGCATGGAACTGGATGACGAGTTTGAGGATGTACGAGAGCTTGTACTGGCCAAGTATAAAGAAGCGGGGCTTGAGGATCGAGTTGTTCATCAGGAGGAAATGGGCGTTTATGATTTGGATGTTGATTATGAATCTAAGCTGCTCGATACGTACGTAGAGGAATACGATGAGTTCAGTTTCTGGGATAAGCTAGTCGAAAAACTCGCTGATAAAGAAATGGCCGAGCGTTATGGTTCGAATCAGGATAAGATGACCGATGAAATGATGGAAGAACGTGTGCAAATAGAAGAGAAAATTGGTCAGAAGTTAGAAGAAACCGGAGTGACGAAGCTTAATTTCACCGATGAATAAGAAGTATATAAGAAGTATAAAAAGCGTGAAACGGTTATGTTTCACGCTTTCTTTGTTATTCAGTCCGACGCACTGGAAGAACGGGCGGAATCTGACCACAGCCTGGCAATTGGCCGCGCCCAGAAGTAAGACCATTGGATAAAGGGTCCTAACAATAATGCAACGATCAGTGTTCCTATGCCCACTGGCGCGCCTAAAAGATAACCAACAAAAGCCATCGCTGATTCTGCTATAATCCGAATAAAGCCTTTGGATTGTTTGGTTTTTTCATTCATAATCATCATAAAGTGGTCAAGCGGGATCCGCGGGAAGGGAGTGCGTAAATAAACAGCAACGCCCATAGCCGTAGCAAGCAATCCGAGGGAAAAGGTTCCCCACTGAGTCCACCATACTTCATATTTTGCGTTCTCAAGCATCCCGTATAAAAACAAATCTACGGTCCGTCCCCTAATAATAATAGGGATGAGAGACTCATATTGCGGGCGTTTTTTTTCAAGCCACGCATTGAGCAGCAGTAAAATGACAAAAGCTGCAATCATAACGGAGCCTACCGTAACTGGAAAGCGCATAGATAAACCTACAGCTATACTATCGGCAGGTCCTACTCCCAAACCAGATTTAATAATCAGGGCAAGACCCAGACTGGAGATTACGAGCCCGCCTGCATAAATGATAAATAAGTAGAGATACTTCATGTCAGACTCCTTCTTCTATCAGTCAAACTCGTGCTTTATTTATCATATACGCTGCTATTTGAGATGTAAAGCAGTCCGCGGGCGCGGTTAGGTTTTCTATTCAGGAAGACGGGAATAATGAGAAATAGCAGATAAAAGGAGGATTTTCACATGCAGTATGCTATTGTTACCGGAACATCACGTGGACTTGGTGAGTCCATTGCGAAACAGTTTATAGAAAAAAATGTTCACTTAATCTCTGTATCAAGAAACGAAAATAAGTCTTTACAGAAGCTGGCTGATGAAAGAAAGGTGAGCTATACTCACATTTCCTGTGACTTGAGTGACCCTGGCCAATTGGAGGAAGGTATTGAGAAGGTTGTTAACGAAGCGTTTCACGAAGATACCCACTATGTATATCTGGTAAATAATGCTGGAGTGATTGAGCCAATTAACCCGGTGGGTCAATTAGAGCCTGCTTCTGTTCAGAAGCATTTTCAGGTAAATGTGACAGCTCCTGTTCTTTTGATTAATCGTTGTCTGGCAGAAGCGAATAAAAAAGAGATCGGGACCTCGATTATTAATATCACTTCCGGTGCAGCTGAACGTCCGGTTCACGGGTGGAGTACATATAGCAGTGCAAAAGCGGCTATTAATCGGTTTACTTCCACCCTTGCGTTAGAGCAGGAAGGGAACAAGCATGTAATATTGGCTTTCAGCCCAGGAGTCATGGACACGGATATGCAAGGAGAAATACGTGCCTCTTCTAAAGAGGAGTTCAAAGACGTAGATAAATTTAAACAGATGAAGGAAGAAGATCAGCTGCGATCTCCTCATGAAGTAGCATCTATTCTTATGGATCTGATCAATGAACCTAAAGAGATCGAGAATGGAAAAGTGTATAAAGTATACGATTTGGTTAATGAATAAACCAGCAGAAAGGACGGCTCAGCCCGTCCTTTTGTTTGGTGTATGAAGCTGCAGTTAATACTCTATCATCTGAATGGAAGCTTTTTGACCTGAAGCCTGAATGGCAGCTTTCCCACCGATAGGAAAAGTGAACTGCGGTGTAGTATGGCCGAAGCTCGCCTGAGCAATGACCGGGATGTTTGAGAGTTCCTGCTTCGATTTAATGATCGCGTGGATGTGATCCAGTCTAACGTTCGATTCTTTTTGGAATCGGCCAATGACAAGTCCCTTCACTTGATCAAACCCAGGCTGATGAATGAGGGATTGCAGATCACGGTCAAAGGTTTGTGGAATGGTCATTTCATCATCCTCAAGAAAAAGAATCGTGTTCTCAAGTGCAGGCATAAATTCGGTCCCCTGAAGAAGATTTAATGTACATAAATTCCCTCCAAGCGTTCTTCCTGTGGCCGATCCTTCATTGATCACAGCATAGCCTTCATTTGTATAAAATTGACGGTTATCCTGATTGAGGAACCAGCGGTCATCACTCCAATGATCCGCTTGCTCTATAAAGTAAGGTGTTGTTTGAGTAAACATCTGGCGAAAGTGATCCCACGTATATTCGATTCCTTTTTTCATGCCGAATGTAGAAAAATGGGGGCCGTTATAGGTGACGAGTCCAGTTTTTTGGTAAATGGCATTTGAAAGAATCGTAATATCTGAAAAGCCGCAGAAGATTTTTGGGTTTTGGCGTATCAAGTCATAATCCAGATAACGCAGCAGCTGATTGCTGTCAAAACCTCCAATCGTCGTAAGGACCATGGTAACTTGCTCGTCGTTGAAAGCTTCGTGAAGATCAGCGATTCTTTTTTCAATGGATTGAGAGAGCGCAGAATCATCGTTTATCTCTGCATATGTACTATAACTAACACGGACACCAAGCTGTTCCAAGCGCTGAATCGCAAGCTTGCGCTGATCTTCAGCAATAATAGATAAGCTCTCAGCAGGGGATACAACCCGTATTTCGTCCCCTTTTTTTAATTTGTCTGGAAACATAAAATTCCTCCTTTTCCTGAATGCGGTTTATTTCTGTTGATTTTTTATAAGAAGCTTATTACATAATAGGGCCGCTTACTGTAAGACCCAGTTTCGAGATATCTTGGGTCCGTTACGATATGAGCAGCGGGCTGGTGGGGAAATAACTCGCTTTCCTATGGGGGAACGGTGAGCTTCCTCGCTCGTTTTCACTCCCTGCGGGATCTCACCTAGTTCCTTCTCCCATGGGAGTCTCGCCATTTCCCCACCAACCCAGCCACAGGAGAATAACGAACCCTTTCAGAAGAGAGAATGCTCTTCTTCTAAATAGGTCCTAAATGCTTCGATGATAAGCTATTTCACATCGTTTTAGCATGAAATACACTCTTCATCCCATCCTTTTTTCTCGTCAAGCAACCAGTGTATTTAGTGGTTTCGAATGTCTGATTCGGCCAGGTCCGGAGGGGGACGATGCAGACTCCTGCGGGATGAACATGATCGGTAAGATCCCGGAAGGCGAAGCCTGAGGAAGCTTACCACATGCCCGCGGAAAGCGAAATCGTCCCCCGAAGGACCTTCCTCATAACCAATATCTCGAAATTAAGTCATACAGAAAAGGGAGCTTAACTTTATAATCAACAAGGAAGTTTAACGAGCTATTAATAAAAGTGCGAAGGGGGCATTAG
Organism: Halobacillus sp. B29; assembly: GCF_052246755.1. Lineage (NCBI taxonomy): Bacteria > Bacillati > Bacillota > Bacilli > Caryophanales > Bacillaceae > Halobacillus > Halobacillus sp. B29. Next base: position 101,945 of record NZ_JBQQCM010000011.1, read on the forward strand.
CTAATAGTAGGTCTTAGTGTACTTTACCTATTTAAGCTGATAGGTAAGTACGATCATCCCATCATCGAACTTTTCTGTCTTTAATAAATCGAGCTGCTGCTCTTTTTGATGCGGCTTGAACAGAGAAATCCCGCTGCCGATTAAGGTGGGCTGGATCGCCAGATGGTATTCATCAATAAGCCCCATGCTTACAAAATGGTCAATCAACTGTGCTCCGCCAACTAGCCAGATATTTTTATCTGCTTTTAGTACATTCAACAGCGGAAGAATTTGTTCGGGCTGAATGAAGGTGGCATAGGAATCGTGACCTTCTTTCGTACGGCTTACTACATAGACATCTTTGGATTGGTAAGGAAACTCGCTCGTTAATTCAAAGATTTGTTCGTAGGTTTTTCTCCCCAGGATCACGGTGTCCATTTGATTGAAAAACGTTTCAAATCCATAATCTGTTCCACTCTCCTGCCCATCCCACAGCCAGTCAATCGAACCGTCTTCTCTGGAAATGTAACCATCCAGACTTTGCGCAATGTATAACACGACCTTCCCCATGATGAACCATCCTTTTTGAATTTTCTTGCAAAACTGTTCCCGTTCATCATATAATAATTGAAGATGAAATAGAAGGGACTGACGTTTAAAGCGATGAAGTACTAATCCTGTCACTATACGAGTATGTAAATAAGAAATTTTACTCGTTCCAGATACAGGATTAGTCTGTCTTTCTTTAAACGTACGGCTTATGGGCACCTCTATGGTTTTTCGAGGATGGCCGAAGCAGCAGACTAAGACTTCTCTGGAGCGTACAGGGAGGTCTATTTATGTTATTGATGAATGCTAGAAATATTCATTATTCAATCGGTGAACGAACATTGCTGGATATAAAGGAATTAGCTATTCACGAAGGGGAAAAGATCGGTTTAGTCGGAAGGAACGGTCAGGGGAAGACGATGCTCCTCCGCTACTTAACCGGAGAACTGGATATTCTTCCTCAAGTGAAGTGGTACACAGCGTATGACCGATTAGAACAAATTGATAAGGAAATAAAGGAAGATCGTCAAAGCGGTGGTGAACGTACGCTTGCCAAGCTTGACGCTATCTTTCAGGATGCGGCCCGGCTGTTATTTTTAGATGAACCGACGAACGATTTAGACTGGTCTCGGGTGGAAGTGTTAGAGGAGCTGCTGCAGAAGCATCCTGGCGCATGTGTGATCGTCTCTCATGATCGGACGCTCCTCGATCGCACGTGCCATAAAATTTGGGAGCTTGAGAACGGAAAGCTCAGAGAGTTTAATGGTAACTATACCTTTTATCTTCAACAGAAAGACCAGGAACGAGAGCAACAGATGGAAAAGCATATAGAGTACCTTCAGGAAAAGAAACGAATTGAAAGTCGGATTGAGCAAAAACGTACCCAATCCAAAGGGATGAGGAAGCCTCCAAAGCGTATGGGGAATTCTGAATGGCAGCTTGGTAAAAATAAAGCAGCGGCCAGACAAAAGAAAGTGGAGCGAACAGGGAAAATTCTTGAACGCCGCCTGGATCGTTTAGAGCGTGCTGACAAACCGTTTGAATGGGATCAAGTGAAGCTGGAAATAGACCACCTGTCTAAAATCCACAGTAAATATATCTGTCAGTTAAGAGAGGTAAATATCCAGGCTGGAGACAGATTTCTTTTTCACATAGACGATATTTTACTGAAAACAGGTTCAAAAACTGCATTTATAGGCGCAAACGGAGCGGGTAAATCTACTTTTCTAAAGCATTTGCTTGATCATCATAAAGAATTATTTCCAAAAGGAGTTAACACAGAATATTTTCATCAGAATATGGGAGCACTTCCAGAGGAGGAGACGGTTTTAGGTTATGTATCGAAAACGAGTCGTTTAGAAGAGTCCATGATTCGGATTATTCTCGCGAGACTCAGATTTTATGAGCAGGATATCCATAAAAAAATTCATGTATTAAGCGGTGGAGAGCGAGTGAAGCTTGTTCTAGCCAGGATGCTTGTCAGTGAAGCACAGTTGCTTATATTGGATGAACCGACCAATCACTTAGATATAGAAGCAATTGAAGCTTTGGAAAAATTAGTGCAGGATTATCCGGGAACGATTCTGTACGTCATCCATGACCGGACGTTTGTAGAGAAAACAGCGGATCAGTTATGGATCATCGAACAGGAAAAACTGAACTATTTTGATGGAACGTGGCAAGAATGGCAGGAAGCCTTGAATAAACCACAGAAAGCAGATGAAGACGTGTACAATTTGATGACTCTCGAAACTAAACTGTCCGAACTGATTAGTCGATTAAGTATGCCCGGAATGAATGAAGACCGAAAACTCCTCGAAAAGGAATATGAAAACACTTTAGAGCTTTTAAAGAAATTAAAACAAGACACTAGATGAAACTTTTTCATACTTAATAAGCCCTTCTGTTCATGGACAGAAGGGCTTATTATATCTCACACTCATGGTTCACTTCTTATTGTTATTCCTTTTTAGAAGAACAAGTATGAACACGAGAAACATTGCTGCTACACTTATAGCCATAATAATGATTGAAATAAATAAAGAATTCATTCTTCGACCTCCTTATTATTCTTCTTTTAACTTTTTTCCTTTGGAGACTTATTCACTTTTTCTATGGAAGTCCAGAAGAGCTGGATATTCCCCGCCCAGCTTTCAATTTAGAACACATTTTTTGACCCTCTTAAACCTGCCATATTGATTTTAAAGTAAAGCTCCCTTTTCTGTAATACTCAGTTTCGAGATAGTTTGGGTCCGTTACTCTATGTGGAAGAGGGTTGGTGGGTAAATAACTCGCTTTCCTATGGGGGAACGGTGAGCTTCCTCGTTCGTTTCACTCTCTGCGGGATCTCACCTAGTCCCTTCTCCCATGGGAGTCTCGCCATTTCCCCACCAACCCAACTATAATTTTGTGAACGGACCCTTCTTTAGAAGGGTAGGTGTTGGACTTAATCCTTTCTAAATCCAGTGGTATCAGACCATTTCTATCAAAATTTAGAGAAAACAGGAACTCATGGCATGATTTTATCTTTCCTATCCAAGTGATTTATGCCAATGTTTCGAGCCTCTCATTTCAGCAAGGTCCGGAGGGGTATGATGAAGACTCCTGCGGGATAAACATGATCGGTGAGACCCCAGAAGTCGAAGACTGAGGAGGCTCAGCACATGCCCGCGGAAAGCGAATCATCCCCCGCAGGACCTTTCTTCTCATAAAGATATCTCGAAACTGAGTCTTCAAATAATCGGCCCTTTGTTGAGTAAGTCTTGATGAGAAATTATCATTACTTGTCACTAGAGCTCTGTTATTTTAGCAGCCTCTTTGATAATGGGTAAATACCGATGCTTTGGATAATAAGGGAGAGCAGCACGGCTGCAAATGTTAATGAAAGTAAGACATCCGTTCTCTCTCCTCCCTGAGTGGAAAGGCTTAAAATAAGAAAAACAGACATGGTTCCTTTTAAACCCGACCAGCTAAGAAGAAAAGACTTCCGCCAGCCGATTTTCTGCCGCCATTTCGGAAAGACTTGCGTCGTTCCAGCTATGATGATAAAGCGCACAATAATGGAGGCAAGGAAAATCAAAATAGCCAGCCACCAGTAATTAAAGGACAGATGGTCAGCAGATACAATACCAATCAGTAAAAATAATAAAGAAAGAATAGAGATTTCTACAATGCCCCAGAAATTATCGAGCGATTCACGGAAGTGATCTTCCTTAATAGTCCGGCCAAACTCAAAGGAAAGCATAATCCCAGCGAATACCGTAGCTAATACTCCGGATAAATCCAAGAATTCAGCAAGGTTGAAAATGCCATAAGCTACTACAATGCTGAGCATTACCTGATATTCTTTATGATGGGTAAAATGAATAGCTTTACTGAACAGCCAGCCGAATAGTAATCCAACGAAAATGCCACCAAGCGAGACAAGCAGGAACTCTCCTAAAAAGGAGCTGAAAGAAAAGGGCTCATCATTTAGGAAAATTCCTGATACCACAGAGAAGATGACAATGCTGGTGCCGTCATTGATTAAGGATTCTCCTTCAACCACGTCTGCCATCATTTCATCTCCGGAGGACTGCTTTAAAATGGAGGCCACGGATACCGGGTCTGTAGGTGTCAGCATGGCGGCAATTAAGATCGCCCCTGCAAACGACATGGATATAAACGGTGTGCTCATGATAAAAATGATGGAACCTAGCAGAATAACTGTAAGTATAAGGCCAATCGTTGCAAAGAAACCGATAATCCCTCCATTCTCTTTAAGAGCAGAGGGAGGAAAACGATAAGCAGAAATGAACAAAAGACCAGGCAAAAATATGTGGTAAATTAAGTTTTCGGTAACCTCTATAGAGGAAAAGTAGGGAATAAAGAAAAGGCCAATCCCTATCAAAGTCAGAATAGGGGGTACGGGTAGATCTTCTTTCTTCTTATCTATTGTGAAAATGAGGTAGCCAATGAACAATAATACGATATACGGTGTGGTATGCATATAGGGATCCCTCCAAACTACTGCTGCTTAACCTTTGAATAGACCAGAGATGTAATTATTCAAAGTGAAATTTCGCCTTCTCATAAAGAATATTGAACGATCCTGACTTGTTCAAATCTGTATGGATAGCCATTAGTAAAAAATACCACGATAATGGCTTCATTAATCCTTATTTATACAAGTATTGGCGCTGTGGTTAACAAACACTATATAAAAAGACCTTCCTCTTCTGTATAAAAGGAAGGTCTTGCGTTTACGCTTTGGAATGCTGCGCTTTAGCATTTTGATTATTTTTAAGGAACATATAAAAGGATGCTCCGAAGATCGTTACATAGCCGAGAATACTGAGCCAATCAGGCACCTGTCCAAATAGGAAGATACTGATCAGGGCGGAATAAACCACTGTAGAATAGAAAAAGATTGAAATTTCTCTTGCAGGAGCAAATTTGTAAGCTATAGTTAAGCCAAACTGACCTAAAGTAGCGAATCCGCCTGCAGAAAGCAGATAAATCCATTGTTTTACTGACATAGGTTCGTAAAAGGCTATGGTAAAAGGGAGAAGAGATACCGTCGTAAAAAATGAGAAGTAAAAGACAATGGTATAAAATTTCTCTTTATCCCCGAGTACACGCAGCAATGTGTAGGCACCTGCTGCAAAAACGGCTGAGAACACGCCGGCAAGATAGGGAATAAACTCTACAGAAAAGGCTGGCTTAATAATGAAAAGAGTACCGATAAAAGCAATAATAATAGATACGATTTGATACAGCCGTGCTCTTTCCTTCAAAAAGATAGCCGAAAATATAATGAGCAGAAATGGGCTCAGTTTATTCAGCATATCTGCATCGGAAAGGACCAGGTTATCTATTGCGTAAAAAAATAGGACCATTCCAATGGTACCCAAGGCCGAACGGGAAAGAAGAAGCTTTTGGTTTTCTTTTTTTCCGAACAAACGCTCTTTATTATACATCACAAATCCAAAAGCGATGACGGCTGAGACGAGATTCCGAAACAGTGTCTTTTGTACGGTTGGCACATCTCCTGATAATTTCACTAACGCGGCCATCATAGAAAACCCGAAGGCAGATATAAGCAGTAATAGAATTCCTTTATTGCGATCACTCATAATGGTTCCTCCAATTAGGATTAGGTTGTGCAAAATCACCTTTACCATCCTAATATAAAAGATTGTATAAGGAAAGCCATTCACACTCTTCATTCTCCATTAATCGACAAGAATAGACAAGATGATACGAATACACAAGAATCGGGTATAATGAAATAAGAATGGATTTAAGAAAGGAAGATTATTTTGTTTTATTCGCAGCCGATCGTGTGGCAAACCCGGGTCATTAAGGACAATCAACAAGTGTACACAGAGGAACAATCAACATTAGATCTTTATGAATCTGAAGTGATTACTCCGACAGAAACGTATCGGCTGAAAGATATTTTTGATGTCTCTTATAAACCATTTTCGGACAGTTATGGACTGTTGTACTTACACACCATTAAGGGAGTGAAAACGTATATGGTAAAAGAATCTCCTGAAGCGTGGATGGAGGCTTATCATCAATGGAAGTGAAAATTCATACCACATCTTTCATATAATGGAGTGTGAGTCGAATGGAGATTCTTGAAAAAGGAGATCGATTGCACCTAAGAGAAATTGTTCCGGAAGATTGGGAAGCTTTGCACTCATACGCTTCGAATAAAGAGGCATGTAAATTCCAGCCTTGGGGACCAAATAGCGAGCAGGATTCTATTTTTTTCGTTCAACAGGCGATTCGTGATCGGGAGGTTCGCCATCGCAGCCGCTTTGTATTTGCCATTGTAATGAATGAAACTGGAAGCATAGTTGGAAACATTGAAATGAATATTATTGACTGGGATGGTGTGGGTGAGATCGGTTTTATTATACACCCGGAACATTGGGGTAAAGGTTACGCGACAGAAGCTTCTCTTCTCATATTGAAGCATAGCTTTGAAGCCTGTGACCTTCACCGTGTATCAGCCATTTGCAATCCGAACAATGTGGCTTCTCTTTATGTCCTGGAGAAAATAGGAATGGTCAGAGAAGGAGTTTTGCGACAGGATCTTCTTGTAAAAGGAAGCTGGCGGGATTCATGTGTTTACAGCATACTTAAAGATGAATGGGCCGCAAAACATGGCTCTTGTTCATAAAAAAAGTGATTCCCTCAGATGGGAATCACTTTTTTATTAATGGTTGGACACAGAAGCATTCGGTTTATTGTGAACGGCAAGCCGTTTGACTAACTGTGAACTGTCTTTATTCAAGCCAACAATGTGGACATCTTTGTCGTTTTCCCTGAACTTCAGGACCAGTTTATCAATAGCAGCTACGGCTGAATCGTCCCAAATATGAGAATCTGAGAAGTCAATAACCACTTCTTTAGCGTCCGCATTAAAGTCAAAGTGCTTCATAAGATTGTCAATGGAAGCGAAGAAAACTTGTCCACTTACTTGATAGACGAGCCTCTTCGTGCTCTCTTCATAGGCTTCTTCTACGTGTATTTTAGATATCTTAGCTACAAAGAAGATGGCGCTTAAAATAACACCTGCCAGCACACCTTTAGACAAGTCGTGTGTTTTAACCACAGTACCTACGGTGATCACCATAACTACTGTATCTGTAATGGGCACCTTGTGGAATCGAGTAAGAGAGCTCCAGTCAAAGGTTCCAATAGAAACCATGATCATGACACCTACCAGCACCGCCATCGGAATCTGAACCAGTAAATCATTGAAGACGATAATTAAGAGCATCATGAATACTCCTGCGACAAGTGTGGACAAACGTCCACGTCCTCCAGAAGAAACGTTTATGACCGATTGGCCAATCATAGCACATCCAGCCATACCTCCAAACAATCCGGCTACAACATTAGCTGTACCCTGACCGCGTGCTTCTTTGTTTTTGTCACTAACGGTATCGGTCATATCATCTACGATTTGAGCAGTTAATAATGACTCAAGCAAGCCGACAAAAGCTAAAGCAAGGGAGATTGGGAAAATAATTTCCAATGTTTCAAAAGTCAACGGAATGTCAGGCAGCAGGAAGATTGGCAGAGTACTAGATAACTCGCCCATATCTCCGACTGTCTTCAACCCGGTTCCTGTAGTAATAGCAATTACGGTCATGACGATAATGGCCACAAGTGGTGAGGGTACAGACTTTGTAAACTTCGGAAGAATATAAATGATGGCTAACGAACCAGCTACCATCGCGTACATAGCCCAGTTGGCCCCCTCAAAGTGTGTCAGCTGAGAGGTGAAGATCAAAATAGCAAGGGCGTTAACGAAACCAATCATGACAGAGCGTGGTATGAACTTCATAAACTGTCCAACTCTTAAGGCTCCTAAGACAAACTGTAGAATTCCGGTCAAAATAGTAGCTGCAAGCAGATACTCAAGACCATGATCTCTGACGAGGGTAACCATGAGCAAAGCCATGGCCCCTGTGGCCGCTGAAATCATTCCAGGACGGCCGCCCATAAAGGCAATAACGACGGCGATACAGAAGGAAGCGTACAATCCTACCATGGGGTCGACTCCAGCGATGATAGAGAAAGCGATCGCTTCAGGGATGAGTGCCATTGCAACAACCATGCCTGAAAGCGTATCGTTTTTTACGTTTCCAAACCATTGTTCTTTAATTGTTTGTGTGTTCAATTGCGCACCTCTTTCTGTTTATTTTAGAAGCGCACTGTCCGTAACAGTGCTTATATCCGGCAAGAACGAACAGAGTATATCATCTATTAAATGAATTTCATAACTCCATGTAAGCGCATAAATTCGACACATACGTTTATATCCTCTTACATACTCTTATATAGACACCGAAATCATAAAGCGTAAATTTATTACAAAATCTCCTCAGACTATACTACATAGATGTTTTATCATAAAAGGTCCCGTTTGTTGAAGACTTGATTTCGAGATATTTGTTTTGCGGAAGGTCCTCCGGGGGATGATATAGAATTCCGGCCCTGCACGACGCAGGGTCGTTTTTCGTGTTTTCTTTATCTCCGCCAGCCCCAGCTCGTTAGGAAGAACGTTCCCTTCCAGATGAGGAAGGTTCTCCTCCTTAATCCGTATGAAATGCTTTCATGACGGAATATTGCAGGAGGTTACATCTTGAAAACAGGCACAAATCCGCCTGGTGTAATTCCTCATTACGCAGAGTGGTTTCGAGCTTCTGATTAGGCAAGGTGCGGAGGGGGATGATGAAGACTCCTAGGTTAAAAGCGGAAGCACCTTGGTCAGCGTCGTATGGACTGGACTGAGCTGGCGGAGATAAAGAAAACACGAAGAGCGGAGCGATTCGATGTTGCCTTATCGTACAGAAGTGAGGGAAGTCTCACTAGACGCTAGGGGCTGGAGCTGGATAGCTCTCCATATCGTTTATGTTCTGATATTTGATTAAGACTAAAAAAAGAGTAAGAACGGGATAAACATGATCGCTGAGACCCCGGAAGTCGAAGACTTAGGAGGCTCAGCACATGCCCACGGAAAGCGAAATCACCCCCGGAGGACCTTTCCTCTCATAAAATATCTCGAAACTGAGCCTTATAGTAACCGAGCTTTTAGTGAAATAAAACGCTAATTAAGATAGCATATAAATATGAAACATTTCTGTTTGATTTACATGGAATTCGTCATACATGTTAAAATAGCCGCAGATGTTATGAAAACAGGGGGATTCTATGTATAAGAAAATACTATTAGCTGCAGATGGATCAGGACATTCCGTCCGAACAGCTGAACGTGCAGCCGAACTAGCCCGTCTGCAAGGAGATGGTGAAATTACAATCATCTATGTGGTAGACGGTGAACAATCAAAATCCGATGTACTATCAGAAGGCGACAAAGGAATGATCGAACGTCGCCGTCACGAGCGGCTAAATCCAATTGAGCAGATCTTGGAAAGTAAAGGGCTGTCCTATCAGGTAGCTTTAAAACATGGGGAACCAGGCCCTGAGATTGTTAAATTTGCAAACGATGAAGCTTTTGATATTGTGGTAATTGGTAGTCGTGGTTTAAACACTCTACAGGAAATGGTTCTCGGGAGTGTTAGTCACAAAGTGGCGAAGCGAGCCAAATGTCCGGTTATGATTGTCAAATAACAAGGTAATTTCTATGTTAAATAAAACCTCATATCCGCATATATGAATAAATAGAGGAAATATTATTAAAAACAGGAGTGTGTCTATGAGCGAACGAGGTTGTATTAAATGTGGCAGTACAGATGCCGAACAAAATCATGTATCCATGACAGGCTCAGGTCTGTCCAATATATTAGATGTGCAAAATCATCAATTTACGTTGGTCTATTGTAAAAATTGCGGTTACTCTGAATTTTACAATAAAGAGGCCTCTGAAGAAGGCGACGTTTTTGATTACTTCTTTGGCAACTAACCTTTTGGATATTAAAAAGACTTCGACTTGATTTACAGGTCGAAGTCTTTTTTAGATCGTTCAATGGATAGAATAATATCGCTTATCGCTAAGTCGTTTCAAACCCGCATGGCAGGCGGCAATTAGAATAATCAGAAAGGTAAGCAGAACACCCGAAGTTACCCAGATTCCACTGATCGCACTCACATTCCAAAGGATTAAAATAAGGGTACCGAATACCGTTGCTTCGATTGCCAGCATGGCGAGCCCAATAAAACGTCCTTTAAAGACTTCGCGCTCATCGGTCCAGTCAAGCTTAGGACTGTAAAGATCAATGATGAGCCCTCCTATACTGGTAACCCAATTGGTAACTAGCGCAAGAAGCAGCCAAATGATCCAGATCTTAAAGGAAACCTGAACTAGAAATAAAGCCGCGAAGCTGAGAATAGCAATGGTGAGAAGGTTTAACGTAAAAGCTGTTACAATTTTACTTCTAAGAACGGTTTGCGGCGCTATTGGCAGATGAAGATGATTGAACCAGCTTTTTCCATCTCTTGAAATCGAGGAGAACGAGGCGGGGGTCATCCCGACAGCCAGCAAAGTAAAACCAAACAACCCGAGCACAAGTTTCTTTCCATCTAATTGGGTAAGTAAAGAACCAAGGCTTGCTACGGAAGTATTCGATTCCATAAATAAGATGACAAGCAGAAAGACGGGGAAAAAGAGACTCTGCACCACGATTTGCGTAAAGAAGGCAGGGGTGCGGAAAATGATTCTCATCTCTTTCAGCCATAGACTGTATATAATCGGTTTTTGCTTAATCGTCTTATGTATCTTTTTCTCATTAAAATGGCCTCGTGTTCCTCCCGATAATCCAAGCACGCCTTTGAAATAAACCTTCTGGCCGACAGTTAGAAATAAAATGGCAAAACCTATCGATAATCCCAGCATCAGCAGCAGATAAAGAACTCCTGTTAGAGAACCTGGCTGAGTCAGGGCAATCGAACTAAAATAAGCGGTTGGAAAGAAACCGGTAACCAGTTCAAGCAATCCATTCTGTTCCCTGATTAAATCGGCGGTTCCACTACCGTCTCCTCCACTGTCTAACCGGATCACGACATTAATTCCAATGGCAAATATAAAGCCGAACATACCGACAATGATTTTTGTACGGTCTTTATTTTTGGAAATGTTGGCAAAACGCATGAGAAACATAAGCACAATCGAAAGCAGTACAAATGGAATCACTGGTGTAACCGCCCATAGCAAAATAGCGAACAAATAATAAAGCAGCCCAGCACTACTGTGTAATCCGTAAAACAACAGAACCGGCAGTAAAATTAAAGCATTCAACCCGTACAGAGACAAAAAAGGTACGGCAGATTTCCCAAGTACAATCTGATAAGGATGAAAGGGGAGAGCAATAAATGATTCTACGTCCTCCGCAAAGTAAAAGGAGCTTAAAACCGTTCCAATGCTGGTCACAAGAAAAATAACAAACATAAGAATAAAAAATAAAGCGAGAATGACACTTTCGTTTCCAGTTGGGGACAGGGCATTGTAAAGGTTTCCAATTAAACTGTTCAAGGAGAATAAGATTAAGGCACCAAAGGGAATAAGCGCAAGGGCCATAATCACATAGCCGACTTTTTCTGAACTGCTTTTACCCGCCCAGGAGAGCTGCATTTTTACCATGATTTTCATTAATTTCCATGCGTTACTCATTTTCTGTTAGCTCCAGGAATAGTCGTTCCAAATTATCATCATCTTGAAACTGCTGCTTCATCTCTGTCATATTTCCTTGAAATTGTACGTGTCCATGGTTAATAATTGCTACTTCATCACATAATTGCTCGACTACCTCCAGCACGTGTGTGGAGAAAAAGACGATTTTACCTCTTTCGGCGTGTTCTCTCATCATTTCTTTTAAAGTATGAGAAGACTTAGGGTCCAGGCCGGACAAGGGCTCATCTAAAATCCATACATCGGGGTCATGGAGAAGTACGCCACTTACCACAATTTTTTGCCGCATTCCATGGGAGTACGTCTGGATATGATCATCCAGCGCTTCGTAAATACCAAAGCTCCTGGTTAGATATTCGATTTTTTCTTTCCGCTCTTCTTTTGACACTTGAAATACGTCTGCAATGAAATTTAAGTATTCAATCCCTTTCAGACGAAGGAATATATCTGAGCGGTCAGGTACGTACCCGAAAAGATGCTTGGCCTCCATGGGATAATCGGTAATATCCACACCATTGATCGTAATAGAGCCCTCATCAATAGGCAGAATTCCTGTCATCATTTTAATGGTAGTCGATTTCCCTGCACCATTTGGGCCAAGGAAGCCGAAGATTTTCCCGTCAGGTATCGTTAAATTCAGATTTTTCACAGCCTGCTTGCCGTTGAAGCTTTTCGAAATGCTATTTAATTCAATCATACGGTCCACCCTTTACTAAATAATCTGCTTTTTTAAGTACGATATGGATGGATGATAAGTTTCATTACGTTAAGAATAGTTCCATAAGTTCTTCGTCCAGGTAACGATCGGCTATTTTAATAGCCTTGCGTTCTACTCCGTAGGATTGAAATCCAACTTTCTCATAAAGCTTCTTCGCAGGAGTATTGTCCGTAACTACATTTAGGTGAAGCACTTCTAACTGAATGGCTCGGGAAAAATTAATAACTTCCTGTATGATGAGGACAGCTCCGCCTTTCCGTCGGCAGCCTGGACTTACATACATAGCTACAATACTCCCTTTGTGAGAAAACTTAGGATGGCTTTCTTTAACCAGGGTAGCCGTCCCGCAAAGGGTTCCGTCTTCAAATAATCCAAAAGTACGTGAAGAAGGACTGTCCAGCCTCTCCGCTGTTTTAACAAGAGGATCGGGTCTTTGCTTTTCCTGTTCATATGTAGTAATAAAAGCATCAGGGTTTGTTAATAATGCTTCTAACCGCAGTTCATAATAGTCTTCTGCATCTTTTCCATTTAGTTCTCTCACCTGCATGGCAGATCCCTCCTTCGGTTGTTCCAAGTCTAGTTAAAAATTGTGGTAAAGTAAAGGAAGTTGTTCAACATATAATAAGAAGGTGAGTGTATGACAGAAAAGGAAAAAATGCTGGCCGGCGAACTTTATAAATCCTGGGATGAGGAATTGGTTCACGAAAGGGCAAGAGCCAGGCAGATTGTTTATTCTCTCAATCAAACGAAAGATGCAGAAATGCATTACCGAAAGCAATTGATAGAAGACCTATTTGGTACTCTGGAAGGAGAATATGGGATCGAGCCTCCTTTCTTTTGCGATTACGGATACAATATTCACGTAGGGGAAGGGTTTTTCGCCAATTTCAATTGCGTTTTTTTGGATGTCTGTCCTATTCGAATCGGAAAAAGAGTGCTCATTGGTCCGAGTGTGCAGCTTTATACCGCTACTCATCCAATGGACCGTGAATCAAGAGCGAGCGGATTGGAAGCGGGAAAACCCATTACGATAGGCGATGATGTATGGATTGGAGGAAATGCCGTTATCAATCCTGGCGTGACCATCGGGGATAATGTCATTGTTGGTGCTGGAGCGGTCGTAACCAAAGACGTTCCTTCAAACGTTTTTATAGGAGGGAACCCTGCTAAAACGATAAAAGCAATTGAGTAAGTCTCAGGGGTGGTCGAACGGGAATTTTTTCGGTATTATACTATAGGATGCTTAGTTAAACGTTAGAGAGATAAGGAAGGAATGGGTGTATGATTAAACGTAAAAGTAAACGAGAAATAGAATTAATGCAGGAAGCCGGTAAGCTGCTGGCCAACGTTCATAAAGAATTAAGAACATTTATCAAGCCAGGTGTGACCACAATGGAGATTGAAAATTTTGTGGAACGTTATTTAACCAAACATGGAGCGACCGGTGAACAAAAAGGGTATCAGGGTTATGAATTTAATACTTGTGCCTCCATTAATGATGAAGTATGTCACGGCTTCCCACGTCATGAGAAACTCGCTGAAGGAGATATCGTTACCGTGGATATGGTGGTGAACCTCAACGGGGCGCTCGCTGACTCTGCCTGGACGCATGCGGTAGGAAACGTTAGTGAAGAAGCCAGTAAGCTGATGGATGTAACAAAAACATCTCTATATAAAGGTATTGAGCAGGCTATACCTGGGAATCGGATCGGTGATATTGGTCATGCGATTCAATCCTATGCGGAAGGAGAAGGCTACTCTGTCGTCCGCGACTTTACAGGTCACGGGATCGGCGAAGGCATTCATGAAGATCCATATATTCCGCATTTCGGTAATGCTGGAAAAGGTGCTCGTTTGAAAGAAGGAATGGTTATTACGATTGAACCGATGATTAACATCGGCGGCTGGAGCACTAAGATGGATGATAATAACTGGACCGCCCGTACAGTAGATGGATCATTATCTGCACAGTATGAACATACGGTAGCTATCACAAAAGACGGCCCCGTGATTCTAACTAAGCAGGAAGAAGAATAAATAATTGCAGGCAGGAGCTGGATCAGCTCCTGCTTTTTTTATTAGAGGTCTTTACGTATGTTTGATTAGTGCAGCAAGACGAAGATTTCTTATTATAAACATAGGCTCTGTTACACTTTTTTTGATGATTTTTTATTAAATACTTATTAAGCTAAAGGGCCGGATTGTGGAAGACTCAGCTACAAGATATTGGGTGGAGAAGGGGCTCCAGGGAACGGCTCGCTTTCCGTGGGCATGTGGTGAGCTTCCTCAGGCTACGCCTTCCGGGATCTCACCGATCATGTTCATCCCACAGGAGTCTTCGCCGTTCCCTTCCGCCCCTTTGCGTTTATGGAGAGCTCGAAAATCTTTCCATAATCGCCTTCCAATGAACGAGATCCACACTGGTTTTCACGTGTAGGACCACTGTTATAGAAGCATTTGAGGCAGATGCAGCATGGCTCCTTTCTCCTATAGCAGGGTCCGCTCATCAGCTATCGTTCGGGCGGCGAAGGAAACGACGAGACTCCCGTTTAAAAGCGGAAACACCTTGGTCAGCGGCGTATGGACTGGAGGTACAAGGAAGTTCGACTAAGATCGCCACCTCGTGTGGCAACGTCGAACGCCCCTACGTCATGCCGGGCCAAATGTGGAGGTGCCTTGTCCAGCCTCGACAAGCTTAAGAACGACCATGAAAGGAAGGGCTCTTCTTCCTGTCATGGTTGGACTTAAGACCTCGAGAGGCTAGGCACGGAAACTAGCCTGGAGCTGGATAGCACTTCATGCCGTTTAAGCATTGGTTTATGATTCCATCTATCATGAGTGTAAGAACGGGAGAAGGGTCACCCTTTTTTGGCGACGGACCCAAGTTATTTCGAAACTGAGTCTTCAAGTATCGGGGGTTTATCTTAAAAAATTGACAATGAGATGGAAGGAAATTCGACAAAATAAAAAGACTCCCTGTTAGGGGAGTCTTTTTTAGGTATTTATTTACGAACGTTAGAAGCTTGTGGTCCGCGTTGTCCTTCTTCGATTTCGAAAGTTACAACTTGACCTTCTTCTAGAGATTTGAAACCTTCTTCTTGAATAGCAGAGAAGTGAACGAAGACGTCGTCTTGGCCTTCTACTTCGATAAATCCAAAACCTTTTTCTGCATTAAACCATTTTACTGTACCTTCAACCATGTACAAAAACCTCCTGTGTGGAAATATTCCACATTGTATTACTATTCTTGCCCTTCAAGTTCAATCAAGACGACATCTTTGAAACATCTTCTCTTGCATGAATCTGATCGAACAACAATAATTAATCCTAGTATAGCAGATGCCCAATAAGAAAGAAAGCTTTTCAGGAAAAAACTTTCTCCTGACACCCCGGTTACTCCTGAGGCTGAATAATATAGGCGTGGTTTAGTAAGGAAAAAAGGGATCGCTCCACGAAAGTATCCACATCTTCTTTAGGCACGGAAGCTAAATCTCCAACCGTCCGTCCATTATCCAGGAGGTGCTTGACGACGATCCATCCCGTAAAGTTCGCTTCTTTTTCATATCCAGACGCGCCTGTTCCTTTTGTGAAGGAAAAAAGGGCTTCATAGTCTGTCCGACTTAAATGAGGGATGATATTAATCATAATGCGATTGGGCTCCCTGCTGCATTTCTCACGGCTCCACAGGAGTTCTGTTTTTACATTTGCCTGTTTACTCATTAGCTGGCGAGCTGTATGCAAGGCAATGCCTTCCTGAAAGATTAATTGTGCAAGGGTTCTAGTCTGGCTGGGCGCGAGACCAGATTTGCAGCAATGGACGACGCGGACAATTTCCTGAAGCAGCTTGAACTCATTCCATTCTGTTTCGATAGGAAAACAAAGGGTATATTCATGGTCTTGTTCTAAAATGAATGGTTCTGTTTCAAACGTTCCTACGAAAAACAACAGAGTCATCGAAATAGGCTCATCATATTGTAGAGCTTGTTTAACGGGAGTGACTAATTCCTGTAAGTTCACTTCATCCATTTCAAAGTACTTGATCTTATCATAGACGAGAGAATATTTATCCCAGGCATAGTTCAGCATTTCTCTTTCAAATTGGTCTTTCTCATAGCCGGGAGGGACAAAAGTAAATCCGTAATGTTCCTTCCATAATGCATAACGGCGCTCAGGATCAGCATTTTCAAGGGAAGCTTTATCATAAAAAAACAGGAAGCGGTCCAGCATTTGTTTAATTTTTAAATCATCCACGATGATCCTCCTCAATATAGTTTATCGTGACAGAAACTCGAGACGTTTGTTCCAAACCTGCTGGGCGTTTTTACCAATCCAGATCAAATGACTGTCTGCATCTACTTCAAAGATTTCACAATCAGGGGCCCTGGACTTTAATAGGAGAGCATGGGTATAAGGGACACTTTTATCTTTTTGGGAATACATGCCCAGTACAGGAACCTGGATTTTGGATATATCCGTGGTGACGGAATGGTCAATATCAAGGCTGAATCCCTTTCCTGACTGAGAGGTAGCAAGCATGTCATAAATAAACCTGCGATCATTAGGGGAGAGGCGCTCTAAGTATTCTTCAGGATCTTCTGTAGTCATTTCTGAGATCAACTGTTTCATAATAAGGTCCGGGAAGAATTTAAGCATGGTTTTCAAGCTTCCCCACACCATCCGTTCGGCAGGCCCAAATAGAACTCTGGCTTTTTGCTTTACAGCCTCTTCCCATGGTGAAGTAAGAGCAGCTTCCATTATTAATTTAGATACCCTTGACGGATGATTTACCGCTAAAGCAATACCTGTAGGACCAGCTGCCGAGATAGCAATAACTTTAACCGTTTCAATGTTTAAATGATCGAGGATTTCGATAATCGTTTCGGCGAAAATCTCAGGGCTTTTCCCGGTCGAAACCTCAGTGTAGTCGTAGCCGGGACGAGAGACGGTCAGAAGAGAGAAGCCCTCATAAATAAGGCTGCTGTGGGACAAATCAGTCTCTCTGGTGGAATGGCCTCCTTTTAATAGAAGCACGGCAGGGCCGGTTCCTTTATATGTATATTCAACAATTCCTTTGGAAGTATCAAATAGTGTGGCAGTCATTGGGATCATCCCTTTCTTCCTTTTTCATTAATTTAAATATAAGCTATAATAAAAGAAAATGAAACATCAGAGGATTCTGAAAAATGAGGTGGAATTGTGAGGATTGTGTCGATATGTCCCAGTAACACTGAACTTGTAGCCTATCTCGGTCAAACGTCTCTGTTGGTTGGTGTCGACAATTATTCTGATTATCCTGAAGAGGTGAAGGATCTTCCAAAACTTGGTCCTGACCTCTCCATAGATATGGATGCCGTCGAGCAGCTGAAACCGGATCTGGTACTTGCTTCTCTTTCTGTTCCAGGAATGGAGAAGAATATAGAAGGTTTAAAAGAGAGAGGTCTCCGTTATATCATTTTGGATCCGAACAGTTTGAAAGAGATCGCAGAAGATTTAAAGGTAGTTGGAGATAAGCTCGGGATGAAAGAACTCGGGGAAGAAAAAGCAGACGCGTTTCTGAAAGAGATTGATGTGTGCAGGCAGGGAGCGCTCACCTGCGGAGATCAACCTTCTCTGTACTGGGAATGGTGGCCCAAGCCTATTTTTACACCCGGTAAAGCTAACTGGTTAACTGAGATTAGTGAACTGGCCGGAGCACGGAACATCTTCGATACAGAGCCAGAAGCAAGTGTTCAGACGGACTGGGAAAATGTGAAACTGAGGAACCCGGATCACATTTGTATGGTATGGGTTGGGGTGAAGGAAGAGAAAATGAATCCTGACCTGGTTCGGAAACGTCCGGGCTGGTCTGAAATGAAGGCAGTTCAAGAAGATCATATACATGTACTTGAGGAATCTTTATTTTGCCGACCCAGTCCAAGACTGCTGGAAGGATTGAAAAAGTTAACCTCTGTTTTAAGTGAAAAGTAAGGCAGCCCAGTGCCGGGCTGCCTTACTCATTAGTGAAGCTTATTTTTATGTTTGGGAACGGCTAGTTCTTTAAAGTTTTCAGCCAGGTGATCCAGTTGATCCGCTAAAAGTTCACCTTCCATAGGCAGTCCGTGCCCTGTAATAGCTACTCGCGGTTGCAGAGCGGCTAACTTCTTAACGGATTTTTCAGCTGCTTCCCAATTATGAGTGAAATAAGCAGGAGGTCCATGCACGTGCTGATGCTGGATGAAAACGGCCATGCTAGATTCCTGTTTAACCGTAATAAAAGCGTCACCGGAAATAAGTGTTCGATCCTCTTCTCGAAATAAAGCAACATGTCCCGGGGTATGTCCCGGGGTATGAATGGTGCGCCATCCTTCTAAGAAGGGGATAGAACCGTCTTCGGGAAGAGGATAGATATACTGGCTCAAATCTACGGGATCAGTTGGAAAGAACGGAGATAAAATTGAAAATAAGCCTCCTCCGACCGTAGCATCCCCAACAGGGTAGTCGCGCTTCCCGGTTACATATTCCATTTCTTTCGGATGAATGTAGATTGGAACGTTCCAGTGGTCTGCCAATTTTTTGGCTGAGCCTACATGATCAAAATGGCCATGCGTCAATATAATGGCCTGCGGGGGCCTGGAGCCGTAGCGTTTTTGAGCGGCTTCTATTATACGTTTAGCATAATGTCCTATGCCGCAGTCGACAAGGACCCATTCCCTTGCATCCTCTGCCCCGATAAAAATCACATTAACAATTAAAGTTCTATAGAAAGCGACGTCTGGAAGCATTTGTTCCGCCACCGCCTGATCCATGTGCCACCCATTATCCATTTCATCTTGATGTCCGTATTTATCCACGTCTCCACCTCTTTTTTTATAGTTTGGTTGGAGATAAAGGTTCTATACACCAGTTGTATGATTAGCTCGTTGCTTTTTGCTTTTCTTCGGTTTGCATCGTCAGTGTTTTACCGGTGAAACCAAAAATAATAGTCAGCACTGGACAGAGCAGACAGAAGAATGCAAATGGAAGGTAATCAAGGACAGGTACACCGAGTACGTCGGATAAAAATACTCCGCAAACGCTCCAGGGCACCAACGGGTTAATCACTGTGCCTGCATCTTCCAGGGTTCTTGATAAATTTTTACGTGCTAAGCCGGCTTTTTCATAAATATCCTGATAAGCTTCTCCTGTAAGCAAAATGGAGAGGTACTGTTCCCCGATCGCTAAATTAATACCGATCGCCGTTAAGGCGGTGGAAAGGGTAGCAGAACGAGCGGATTTTAACCCAGATTGAACACGAGCTAATATTGAAGGAATGACTCCAGTTTTGAAAAATAGTCCGCCTAGAGCAAGAGCCAAAATGACGAGTGCAATTGTAAAAAGCATGTCGTTCATGCCTCCGCGAGTTAGCAAATCATTCACGGCATCATTGCTGGTTTCCGCTGTATATCCGTTAAACCACGTGCTCCATAGTGTAGACCATTCCATGACTCCTCTGAAACCCGCTAACAGAATAGCAGCTAAACTGCTTACCGCAAGGGAAATAAAAGCTGGACGCTTTGAAACAGCCATGACTACAAGGATCAACAAGGGAATCCAGGAACTCCAGTGAATCACCCCAGCCTCTGTTAGGCCATTTTGAAAACCGGCTAATTGTTCTGGCGAGACTTGCTGGCCAGGAGAGAGAATGATAAAGGCAAGAGCTGAAAGGATAAAGGCAGGAATGGTAGTCCAGCTCATGTTTTTAATATGATCAAATAAATCTACTTTCACTACGGTGGAGGCGAGGTTGGTCGTATCAGATAAGGGCGACATTTTGTCACCGAAAAAGGCACCTGAAACAACCGCACCAGCGGTCATGGCCAGGGGGAGGTCCATTGTCTGGGCGGCGCCGATAAAAGCGACCCCGACGGTAGCCGCTGTTGTAAACGAACTGCCAAGAGCAACTCCGACAATAGCTGTAACAGCAAAAGCAATGGCCAAAAACCATGGTCCCCCCGCTAAGTAAAAGGCTGCATCCATCAATATGGGAATTGTGCCGCTGGCCATCCAGCTTGCAATTAGTATCCCAATTAAGAAAAATAACAGAACAGCCCCCATTCCGGTTTGGGCCCCTTGAACCATTCCATGCTGTAAATCCTGAAAACTTACTTTCTTCAGCATTCCGTACGTAACCATAAGAAGAATTCCTATAAGAATAGGGATATGCGGAACGGTCTGAATTTCAATGATAAAATAACTGATGATTCCAATGACTAATAATAGGATTAAACTTGATTCTACCACTCCTGGCAGTTTTTTAGGCTGTAGGTGAAGCATCGTAATTCCTCCTTGAATAGATAAGATCTTTTCATTCTCAATGTTAGTTATCGGAAATTCTCGCGATTCCATAGGCGAAAGGCCATCCCTGCCAGGAATGCACAAGGGTCTAATTGATAACTTGTTTATTAAGAATTCACCAAAAGTTGATGTTAGTACAAAATAAAAAGACTTCATCCCCAAAAACACAGGGACGAAGCCTTGGCTCCGCGGTACCACCCTAGTTGGTAAGCCATACTTACCCACTCGTCTGGTGTATCACTGGTAAAGAATTCTGTAATTCAAAGAAAGAAGACCTGAATTTCCACCTGACATTCAGTCTCTTAGTGCTGTCCTTCAATCTTCTACTCCGGAATTCATGATACGGATTATTTTTCACTTGAACGCTTTTAAGTGATGAAGCATATTAGTTCTATAATCGTAAAAGAAGTGAAGAAAATTGTCAATCAGTTTTTGAAAATCAATTTACCCTCACATTATGTTACTTATTTCCAGTAAGGAATTGTCTCATTTTCTCTCTGAGGTGCTTATTAAAGATAATCTCCCGATATTTGAAGACTCAGTTTCGAGACTTTTGTGAGAATTAGGTCCTGCAGAGGTCGATTTCGCTTTTCGGCCCTGCACGACGCAGGGTCGTTCGACGTTGCCAAACGACGTGGCGTTCTTAGTCGAACTTCCTTGTACGTCCAGTCCATACGCCGCTGACTAAGGTGCTTCCGCTTTTAACCTAGGAGTCTACATCTTCCCCCATAGGAAAGCGAGTTATTTCCCCAACAGCCCTCTTCTACATAGAGTAACGGACCCAAACTATCTCGAAACTGAGTCTTACACAATTCGGTCCTATACTGGAATAACTCATTTCTTAAGAATCAACGACCAGAACTTATATCTTCCAATCACAAGGGTTCATTGTGTATAATAGTGGAAATTTAGTAGAGAGGAAGGGAAGGGAAGAGAATGCAGTCCCAAGCTGTTAAACAGGCTGGAACATCGAGCCGCATACATATGATTCGAAGGGGGATGCTAGCTGGTTCTCCGATTATGCTCGGCTATTTGCCAATTGCTCTTACCTATGGGGTTCTTGCCAGTCAATCAGGTATGAGTAACTCGGAGCTGACGCTTATGAGTGTTCTTGTTTTTGCGGGTGCTGCTCAATTTTTAGCGGTTGGAATGTTGGCCGCCGGTACAGGGGTTTTTGAAATTATAGTAGCAACATTTGTATTGAACTTTAGACATTTCGTGATGAGCTTCTCTTTTGTGAATCGATTGAAGAAGATCGCGCTCAGAGCGAAGCTTCCGATGACTCTCGGTCTTACAGATGAAACGTTTACTGTATCTTCTCTCTATCGCAGAGAAGCAAAAGAAGATTATGGAGCTTACTTTTTCTCTGCTCTTATTATAACTGCCTATGTTTCCTGGGTCGGAGGATCCTACCTCGGAGGCGTTCTTGGAGATATTATGCCTCAAAGATTGAGCGAAAGCATGGGTGTTGCACTTTATGCTATGTTTATAGGTCTGTTAGTCCCCTCTGTGAAAAAACATTACCGAATTGCTGTAGTTGCTGTTTTAGCCATGATTATTAATTATCTAGCCCAGCAGATTGGCTTCAGTCAAGGATGGGCTATTGTTCTTGGTACGGTAGCCGGGGGATGCAGCGGTATCTGGATCTTGCCAGAAGAGGAGGAAGACATATGATCATCTGGATGATTATCGGAATGGCTCTTGTAACTGCCATTCCCAGAGTACTGCCAGCCTTTATAGTAGATATTGTGTCTTTTCCAAAATGGGTAGACCGTTGGTTAAATGCTATCCCTTATGCAGCACTTGGAGCTTTGATTTTTCCTGGTATTCTAAGCGTAAAGCCGGAAGCTCCTCAGATTGGGATAATTGCCGGTTTAACAGCCGTGCTTTTAGCGTGGCTGGATCTCCATATTATTCTGGTCGTTCTTGGAGCCATCGCATCTGTGTTTCTTTTAACATTATAATCACGCCCGCCCATCCGATGCATATCGTATAGGGATACTTCCGGAAAGGGATTGATCGTGATGTATAGACAACAAGGATTCCCATTTGGACAAAACTTTGGAATTCCCGGGCAGGGACAGGGAGGACAGTTTGGACCAGGCGGCCCATTTGGTGGTGGACCTCAAGGCCCGCCGTTCGGAGGAGGCCCCGGTCAGCCACCGCAAGGTCCGCCATTCGGAGGAGGTCCTGGTCAGCCGCCACAAGGTCCGCCATCTGGGGGAGGTGCACAATTACCACCGCCTCCTTCTTCACCTCCATCCCAACAAGGGGCTTCCGTGTATGCGGTAGATCCTGGATCGCTTTTTGGATGTTTATATCGGTACACTTGGATCAGACTGGAAAATGGACGCTCTTTCTGGTTTTATCCAACGTTCATAGGAAGAACCTCTGTGGCTGGTTACCGATGGCAGCGGAGAAGACGTCAATGGGTTTACACGGGCTTCGATACAAGTTTAATTTCGAATTTTCAATGTTAAAAGAAATGGTGCCCTCTCTGGCGCCATTTCTTTTTATAGAATATACAGAATTATGTTACTATTAAGGATAGAGAATAAGTAGAAGGGAAGACGAGCCTATGCCGGAGCTTAGATTGGCACGTTTAGAAGATGCAGAAACGGTAGCAAATATCCATGTAGCCAGCTGGAAATCTACATACAAAGATCTCCTTGATGAACGGGATGTAAGTAATATAACGGTGGAAAATCGAATTGCTCTTTGGCAGACCATATTAAGGAAGCCTGTAAACGGACAGATTGCCTATGTCATTGAAAATGATAACCAGGAAGTGGTCGGCTTTGTGTCTGGCGGAAAAGAACGTACGAGAAACTACGGCTATGATGGTGAAATTTATGCCATTTACCTTCTCGATGAGTATCAGGGCCAGGGTTATGGAACGCTTTTGATCCGGACATTTGCAAGAGCGATGAAGGAAGCAGGATATAAATCCCTGCTTGTGTGGGTATTAACTCATAATCCTTCCAGCCAATTTTATATAAAACTGGGTGCTCATCCGGTAGAAGCAGAAAAAGTAACGATCGGGCAAGGTACCTATGAAGAAACAGCTTATGGATGGAAAACGATAGATGAATTAGCGGAAGAGGCAGCTAATTAAACAAAGCGGTCACGAATATCGTGACCGCTTTGTTCGTTTAAGATATTAATCTTTTTCAAAAGGCTCAATGTGGATGTGTGCATAAAGAATACGATGTTCTTTTTCTAATGTGTATTCCACATCGTCTGTGATGGTATGACCTTGTTCGATCGTAATATGAGGATTTACGTGGATAGTGGCTTCCACAAGTGTCTGATTGCCTTGCAGTCGAGCTTTTACATCTTTAACGGCCCACACATCTGGATGTTTTGAAATGGTTTCCCGTATGCTTTCAATTTCTTCTTCATCAAATCCGTCCGTCAAACTATGTGTGGAGTCTCTAAATATATCCCAGGCTGTCTTGCAAATGATCAGCCCAACGATCAGTCCCGCTAATGGATCAAGCCAATAAGCCCCGAATTGAGCGCCAAATATACCTATGGCAGCTCCTATACTTACCAAAGCATCAGAGCGGTTATCCTGAGCAGCAGCGTATAAGGCGTTACTATCTATTTTCCTGGACAGCTTCAGGTTGTAACGGTACACAAAATACATAATGGCGGCGGCTGTCAGTGCGGTCCAGGCTGTAAGTAATCGCGGCTCACTAATTTCTTGATTGATGATGTCCTGTATAGTCCCGATAATCACTTCAATCCCAACGGTCATCATAATAAAGGCCGCGACAAGGGAAGCAATCGTCTCGGCTCTGAAATGCCCGTAATGGTGGTCCTGATCAGGAGGCTTGCGGGAAATCTTAAGACCAATCAGTACAGCGACGGAAGCAATGACGTCTGTCGTATTATTCAGTCCATCGGCTCTCAATGCTTCTGAATTACCTATGGAGGCAATCGTAAGTTTAGCTGCAGCCAGAACTAAATAGACGATGATACTGATCCAGGCTCCTTTTTCTCCCTTTTTTATATTTTGATATTCACTCATCTCTTGTAACCCCCGTGTCTTCTTTGAAAGCTTGACTTAGCTTACCAAATATATTCTTGATGAGTCTAGAGAAAAAAAGCTTTCCATACGCAGATTGCTTGGTCAGGACTAGGATGTTTGCATTCATTCAAAAAAAAGAAATTCCTTACGCTATGTAAAGCAAACCTACAGCTTATGTTAACCAAGTGTAAAGACTATATAAAATATCTTGAAATGAAGATTCTTTAGTTTGAGTTTTATTTACGCAGGGTATATAATTTTAATGAATCCAAGCGGTTCGATTGGAAACCATAAGAAAATAGGTAATGAGCAACTAATCAAAGGAGAGATACTCATGGCAAATGTAAAATTAGCGGTGATTTACTACAGTTCTACAGGTACCAACTATCAAATGGCTCAATGGGCCGAAGATGCAGCGAAACAGGCAGGAGCGGAAGTGAAGCTTGTTCGTGTCCCGGAAACAGCACCTATGGAAGCTATTGAACAGAACCCTTCCTGGAAAGAGCATTATTTAGCAACTAAAGATACTGTAACAGAAGCGAAAATTGATGATTTAGACTGGGCAGATGCTATCATTTTCAGTGCACCTACACGATTTGGAAATGTACCTGCACAATTAAAACAATATATGGATCAGGCAGGCGGTCTATGGTTCCAGGGTAAACTTGTCAATAAAGTTGTCAGTGCCATGACCTCCGCTCAAAACCCTCATGGCGGTCAGGAAGCTACACTTCTTAACTTTTATACCACGATGTTCCATTGGGGTGCTATTATAGCTGCGCCAGGATACAGCGACAATGCGATCTTCGGTGCAGGCGGTAACCCTTATGGAACAAGTGTAAGCGTGGACGGCGAAGGAAACATGAAAGACGATGTTGAAGAAGCTGTACGTCACCAAACCCGTCGTACGATTGATGTAGCCAGCAAGTTTGTTAATTAAAAATACGAAAGTCCTCTTTAATAGAGGACTTTTTTTATGGGTAAGGATCTGAAATACAGTCCGTGAGCTAGGTTACCTCAGTTTTTGGGAGACAGGGTGTAAAAAAATTTATCTAATCCTTCTTCCCCCTTAAAAATTGAGTTCACACTTATCTATTATCCACAAGGGATGAGCACGGGAAATTCAATTTGAATGAGATAACCCCACGTTTGACTGAACCAAAATCTGGCCGTTGTTCATACCATTTCCTCTGACTACCCTCAGTAATTCTGAAAAATCTAAAAAATTTTAATAGAGTCAAAACCCCTTCATGACAGGGCTCAATAGGTTTAACAATCATTTAAAGAGGGAAAGATATAACTAAATATTCAGAAAACTTATTGCGTTATAAGTTTAAATCCTGCATAATGAAAAAAAGCATGAAGGGGGTATTCTCATGAGAAAGCAAAAAATGGTCTATGTTATACGTCGCGACCCCGATTATAAAGGGAAAGAGATTACGGCTAAAAGAGAATTGTCCTTTGGTATTCAACTAGCTTCACGGTTGTTCCTTGATCAAATGAGTTTTGAGTTTAATAAGGATCGTTTAGATGAAGAAATTAATCAGGCGATTGACAATGGCGACCGTGCAGAATTCGAACGTTTGAGTTTACAATATACACCTTATACGTGGGAATAAAATAAATGGTACCAGACCACTGCTGATGCAGTGGTTTTTTTTGTGAAGTCCATCTGGTTTTTCATAGTAATTGTTAATATTTAAGGATTAGTACCGATGTTAATAGTACATAAGTTCGTCACTTAGACCAACACAGTTGGGGGAAGAAAAGGCCGCCTATTGATTAGAAAGATTGTACACGACAAACATTAAAAAGTGTTATAGTGGGAATATCATCAAGGTTTAGGTAGGTAATGTCGATGAAACAATTATTATTCATTTCTATATCACTTCTAAGCATAATGTTAAGTGCGTGCTCGCTTACCGAAACTTCGAGTGAGGAGAATGACCAGGCAGAACCAGCTCCTGCGAGTGATAAAGAGATAGATTCCAAAGAAAAACCAGCTTTTAAATCTGAAACGGAATCACCAGAGTCAGATTCCTCAGAGGAAAAGGAAAGCGGGGAATCTTCTCAGAATCAACAAGAACCGAATGAAACCAGTGAAGAAGGTCTGACAATTGTAGAGAACCCGGAAAGTATACAGGTAGTGGTTAATAAGAACCGAAAGCTACCTGACGGATACACTCCACCGGATTTAACGATACCGAATGTCCCCTTTTACTTTGACGAAGAGCTTCCAAAAAAGCAGATGCGTAAAGAAGCTGCAGGGGCGCTTGAAAAGCTGTTTAAGGCTGCCGATCAAGCAGGACAGGACTTAGTGGCCGCTTCTGGTTATCGTTCTTACGAGCGTCAAAAGAACCTTTTTGAGGGATATAGTGAAGAGTACGGGGAAGAGAAAGCTAAAACGTTTTCCGCCCGTCCCGGCACGAGTGAACACCAGACGGGTCTTGCTATGGATGTTACCTCTGCAAAAATGTCTTTTAAGCTGGACGAGTCCTTCCGTGATACTGAAGAAGGCGAGTGGCTTGCTCAACACGCTCACGAATACGGATTCATTATCCGTTATCCTGAAGGTAAACAGGACATTACAGGTTATACCTATGAACCGTGGCACTTAAGATATGTAGGTAAGGATATATCGTCGGATATTCATAAAGCAGAAGAAACGCTTGAAGAATTCTTTGGGCATTATCCTTCTGAATCATAAAAGATCCCCTTCCACACGTGGAAGGGGATTTTGTTAGGGATTAGTAACAAATCCCTACGCGATGATGAACATAATGATTTTGTAGTAATTCATGAAAAGCAAATAATGCGGTATCCCCGACAGTTACTTTATTTCCATCTTTGGGAAGAAGATCAGCCTCAGCCCTTACTTCTCCTACAGCATCTCCATATGGTAAATAAGTGGGACAAACAATAGTCCAGTTAAGACTACTTTTCAAAAACTGTTCATATACTTTGGCATGTTCTTCTGCTGCGAACGTTTTCTTTCGTTTGGATTCGGATGTCTGGAAGCGATACTTCCCGTCTTCATATCGACTGTCTAGTATCCCGGCAGTACCAATCGTTACAATTCGGTCGATCTGAGCTTCATCCATTCCCTTGATGATTTCCGGGACTGCTTTCGTCAGTGTATCTGTTTTGTCTGTGCTTAAACCGCTGAATACTAGATCAGCGTCTCTTAAGGTTCTCTTAATATCTTCGGGATTCATGGCATCCCCGTGGATAAAATCAGCCCCGGGAATCAACTCTTCTGCTTTGGCTTCGTCTCGGACCAGGGCGCTTACTTTGTATCCTTCTGCTAAAGCTAATCTTACAACTTCCTGACCGACCCGGCCGGTGGCACCAAAAATAGCAATTCTCATAGTCTCACCTCAAAATATTGTAAAAGTTGAATGAAATCCATCTGTTTGACGGAATAGTCTGCTAAGCTTAATTAAATAACAAAATGGCAGGGGGTACCTCGTTGAAAAAGAAACCTGTATTGAGCTGGATGCTTTACGATTTTGGAAATTCTGCTTTCGCAACAACGGTTATGGCTGCTGTCCTTCCCGTTTTTTATTATGATGTAGCGGCAAAAGGAGTTGACCAATCGCTTGCCACGAGTTACTGGGGGTATTCCCAATCCATTGCTGTTCTAATCGTAGCCATTCTCGCTCCCATTCTTGGAGCCATTAGTGACTATTCGGCGGCAAAGAAACGCTTTTTAATGTTCTTTGCTTTTATGGGAATGATTGCGAGTGTGCTGCTAGCCTTTGTAGGTGAAGGGGATTATTTATTAGCTTCTCTTCTTTTGATCATAGGAACCATCGGTTTTTCAGGTGGGAATGTTTTTTATGATGCTTTTCTTCCGGAAGTGTCGGATGAAGAAACGATTGATAAGGTGTCGGCATATGGTTTTGCCTTTGGGTATATAGGCGGCGGAGTACTGCTCGCTGTTAACCTTCTGATGATTATGAAATATGAGTGGTTTGGACTTCCCGACAGTTTGGCTGGTACACAGCTTGCTTTTGTGTCTGTCGGAGTCTGGTGGCTGATTTTTTCCATCCCTTTATTTAAGAATATTGTAGAAGAAAAAAAGGTCTATGAGAAACGTACAGCCTCTTATATTTCCATTGGTTTTAACCGAGTAGGGAAAACATTTAAAGAATTGAAGCATTTCAAACAACTGTTATTATTCCTTTTTGCTTTCTGGTTATACAATGATGGTATTTCCACTATTATAAAGATGGCTACGATTTATGGAAGAGATATAGGAATTGATAGTACGGCTCTTATTACAGCTCTATTAATTACTCAATTTGTGGGAATTCCTTTTGCCTTTTTCTTTGGATGGCTTGCAAAGAAAATTACGGCGAAACGTGCTTTGATGCTGGCTTTGTTCATTTATCTTGCAATCGTAGGTCTTGGGTATTTCATGACCACTGCCCTTCACTTCTATATTCTGGCCATGTGTGTAGGATTTGTGCAGGGAGGAGCTCAGTCTTTAAGCCGCTCGATATTTGGGAGAATGGTTCCTGGCGACCGGCATGCAGAATTTTTTGGATTTTACGGAATATCATCCAAATTCGCTGCAATTTTTGGACCTTTCGTATTTGCCCTTGTCGGCCAGCTGACAGGCTCCAGCCGCTTAGGAATCTTGTCGCTTATCGTATTTTTCGTTGTCGGGATCGTTTTATTGAATAAGGTGGACATCGAAAAAGGAATGAAAGAAGCTAAAGCATACACCGATCCTGATAAAAAGCCTGTCATCCATCCGTAAGAGAGGAGCCTATTCCTCTCTTTTTTCATTCTTTATAAGTTATTCCACAATCGAGCCGGATTGTGTAAGACTCAGTTTCGAGATAATTTCGGGGCCGTTGCCAAAAAAAGCGGAGAGGTGGCTGCGGAAACAACTCGCTTTCCTGCGGGGGAACCGGCAAACCTCCTCGCTCGTTTCACTCCCTGTGGGGTCTCTCCTAGCTCCTTCTCCCGCGGGAGTCTCGTCGTTTCCTCCGCCACCCTATGATCGAGGAGTGAACGGACCCTTCTATAAGAAAGATCAGCGTTCTAAAACATCCTTAAACCCTTATATATCAGGGTTATTTAGGGTTATATACTTAAATAAGCTAGATGCTCTTTTGCTCTCCGGTTAATTATAAGACGCATTTTTGGTGGATTTCGAGTTTCTGAGTTGGCCAGGTCCGGAGGGGGACGATGAAGACTCCTGCGGGAGGAACATGATCGGTGAGATCCCGCAGGGCTTTTAAGACCGAGGAAGCTCAGCACATATAAGAAGTTCGACTAAGATCGCCACGTCCTGTGGCAACGTCGAACGACCCTGCGTCGTGCAGGGCCGGAAAGCGAAATCATCCCCCGCAGGACATAATTCTCACAAAAGTCTCGAAACTGAGTCTTCCACAAGCGGGAGCTTTTCTGTAAGAACTAATACGGAGATTTAAGAGATCTTTTTTATACGATGGGGTTGCTGAAACGGTTGACCAATCCTTCTGATAGAGGAGCTCCTGTGTCATACGATCGGTTGCCGATCATGTCTTTTATTTCATTCAGGCGGCTGCTATCGGGATTCTCCCAATAAGATAAGATAAGCTGGAATAAAAGCTTTCCTTCTTCGAGCGCCTCTTCATAATGGTCAAGGAAAGAAGATGTATGCGGCTCATTAGTCGCTGGGTGATGCCAGCGGTTTTTTTGCTCATTCAGATAATCCTTGTCATCGTTAACCGGTTGATGAGAAAAAGAAGAAACTAGGGAACCGAAGTATTTGTTTTTCCATTTCCATGGGTCATACAGCACACGCTGCGCAAACTGAATATGGCGGTAGGACTGGTGAATAAAGTTATCAGGATAGTCTTCCACTAGACCTGGGAAATGCGTGTCCAGGAGCAGGTCCATTAGTTGAGCAATAGAAGGGAGCGATCTGCTTTTTATTTGTTTATGAACTGGATTCTTCCAAGTTTTTATAGAACGGAACCGCTCAAGCATAATGGTGTCAATGATGGTTTCCAGCTCCTGATGCTTATTTGCCTCATAACCCGCATGGTAATGGATATAAGGATGAGTGTGACGGTCAAGCATATGATGGCTGACAAATCCAAGAATGAAGGCCTGAAGGTGATTCTTATGATAAGCACCCCGCTCAATCATGTCTATTAACAGAGGGCCGCATTGCTCGGTATGTAATTTCATTCCCACTTCATCCACGTGTTCGTCTTGAGAGAAAGGCAGGAAATTATGGTAAAAGAACGGATCCGGTCCCTGTGCTCCTAAGTGAAGAGAATGGCCGGATGTCTGAATAAGATCATGTCGGTTCAGTTCGTTACATAATTGATCGACAAATAATACATGGGTCCAAATATTTGGCATGATTCTCACCTCCAAGCTTTATTATAAAGGATTTTGAAAAAAATTCATTAAAAAAGAGCCTGTACAGACAGACTCTTTTTATTCCCACCTAACTGGACCATTTGAAAAGATCGAGCAAAAACAATAATGCTTTTTACCGGGAACCTCCTTCCTTGTGGTATTAAGTACGATTGTTTCTGCCTCCTTTCTTTTATTAAAATTCACTATACACCAAAAACTGAAAATTGTAAATAATCTGATAATAAAATATCGAAAATTGTTTTTTTAAATCTAAGCTTGAGGTGAATGTTCAAAAGATTCTTGATACAATAATGGAGGAGTGAATGAACAAAATAAGGAGGATTTATCATGGATTACCGTATTGAAAAAGATACAATTGGTGAAATACAAGTACCGAGCGAAAAATACTGGGGAGCACAAACCCAGCGAAGTAAACAGAACTTTCCGATCGGTGATGAAAAAATGCCGAAAGAAGTTATCGAAGGTTTTGCGATCTTAAAAAAGAGTGCTGCACGAGCCAATTTTGAATTGGGACTATTGGAAGAAGAGAAAGCAGACGCCATTGAATACGCAGCGGACCAAATTATTTCCGGTGATTTTGAAGAGCATTTTCCTCTTGTCGTCTGGCAAACAGGGAGCGGCACGCAATCCAATATGAACGTAAACGAAGTTATTGCTTACGTAGGAAATGAATGGCTTAAGAAACAGGAAAGCGAAACGCGCCTGCACCCGAATGATGATGTGAATAAATCACAGAGCTCTAACGATACTTATCCGACAGCTATGCATATTGGAGCTGTTCAGAAGCTTGAGGATGTGGTTCTTCCCGCATTAACTCAACTAAAAGATACCTTAAAAGAAAAAATGGAAGCGTTTGACGAGATTGTAAAAATCGGGCGTACCCATTTGCAGGACGCGACGCCTCTTACCCTGGGTCAGGAAATAAGCGGCTGGCATCGTATGTTAGTTAAGACCGAAAATATGATTATAGATAGTACGAGGTATGTAAAAGACCTTGCTATTGGCGGTACAGCTGTTGGGACAGGTTTAAATGCCCATGAAGATTTCTCTGAGCAGGTGGTCGCTAAAATCAATGAAGTTACCGGTAAAGAATTCGTATCAGCACCGAATAAATTTCACGCGCTCACATCTCATGACGAGCTTGTGCATACTCATGGTGCGCTTAAAGCATTAGCTGCTGATCTTATGAAGATTGCAAATGATGTTCGCTGGCTGGCGAGTGGACCTCGATGCGGGATTGGCGAAATTACTATTCCAGCTAATGAACCGGGAAGTTCGATCATGCCAGGGAAAGTTAATCCTACTCAAAGTGAAGCGGTCACTATGGTTTCCGCACAGATTATGGGAAATGATGCGACCATTGGTTTCGCAGCGAGTCAGGGGAACTTCGAACTGAACGTATTCAAACCTGTCATAGCTTATAACTTCCTGCAGTCTGCCCAGCTTCTTGCGGACAGTATGGTTTCATTTGAAGAGCGCTGCGTACGCGGACTCGAGCCAAACCATGAACAGATTGAAAAGAATCTGCGCGATTCGCTTATGCTCGTTACGGCACTTAATCCGCATATCGGGTATGAAAATGCAGCCAAGATTGCTAAAACTGCTTTTGAAAAGAATCAAACATTAAAAGAAACAGCGGTGGAATCCGGTATTTTAACTGCTGAGCAGTTTGATGAATACGTTGATCCAAAGGCCATGACGAAGCCTAACGCATAGAGATTTGTATGTTGTTTAGCCATGGAATGAGTCTGGTGAAACCCCTCCATTAATTTCCAGTAATTTTTTTGACATAAAAAATACAATACCGGCTCATACTACTTTTACACAGGAGGTGAGACAACATGGCTAACAACAACAGTTCAAATGAGTTAGTTGTACCTGGTGTTCAACAAGCTCTAGATCAAATGAAATACGAAATCGCTCAAGAATTCGGAGTACAGCTTGGTGCTGATTCTACTTCCCGTGCTAACGGTTCTGTAGGTGGAGAAATCACTAAGCGTCTTGTACAAATGGCTGAACAGCAGTTCGGTGGACAGCAGTACGGACAACAACAAAAATAAATACGTGTGACGAAGGAGGAAGGGTGCGCCCTTCCTCTTTATTTTGTGGTGAAAAATCGTATTTATTGAATAGAAACTTGTGGAAAGAAGTGCAGTATATGCGGGAATGCGGGATTTGTAATGGCTGGGGTGAAACAGGGCACCCTTGCCCTAAGTGCAAAGGAACGATGGAGGATCAGGGTAGAATTACCGATTTTCTAGATGATTATAGTCCGTACCTCGACCAAAAATGGACGAATCTGGTGGACGGGGATGAAGATTCTTCTATAACAGATGAATGTATTCATCTGTTTATCTGCCGGAAGTGCGGTCTTGAGGATGTACGAAGTTCATAGAAAAAGCGCAGCTTGAGAGCTGCGCTTTTTTCTCTATTATAGCTATTAGCGGATACGTAATTCAGAATCTTTATCGAAGAAGTGAACTTTGTTCATATCAATCGCAAGTTCGATATCTTCACCGCCGTTAATATCCGTACGGGAGTCTACACGAGCGATAAATTCCTGATCATTAAGACGAGAATAAAGGTAAGATTCAGAACCCATCATTTCAGCTACTTCGATATGGGCTGTAATCTTCTTGTCCTGGTTAGCATCAATGAAGACAGGCTCATCGTGCATGTCTTCCGGACGAACACCAAGAATCAGTTCTTTACCTATATAGTTCTGATCACGAAGGGTTTTCATTTTTCCTTCTGGAACCGAAATCTTGACGGTGCCAAGGTCAATTTGCCCTTCTTCTAATGTACCTTGCAGGAAGTTCATGGCTGGTGAACCGATAAATCCGCCTACGAAAACATTCTCAGGTTTGTCATAAACATCTTTTGGCTTTCCGACTTGCTGAATCAGGCCGTCTTTCATAACGACCAGTCGAGTGGCCATCGTCATGGCTTCTGTCTGGTCGTGTGTTACATAGATCGTTGTAGTTTGGAGACGCTGGTGAAGCTTTTGAATTTCTGCACGCATCTGGACACGAAGTTTAGCATCCAGGTTAGAAAGCGGTTCGTCCATCAGGAAAACTTTGGCGTCACGAACAATGGCACGTCCGAGCGCGACACGTTGACGCTGACCACCTGATAGGGCTTTTGGTTTACGATCAAGTAAAGCTTCCAGACCAAGAATGTTGGCTGCATTGTTTACGCGCTGCTCAATTTCTTTTTTGTCCATTTTACGAAGCTTCAATCCGAAGGCCATGTTGTCATAAACGTTCATGTGCGGATAAAGGGCATAGTTCTGGAAAACCATTGCGATGTCCCGGTCTTTAGGAGCAACATCATTCATACGCTTATCATCAATCAGAAAGTCACCGCCGGTTATTTCTTCAAGTCCTGCAATCATTCTTAGCGTTGTAGATTTACCGCACCCGGATGGTCCTACGAATACGACGAATTCTTTATCGTTAATATCTAAATTAAAGTCTTCAACCGCTTTTACATTTTTATCATAAACTTTTTCAATATTGTTCAGTTTTAGTTCTGCCATTATGTCTCACTCCAATGTAATTTTTGAAATCGCTTTCTTTACTGTTTACAGTGTAGCGAATTCTGAAAAATGGGTAAATGGACAAAGTGCACAAAGATTCGTCATTCATCTTTGTGCACTTTGTTATTGATCCAGAGTGAGCAAGGCAAGATACGTAATCATGGCTCCTTCAAATTGTTTTACATCTATACCGGTTCTCTCAATAAATTTATCTACCCGGTATTGAAGGCTGTTGCGGTGCATGTACAGGGTTTTAGCTGCCAGGGTCGCATTTGAGCCTGATTGAAGAAAAACTTTAATAGTCTGAAGCAGGTCTTTATCCTTTTTAATATCCTGAAAGATAGAACGATGAATATGTTCCCATTGGTGCTCAGGAATAGCTTCAATAAATAGATAAGGCATGACTTCCTTGTAGGTGACAGCTACACCAATTCGGTATTTCATGGCAATCGTATGACAATAGTCCGCCCACTTATAGATGGATGGAGAGGAAGGTATATCGTCTGAGAATTCGCTGATATAGAACTGAATATTGGTATAAAAATCGCTCATCAGTACATCGACAATGCCCTGGAAGGATAATGGCTCCTGGTTCTTTTCATGAATTTCTTCAATAATAAATCCTTCTCCGTTTGTTTCCCATATAATTGGCATTCTTCTCGGAAAAAGAGATTGGAACGCTTCTTGAAAGGATTCTTTATCTTCAGGAAGGTTCGCTATTGAAAAGAACACAAATCGGTATTGAATTGGCCACTGAATCGGCAGTTGATCCTGACTCCCTTTTAAGAAGTCATTCCAGGCCGTCTCCCGTTCCGTTTCTGTCGGAAGACCCACTGGCGCTGGAGTGAGAAAAACGGAAAGCAGTTCAGTATCGCGTGCCTCCGTTTCCTCTTTAAGAATACCGATGGTGTCCATCGAAGGGGTCAAATACCAAGCATAGGCGTCGGAATGGTCGGTTTCTTCAGGATCTGATATAATTAATGAAGGGTAGATCGTTTTAAGCTCGGCAATAATGGGCATGAATATCTTCCTTTTTTATAGATTCTTTACTATTATAGTAGTACATTGCACAATAAACTTAAAATCAGCATCCCGCAACTGGGGTTATGGTATAGATCCTATTTATAGGTACAGAAGGGAGTCGTTTCTCTATGGAACAAGTGAAAGACAGTAACTTATATGGTCAGGAAACAAAAAACCGTCTGAAACGGATTGAAGGACAAGTTAGAGGCGTATTGAAAATGATGGATGAAGATAAAGATTGTAAGGATGTCATAACTCAATTGTCAGCTGCCCGTTCAGCTATGGATCGTGCAATCGGATATATTGTAGCAAAGAACCTGGAAGGCTGCATTAGGGAAGCCCATGAAGAAGGCGAATCTGCAGAGGATTTAATTAATGAAGCTGTACAAATGATTGTAAAAAGCAGATAACACAAAGCCGGAGATGTGCGAAGCATCACCGGCTTTTTTCATCTTTGTGATTGTTAACGCTGTGGATCTCTTTTGGGCTGCTCAGGAATTTCGTGTACTTCGCCAAGTTGCTCATATCCATGCACGGGTTTCACAGTTCCTCCGGCCATTCCTTCGTTGATCATGCGATCGACATCCAGTTCATACTTATCTTTTCCTTCAGGAACTCGATTGTTTTCGCTTTTCTTCACGTTATTCACCTCCCTGTAATAGTTTGTCCCGTAATGAATAGAACCATGAAGGTTTCACACGATGACCTTTGGATTTTCATATTTCTTATAAGCGGAACTATGCACATCAACAATTAAGTTCTGTTAAATACTAGTTGATTCTTATAAGAGGCTTATTTAAGAAAAAGGCCGGATTGCGGAAGACTCAGTTTCGAGATATTTTGCGTCCGTTACTTAATATAGAGAAGGGATGGCTGCGGAAACAACTCGCTTTCCTGCGGGGAACTGGCAAGCCTCCTCGGTCGCTTCACTCCCTGTGGGGTCTCGCCTAGCGCCTTCTCCCGAGGGAGTCTCGTCGTTTCCTCCGCCACCCTATGATGGAAGAGTGAACGGACCCTTCTATAGACGATAGAGGAGTTCTTGATCCGCCTTAAATGCTTCTATAGCGGGAATGATCTACACGTACACGCTTATTGTTAGAAGTTTATCTCCATCATAAAACGGCGCGTTTCGAGCAGAGATTTCGAGCTCCATATATAGCAAGGTCCGGAGGGGGACGATGAAGACTTCTGCGGGATGAACATGATCGGTGAGATCCCGCAGGGCTGTTAGGTCCGAGGGAGCTCAGCACATGCCCGCGAAAAGCGAAATCGTCCCCCGCAGGACCAAATTCTCAAAAAAGTCTCGAAATCAAGTCTTCAAGAAACGGGAGCTTTACTTTAAGAGCAATAAAGGGATTTAGCAACGTAAAGAATGAAAGGAAACGAAAAACGGCGGTTTTTTTACATAAAAATTGGCACAACCCCTGAAATGTCTTATACTTGGGTGAGATTAAATAAAGAGAGG
This sequence comes from Halobacillus sp. B29, assembly GCF_052246755.1. Taxonomy (NCBI): domain Bacteria; kingdom Bacillati; phylum Bacillota; class Bacilli; order Caryophanales; family Bacillaceae; genus Halobacillus; species Halobacillus sp. B29. The sequence goes on from NZ_JBQQCM010000011.1 coordinate 139,099, forward strand.
TTGTACCCATGAATCCTGTATTGCTCGTGTTAATGATGATAGGAATCGGTGCGTTAATTGGAGGATTGACCAATTCCCTTGCTATAAAGATGCTTTTTCGACCGTATCGTGCGTTGTATATTAAGAATTTTCGCCTGCCTTTCACCCCCGGGTTAATTCCAAAAAGACAGAAAGAACTCGCGAGACAACTGGGGCGAATGGTGGTCGAGCATTTACTGACAGCAGAAGGTCTGCGTCGTAAGCTGGAACGGCCTGCTTTCCAAACCCAAATGACGGAATGGGCTCAGGAAGAAATTGAGAAAATACTTAATCATCCGGCCACTCTTAAAGAGATGCTGGAGGAACTTGACCTGGATATGAATACGATCCATCTTGAGCAGTCGATTTCCAGTTGGGTGGAGAACCGGTATCATTCTGTAATGGATAACTACCGGGATGAAACCTTAGAAAATCTCCTCTCCCACGAATGGAAAGAAAAAATTGAGGTGGGGGCGGATCAGCTTGCTGACCATATTCAAGAACAGGTTACATTGTATTTTCAAAGTCCGGAAGGCAGATATAAAGTAACTGCACTAATTGATAATTATCTTGATAACCAAGGGTTTCTTGGAAATATGATTTCGTCTTTTATGGGTCCGGATGGCATTACCGAACGAATCTATCCTGCCATTATTCGTTACGTTTCAGATAGAGAAATGACTTACTGGCTGAGAGGCATGCTTCAGTCTGAACTTCAGCGCGCTATGAATCAGCCTGTTGGATTTTACGAGGATAAGATCGGTCGAGACGCTGTTGGCCATACATTAGGACAAGCCGTCGCGAAAGCACTTCCGCTTGAAGAATGGATGGAAAAAACGGTAGCTGAATGGTCAAAACCTTATCAGAGTAAGATTCTTCAGGAATTCGTGCCGCTTCTTGTTAAGAAAGCGAGCGTACTATTATCTGGCAAGATGGAAAGTATGATGGAATCCATGCACCTTTCAGAAATTGTCCAGGAAGAAGTGGAAGCTTTTCAGGTTGATCGGCTGGAGGAAATGGTTCTTGGAATCTCCAGGCGGGAATTCAAAATGATTACCTATCTAGGGGCGTTGCTTGGCGGTCTGATTGGATTGCTGCAGGGTTTAATTGTTTTATTTCTCGGATAAATAGGGATTCCTATACATCACATCTTCAGTTTGTTATAGTGGGGTAGGAGTCAAAGAACGAAACCATTTAGGAGGCTTTTAATTTATGTCTAATATCTATGATCACGCGTATGATCTTGAAAAAGCAATTAGAAACAGTGAGGAATTCACAAGCTTGAAAGAAGCTTATGAAGCAGTAATGAACGATGAAGCTGCTAAAAAAATGTTTGAAGATTTCCGTCAGACACAAGTAACTCTTCAACAGAAACAAATGCAAGGCGAAGAGATTTCTGAAGAAGAAGTAGAAGAAGCTCGTAAAGTTGTTGAACTTGTTCAGCAGCACCCTCAGATTTCTAAACTGATGGAAGAAGAGCAGCGCTTGAACACGGTTATCAATGATGTTAGTAAAATCATCACTAAACCGCTGGAAGAGCTTTACGGAAACCCGGAAGAGCCACAGCAATAATAAGGAAAGTCATCCTCCTCGAGGGTGGCTTTTTTTCTTTTTATTGGTGGTTCATCAATAAGACCAGGAGATAGAGGTCTCCAAAAAACTTGTGTCTCTATCGCTAGTTTTATGTCGGTTCGTGCAGGGAAAATTCTTACAAATGGAGAAATAGAATATAGAGAATTATTATAAAGGGGTTTGAGAATGAAACATTTCCTTATTGAAGAAATAGACAATGTCGTCCATTTAAAGATAGCCCGTGGTGAAAAATATAATGCCCTGGATGCAGAAATGCTGAAAGAATTCGCTGAAGCGATCCAACAGGTGAAAGAATATGATGGCCAGGTAGTCGTCCTTTCCGGAAAAGGAGATGGCTTCTGCGCTGGCGGAGATCTTAGCATGATGGACACAGTTAGTGATGCAAAGCAATATGACGAGGTAATGAATCATATCGAAACGATTGTGTCATCCATCTATACCATGCCGAAAATCGTGGTTTCGGCTATTCACGGTCCTGCCGTAGGACTTGGATTAAGCATTGCACTTGCAGCGGATTACGTGGTAGCGGAGCCGGATGCCACGATTTCAATGAATTTCATTGGCATTGGACTTATTCCAGACGGAGGGGCACATTTTTGGCTCCAGCAGCGTCTAGGGACTCACCAGGCGAAGCAATTTGCCTGGAAAGGAGAACAGATGAGAGCGAAAGAGGCCTATGACCACAAGCTGGTGGATATCGTGGTGAACGGGTCTGTGCAGGAAGAAGCTCATGAACTGGCTAAAAAATGGAGCAGGCGTCCGTTAAAGTCCATGATCGCGACGAAGGAGATTTATCATCAGTATGGACTTGATCAATTAATGCTTTATCTTTCAAAGGAACGAAAAGCCCAGTGGGATATGAAGCAGACTCATGATCACCATGAGGGTGTAAAAGCTTTCAAAGAAAAAAGACTGCCTCATTTTAAAGGAGAGTAAAAAAAGCCGCGCTTATCTGCGCGGCTTTTTTTCGTGAGATCGTTAAGGTCATTACAGGCTTAATCCAGTAGGGCTAAAATCGTTATCGGTGAAACAGAACCAGGTGCCCTTCAGGTGCAACACAGCGATGAGTCTGTTCACTGTACCCTTCCTCAGCTAATCTTTCCCGCCCAATTGTTTTTGCTTCATTATCATTCTCCGCCTGGAATGTCTCATCCAGAACGTTCGTACCATCACTCTTAAATACGGTTAAAAAATACGTCTTCACAACTGTTTCCTCCTTGAACTGAATAAGTGTTCATTATTTTACATTGGCTATTGATGAATGAAATTCCTGCCTTCCAGAAAATTTTTTAAATAAATGAAACTTAACTGTAGTCTTTTCGTAGTAGAATTAGAAGGAAAGGGGTGCAGAGGATGACTTTACGACTAGAGAATGTAACCAAGAAATTCGGATCGTTTACAGCGGTCGATGATTTATCGCTGGAGATTCCTGAAAAACAGATTTTTGGCTTTTTAGGGGCTAACGGAGCAGGGAAAACTACGACCTTTCGTATGATTCTGGGGCTTCTGGATCAAACAAAAGGATCCATCTCCTGGAACGAGGGATCGATCGGATATGACCAAAGCCATTTAATTGGTTACTTACCAGAGGAAAGAGGGCTGTATCCGAAATTAAAAGTACAGGAACAACTTATTTACTTAGCTAAACTAAGAGGGATGAATAAATCGGATACAGTAAAAGAACTAGACTATTGGCTGGATCGATTTAAAGTACCTGAATATAAAAATAAAAAAGTGGAAGAGCTGTCCAAGGGGAACCAGCAAAAGATTCAATTTATCTCAGCTGTGTTACATAAACCTAAATTGCTCATATTGGATGAGCCTTTCTCAGGCCTTGATCCAGTAAATGTGGAAATGTTGAAGAAAGCGGTCGTGGACTTGAAAGAGGCGGGAACCTCCATTGTTTTTTCTTCTCACCGGATGGAGCATGTGGAAGAACTCTGCGAGTATCTATGTATACTTCATCACGGAACACCGGTGGTTCGTGGACGTTTGAAAGATATTAAGCGTTCCTTTGGCAAGAAAAATATTCGGGTACATGCAGACTTCGACACAGCTTACCTGAAGCAAATTAGAGGGGTTACCAAATATAAGCCTGTGCAGGACGGCTGTGAGCTGGAAGTGGAATCAGAAAACATTTCACAGGAAGTTTTTCGAGAACTGCAAGGAAAAGGCTTTGTGCGCACGTTTGACCTGGAAGAGCCGACATTGAACGATATCTTTATTGAGAAGGTGGGGGCTTCCTATGAATAAGTTCTTCATTATGATGGGGCACACCTATAGAAACCGGGTGAAGTCAAAATCATTTCTAATTACCACGATCATTACAGTGCTTATTATTTTTGGACTAACAAATTTACAGCAAATTATCAATTCTTTTAGTAGTGATGAGGAAGAGAAGACGGTTGCCATGATTGCTGAGAACGAAGAATGGATTGAATCCATTAAGCAGCAAATGGGGGCAAATCAGGAAGTGGCTGTTGAAGCCTACAGCGGAAGTCTGGAAGAGGCAAAAGAGAGTGTGGAAGCGGGAGAGTTTCAATCCGTTACGGTTCTTGAAGAAGCAGAGAATGGTCTGCCTCAAGCTGATTATTATGCCAACCAGGTTGCCAATACAGGAACGAGTGAACCGATCAGGCAGGCTCTCCAGCAGCTTAAAGTTCAAATTATTACAGAAAGAGCGAACGTGAATGATGAAGTCCTTCAACAGATTTCTGCTCCTGTTGCCTTTGAATTAAACGCACTTGAAGAAAGTGCGAAAACGGCGGAGGAGCTGAATCAGACACGAGGTCTCGTCTATGTTATGCTGTTCTTTATGTATTTTGCTGTGATGATGTATGGCAATATGATTTCAACTGAAGTAGCGACTGAAAAATCCAGCCGGGTTATGGAAATCCTGATTTCGAGTGTATCTCCTGTAAATCAGATGTTTGCCAAGATTATCGGCATTGCTCTGGTTGGGTTAACACAGTACGGGATTTTTATCCTGGTGGGTTATTTAGGAATCCAGCAAAGTAAAAACTCCGGAAGCGGGTCATTGCTTGAATCATTCGGTTTGACGAATGTAGATCCGTTAACTGTTGTATATGCCCTCGTATTCTTTGTTCTGGGTTATTTGCTGTATGCAACGCTCGCAGCCACACTGGGTTCGCTCGTAAGCCGGCTTGAAGATGCCCAGCAAATCGTAGCCCCTATGATGATGCTTGTTATTGCTGCATTTCTTATTTCCATGTATGGCCTTGCGCAGCCGGATGCTGCTTTTATTACCATCAGTTCCTACTTTCCATTCTTTGCTCCTCTGACCATGTTCTTGCGTGTGGGGATGCTCGATATACCGATATGGGAAGTGCTGCTTTCAATCGGAATATTAATTGGTTCCATTGCTCTTCTTGCCTTCCTGGGAGCGCGCATTTATCGTGGCGGAGTACTGATGTATGGGAAGTCTTCATCATTGAAGGATTTGAAAACAGCTTTGCAGCTTTCTAAAAAGGAAAAATAGAATTAATCCGCGTTTCCAAACTGGGAGCGCGGTTTTTCTATTTCCTTCGCTAGCCATACACTTCTGGGCAGGATAAAGCGGTTCACTACTAGCATTATGCAGGGTACGTTGAACGTTGGAAAAGAAGATTCACATTACAAATATCTCTCTTTTTGTTACGAAATAGGCAGGTGAACTGTAAAAGCGGCACCTAAATGAAACAGAATCTTAAAAAGGCGAACGTGCATTCGAAATACACCTTTGTTAAAATAAAAGAAAACAATAGAAAAGAAAGGGGTGGGGCTATGCCAGAAAAGCTGCGATTTATTCATGCGGCAGATTTGCATCTGGACAGTTTGTTTAAAAGTAAAAGCCATGTATCTAAAGCGCTGTTGGAACGTTTAAGAATGAGTACCTTCGAAGCTTTTGACCGGCTTATTGATGCTGCTATCCGGTATCAGGTAGATTTCGTTCTAATCGTCGGTGATTTGTTCAATGAGGAAATGAGAAGCTTGAAAGCTCAAATACACTTGAGAAAAGGCTTTGAGCGGCTGGCCGATCATGCTGTTGAGGTGTATGTCAGTTATGGTAACCATGATTTTTTACAAGGGACTCATTACCCCATTGATTTTCCAGGAAATGTACATATATTCACCTCCCAGGATGTAGAAGCTTTTACATATAAGAAAAAGGGAGAGGCACTAGCCAATCTATATGGCTTCAGTTACGTGGAGAAGAAGGTCATAGATCGTAAGGTGAATGAGTACAGTCGTAAAGGAGGGGCTCCTCTGCATATTGCCATGCTTCATGGAAGTCTCGATACAAATACCGAACATGACGTGTATGCCCCGTTCCGTTTGGAAGAATTGTACGAGAAGCAGATGGATTATTGGGCTCTTGGTCATATCCATAAGCGTCAGTTCTTATCGGAAGATCCGCCTATTGTCTATCCAGGAAATATTCAAGGTCGTTCAAGGAAGGAGTCGGGTGAAAAAGGCTGTTACCTGATTGATTATGATAACGGAGAATGGAAAAAAACATTTCTGTCTTTGCAAAGTTTTGTGTATGAAACCATATCTCTTTCTGGTGAGCATCTGGATACGCCTCAGGAGCTTGAAAGGGTCCTGGATGAAGCCAAATCATTGGTACAGCGAAATGATGGGGGCGTCATGTTGGAAGTTATCCTCACTTCTACGCATGGGCGACTTAAGAAGTGGCAGTCTGAGGGACTGCTTGAAGATTGGATAGAGCTCTTGAATGAAGATGAAGGAGAAGAAGATCATTGGGTGTGGATCGATCGCGTCCGTATTGAAGATAATCCTCTCCTGGATGAAGAAGACCTTAGGAAAGGTCAGCATTTTACCGGTGAGCTGCTTAGAGAAATTGAGGGGCTGGAAGAGGAAGAGTTAGAAAATTGCCTGTCCTCTTTATTTCGCCACCGGAAAGCTTCCAGATTCTTAGAGACACTTTCCGTCGAAGAAAAGCAGGAAATCATTGAGGCAGCAAAAACGCTCATACTGAATCAGCTGTTAACAAAAGAGGGTGAGCATTCATGAAAATTAAAGAGATCCATATTTACGGATTTGGAAAATGGAAGGACCATTCCATAAAGCTTGAGAACGAGCAGGTTACTCTCATAACCGGCCAGAATGAAGCTGGCAAGTCAACGCTGTATCATTTTATTCTCTTTATCCTCTTTGGTCTCCCGCCAAAGGAACGTGAATTTTACCGTCCTAAAAGCGGGGGGTCGGTAGGTGGAAAGTTGATTGTTTCTACACGCGAGTACGGGGAGGTAGGGATTGAACGGCTGCATGAAAAAGAGAACGGCAAAGTAGTCTGCCATATGCAGGACGGCAGGGAAGAAGGAGAAGAGTGGCTTAAGTACCAGCTTGGCAGAATGAACCGGGATGTTTACGATTCCATTTATAGTTTTAATGCCGAAGATTTAACAAACCTGAACCAATTAAGAGGCAGTGAGATTGGGGAAGTGCTTTTAAATATAGGGTTGACTGGCTCTGAACAGATTTATCAGACGGAAAAGTGGCTGGATAAAATGAGTCAGGATCTTTTTAAACCAAAAGGCAGAAAGCCGGAAGTTAATCAGCAGCTTCAAGTTGTTGAGGATCTATATCGGAAACAGGCTATGGCAGAAAAAGAAGAAGGCTCTTATCAGGAATTGAAATCAGACTTCATAAAATGGACTGAACAGGTGAAGGAAGCGAGTGAAGAGATCTCAGATAGAAGAAACGATCAGTACAGTTTAGAACAAATGATTAAAGCACTCCCGCTTGTACTTGAATTCCATCAACTGAAAGCCGAAATGAAGGAGGGTGAGGGGGGGGGATCATTTCCGGAAGAAGGCCGTGAGCGCTATCAGCAGGTTAAAGAAGCCATTCTTCCATTGGAAAGTGAAAAACAGGTAACGAAGACGAAGCAGGAGGAATGGATATCCAGGCAGCAGGGTATTAAGCAGCAACTTGTTTCAGAAGAGGAATGGAAGGAAGCGGAATCTCTTCTAGAAAAACAAGCAGGCTTTGAACGTGCCTCTCATGAAATAGAGCAATGGAAAGAGAGGAAAGCTGAGCTTCAGGAGAAAATAGAGTACGATCGTAAGCAGATGCATGTTCCCATTCAAGACGATGAGTGGAATGATTATTCTTTTCCTTTTTATATAGAAGAAACATGGAGCAGCTTAAAACAGGAAGCGAGAACGATTGATCAGGAAGAGGCACGCCTGGATGAATGGGAATCTGAGCTGAAAGTGGAGAAGCATTCCATTCAGAAACGTAAGGAATCCCTGGCACAAAAGATGATGGATGAAGACAAAGTGAGAAGCTATACAGAGCAGTTGACTATGCACGGTCAGACTGGAGCTTCTTCTCATGATGAGACACCGGCACAGTTATTGAAAGTATATCGGCTGATGTGGATTCTATTTACTATGATCTTGTTTACAGCCGGATGGACGATCGCCCTGCTTTCCTCCCTTATGGTAATTGGTCTCATAGCTACTCTTATGAGCGGAATAACGGCTTTTTGCGCTTTTTGGAGCCATCGATCTTTGCAGAAGGTAGTACCAGTAAAAGAGCATCCTTCCGCACCTGTCCATTCCGTATCGGAAATTCAGCAAAAGTTGTCTGAGCATGAAAAAGATAAAGCTGAACGTGCTCATTTGGAAGATCAGGAGCGAAACGTCAGACAGGAGGAAATACGTCTGGAAGAAAGAAAGAGACACCTGAATCAGCGGACAAAAAGGCTTGAAGCTGGCATACGGGAACAAGAAACCCTCTATCCATTTTTAACATCTCTATCTATTGATCATTGGGAGAAATTATATCACTGGCTAACGCAGGCTAAGCAGAAGTGGTCGGAAATTGAAAAGCTGGAACAATCCATTAAGGAACATGAGGAATGGACACATCGTGTTCTTCATGACTTGAAAAGGTTTTATGAGCGTCTGAATTGGGAAACGGAATCCAAAGAGGCACTTGCGATCTGGAGCAGCCTGAGAAGCTGGGCGAACCAGCATCAGCAGCTTCAAAAAGAACTGTCATCCGTAAACGAACAAATCTCCCAGACAGAACAACAGCTGAAAGAAATCAACGCTAAACTTGATGTCTACTATGAAAAGCGTCAGGCTCTATTCAATCAAGCTGGGGTTCCCTCAGAAGAAGCATTTTACCTTCGACTAAAGCAGACCGAAACTTTAAATGAACAAAATGCTCGACGCCATTCACTTATTCAGCAGATCCACCGGCTTCTGTCTGAAAAAGACCAGAAACAATTTGCTGTCTGGCAGCATCCTCCCGATGAATCCAAGTTACAGATGCAATGGAATGCAACCAAAGAAAAGATGCAGGATAAAGAGAAGGAGCAGAGGGAGTTGCAGCAGCAGGTGGCCGATACGAAAAGCAAATTGAGGACTTTAGAAAGTTCCGGGCAATATTCTGAGCTAGTTCACCATTACGAAGCGGAACGGTCGAAGCTAAAAGACCTCGCCATTGAATGGGCTAAATACCAGCTCGCCGGACATGTGGTTCACAAAACAAAAGAAAAGTACAAACAAACCTACTTACCTCAAGTTCTAGAGCAGGCAGGAAAGTATTTTTCCCGTTTGACTAGCGGCAAATATCTAGCTGTACACCTGCTTGAGGATCGTGAAGCGTTAAGGATAGAAGACTATGAAGGTAAGGTTTATGAGGTGTTTGAGCTTTCCCGGGGGACGAGGGACCAGTTATATGTATCCTTACGCTTAAGCTTAGGAAAGATAATGGCCGAAACTGTCCGACTTCCATTCCTTTTAGATGATGCGTTCGTACATTTTGACCAGCAGCGGCTCCCCGTCATGCTGGAGATCATAGAAGAGATGTCTAATGACCACCAGACTATTCTTTTTACATGGAGAAGCGACCTCGCCAGCAGTTTCCAAAAGGTAGAGGAGCATAAACTTTAGTAAAATAGGGAATAAGGTCGCAAAGTACTGGCATTAGTGATAAAATGTTTTAAGATTATAAAGAGGAAATAGCAAATGGAGGGTTTCCATTGCCAAACACACACAACGAAGAATGGAATAAATACGAAGAGACAATCGAACAGTTCATACAAGTGATTGCTAAAAACATGACTTTGTACGGGATCACTCCTTCAATCGGCCGTTTATACGGGGTTTTATATTTTGCGGAGGAGCCTATGACCCTGGATGACATGAGGGAAGCTCTGGCAATGAGCAAGACCAGTATGTCCACTGGTGTCCGGGCCCTTTCGGATATGAAGATGGTGGAACCGTCTTTTAAAAAAGGGGTACGCAAAGACTTGTATAAATCAGAAGAAGATTGGTACAAGTCATTTACCTCTTTATTCAGCAGCCGGTGGAAACACCATACTGAAACCAATATTGAAGAAGCTGATGAAGCTCTTGAAGAATTGAGAGAATTGAAAGAGAACACAGATGATCAGGAACTTCAGGAGAAAATTGATCAGGACATTTTCAGACTGGAATATGCCCAGGATTATTACCGCTGGTTAATTAAATTTATTCATGTGGTGGAATCCGGTGAAATTTTTAAATATGTTCCAAAGATTGATCAGCGGGAAAAAAAGAAATAAAGAACAGACAGAAGCTGGCCTATCATTCCATTAGCTAACAATCACATGCTGAGGGAAAGGGTCCAGCTTCTTTGTTATAGGCTCTATTCAACCTTCGCCTTGACTATTAAAGATAAGCTCCCATTACTTGAAGACTCAGTTTCGAGATAAATGGGTCCTTTACGTTAGATGGACAAGGGCTAGTGGGGAAATAACTCGCTTTCCTATGGGGGAACGGTGAGCTTCCTCGCTCGTTTCACTCCCTGTGGGATCTCACCTAGTCCCTTCTCCCATGGGAGTCTCATCATTTCCCCACCACCCCAACTATAATGTTGCGAACGGCCCCTTCCAGAAGAGAATGGTTCTCCTCTGTAATCTGTAGGGAATGCTATCATGACGGGCTGTGTGGGTCGTTATATCCTAAGTACATGGTCTAATACTTCATTATGCAGGTGATGTTTGAAGTGGTTTCGAGCGTCTGATTTGGCAAGGTCTGGAGGGGGACGATGAAGACTCCTGCGGGATAAACATGATCGGTGAGACCCCGGAAGGCGTAGCCTGAGGAGGCTCAGCACATGCCCACGGAAAGCGAATCGTCCCCCGGAGGACCTTTCCTCTCATAAAATATCTCGAAACTGAGTCTTCAAGTAACCGGCCCTTTAGTGAAACTATCTCTTTAAGAAATATCGATGTTAATGATAACTTGTAAAATAAAAAAGAAAGGAAGTGGGAGGATTGAAAAAGGGAATAGCACACTATCAAATCGGGGATTCATTTGATTACTTTCTATTGATAAAAACGGCAGTAAAAGGAGTAGCCAGCAATGGCAAGCCATTCTTAACCCTCCTACTTAAAGATCAGACCGGCGAAATTGATGCCAAACTCTGGGAAGCAAGCTCGGAAGATGAGAGGGTATTCCAGCAGGGAGAACTAGTGAAGGTGACCGGGGAAGTAGGGCAGTTTCGCAATAAACCTCAACTGAAAATCCACAGTATTCGTCCCTCCCAGCCGACAGACGGTGTCTTTCACAACGATTTTATTGAAAAAGCACCTGTGGAGAAGGAAGAGTTGATGGAGCGGATTACAGAAGCCATCTTTGAAATGAAAAATGCCAATTTTCAGCGCATCACACGCCAGTTTGTAAAACAGTACCAGGAGGATCTGCTCAGTTATCCGGCAGCTGTCAGAAACCATCATGAATATGTATCGGGACTCGCCCATCATATTGTCAGCATGCTGAACATAGCGAAGGAAATGAGTAAGCTCTATCCAGATATTGATAAAGATTTGCTGTACGCTGGAATTATTCTGCATGATCTCGGCAAAATAAAGGAATTCTCCAATGCCGTGGCCCCGTCTTATACCACGGAAGGAAAATTAATTGGTCATATCTCGCTTATGGCAGAAGAGGTCCGTATCGTCGCTAATGATTTGCAGATTGAAGGGGAAGAAGTCACGGTGCTGCAGCATATGATCCTCTCCCATCACGGAAAAGGCGAATGGGGTAGTCCAAGGCCGCCTTTAATTAGAGAAGCCGAGCTTTTACATCACATTGATATGCTGGACGCGAGAATGAATATGCTGGACAGAGCTTTGAAAAAAACAGCTCCGGGGGAGTTCACCGAGAAGATTTATCCCATGGAACAGCGTGCTTTTTATAAACCTTCCTTTGAAGATAAGTAGAATAATTAGGCTTATCCTGAAAGTTTAATAGAATAAATAGAGGTGAAACTCTAAGCTTGTTCATATTTTTCGAACGCTTCTCATAGAATGGATACAAATGGTATAGGGAGGAAACAACCATGTTGTTCGGAATTCCAATTTGGGTCTTCTTTTGTATTGTGTTTATATTTGTAAGTGGTTATATGGCACTGCGGGCAATGCGAGCGGAACATCATCTGGAACAGCAGCATATTGAGCAAGAAGGACAAGTTTATTTAACCCGTATGGAAGAAGAAAAAGAAAGACGCAATCAACACAGAAAAGTGATGATGTAAGTTAATCATATAAAAAATCCCTGATGTTTATAAACATCAGGGATTTTTTCGTTGCAGAATGATTTATTCTTCAGAAGAACTGTTCTCCTCTGAAGAGCCGTTTTCAGCTTGGGCAGGTTCTGCCTGCTGTTTAAACAGATCCTTGTACTCATCAAGCTTCACATCAATTTCAGCTTCCTGCATCATGGTATTCATTTTTTCTTGTAGTTTGGCCTGATCTACTTTTTGGCTGACTAGTGTACGTTTGATTTCTTCTTTAGCTTCTTCGTATGGCTTCACATCTTCAGCGTCACGTTTGTCGGTCACTTTAATAATATGGAAGCCGAACTGTGTTTTTACTGGTTCGCTTACTTCACCTTTTTCAAGCTCATAAGCTGCTGCTTCAAATTCCGGAGCCATCTTGCCAGGTCCGAACCATCCGAGTTCGCCACCTTGCTGAGCAGATCCGTCAGAGGAATATTCTTTGGCAAGTTCCGCAAATGAGCCGCCATCTTCAAGCTGCTGTTTTACTTCTTTCGCCGTTTCTTCATCTGAGACTAAAATGTGGCTCGCTTGTACTTCGGTCTTCATGCGTTCATAATACTGTTTCATTTCTTCTTCTGAAATCTCTACATCCTCAGCAGCAGCTTTTTCCTGAAGCAAACTGAATCGAATGGTTTCTTTAAATTGTTCTTCACTGGAAAATCCGCTTTGTTGCAGAACCATTTCAAACTGGTCACCATATTGTTCTTTTAATGATTCAAGTTCCTGGTTCACAGCTTCATCGGATACTTCATATTTTTCGGCAAGAACTTCTTTCATCACAAGCTGCTGGAGCACTTGTTCACCATTCTTGCTTTTCAATTCCTGGTAAAATTCTTCTTTTGTTACGTTTCCACCGCTCGTTTCTACTACGGTTTCTGATTCATCCGCATTGGAAGAGCAGGCAGATAAAGTGAATACGCTAGCCGCAAGAGCCGCTGTAATTACTATTTTCTTCATTTCACGTACACTCCTATAAAACATTTTATTATTGTTGACGTAGAGGTATTCTTAACAACCCATGAGTAAATATAACACAGAATGACTAGCGACTGCCATATTCTTCATTAAAAATTTGTGACAGGCTGATTACGGCCGGCAGAATCTAAAAAACAGGCCGGGCTGTATGGGCAACCGGGCCTGTCTGTTTAAAGTGTTATAAGCACTTCTACATATGAAGATATGAGTAATATCGTAATGAGGACATTGATAGTCCGGAATACGCGAGTTTGCTTTTCATTCGACATCTTTGTTTTCAAGCATAAGGAATGAGTGAGTGAATTGAATACGAATAAAATAACGAGCGCATACAAGATGAATCCGAATGCCATGACGATGTACCTCCTTTATTCCCTATGAAACTACTCTATCAAAATTTCCAGTAATTGAACAGAAGAAAGGCGTGAAAAATAAAAAGCAGCTGTTACACAGGGGTGCAAGCTGCTTCATAGCAAAGGTTACGCTTCTCTTTGACGAATTAAAATATCGTAGCCATCTTTAGCGTTTTCGATTACACATTTTCTAGGTGCTCTTGCAAAATAGTTTAAATATAGAAAGTCAGGAAATGATAATCCAATATTGACCGCTGCAAAGATTACCAAATAAGCAAAGTAATTAGGGAATACACAGCTCATGATGAGTGTTGGAATCGTAATAAAGAAAGTCGGCGCTAAGGCCATCATCATAGAAGTCTGTTTTGAAAGTTTAGATTTGCATTGGTAAGTGAACGTCGGCAGCATTCTTCTTCTGAATTTAAATTTTACACTGAAACGCTTGTAAAGCAGTACTAAAGGTAAGATATGCATTAGCCGATGCAAAGCTGGCAAAAAGAATAAAATAACGATTAATGGCAGAAAGCCATGATCTTTCATATCATGCGTGCCATGCAGCATGGAAAATGGCAGATATAATATCAAAAAGGACAGTAGTCCTGTTAAAAATGACATCAGATAAACACGATTGAGACCGAATTCTTTATTGATGTTCACTGATTTCCAGCAATTCATCATAGAATCCCCCTTTACTGCAGAAATTGGTGTGAGTAAGTTACGAATATTTATAGAAAATTAGTATTTGTAATGCGTTCTTATTTGACTTGCACATTTGGAATAATAGTACCTTTACAAGGAAAAAGCAATAGGTTTTTCGTAAAAAAAATAATTGCTCTATAAACCGCCATGGTGGGGCTGAACCTGAAGAGGATTATAGATATATGAAAGAATAAAGTAGGAAAATTGTGAAAAATTAAGTAACAGGATAGGAAAGGCATAGTGACAGGAGGTTTGGGAGGGGAAGGAAGTCTAAAGGGGGAGGCGCACTGCCGCGGGGCCTGTAAAAAGAGACTCCTTCTTAGGAAAGAAGAAAAAAGTTTTTGAAAATTTCACCACACACAAAAAATCCCTTCCTGAAGTAGTGACTTCAAGGAAGGGAAAACATTAGGAAGATTTCGATTGATTTTTAAAGTCTTCGAGATCAGGAGGTTCTTCTTGAACAGAAGCTTCATCTTCAATGTTTTCTAAGGAACGTTCAAGAATTTCCATATATTCTTCCCCGTAAATTTCCTTTATGAGGGCGGATAAGTCTAGAAATTCCGGTAATTTACCGTACATTTCTGTCATTGGAAGTGAACCGCGAAGAACAGAATTATCTTCTGGATTATAGTCGCTTAACGTAGCCTCAAGAAGCTCGTTGCCATCATCTGTAAGTTCTATATACGTATTTCTTTTATCGTTTTCACGTTTAGAAAATTGAAGGAGACCGCGTTTTTCTAGTTTCTTTGAGAAGTTAAACGCTGTAGAGACATGCATGACTCCAAACTTGGAAATTTCAGAGATGCTGGCCCCTTTCAAATGATAGGCAATCCATAGGATATGGTGTTCATTGATGTTGAGCTGAAAAGGCTTTGTCCATTCTTGCCAATCTTTTTCGATGGCTTTCCAAAGCGCCTTGGATAATTGGGCCATTTTATGACTATAAAAAATAGCTTCTCGCTTGGAAATTTTTTCCTTCATACATCTCACCTTCTTTACGTTTAGGTTACATCTATTGTGACAGGTTTATTGACATATTGAAAGTGATAATGCGCAAGAATACTATTTTTGTAAAACAATCTGAATATTTTCCGTCCTGTTTAGTGGCTCATAACAAAAAAAGCTTATTTGAGGTCCAATTTATGGAATGATTTCAATATATTTTCATGAAATCCAATCATTTGTTCCAGCTTTTGATATAAAAGATCAGCTTCTTCCATCTGTTTCTCACTGGAGAACTCACGATACTTGTTTTTCAGCTGATTTTCTACTTTTTTTAAATTCGTTTCCTGTTCATTGGCTGCCGTCTGCCATTTACTAATATAGGAAGACATGAAATTTTTATAGATGCTTTTATTAGCTTGAAATAAGTCTTTTCGAACTCCTTTTTTCCATACACGGTTCACCAGCCCCTGATCTATCAAGGAACGAACACCTGTACTCATGGAGGTTTTGCTCTTTCCGAGAGCCTGACTCATTTCATCGAGGGTCATAGGATGAGGATGAATATAGATCGTAACGAATAATCTCGCTTCAGCAGGTGTTAAACCAAACATTTCTAAGGTTTTAGAGAATTCAGTTATGACTTTTGTATGAATATCTTCTAGCGATTGATGATCTTTTAATACCATAAGATCCTCCTTCAAATCATTGCTATACTTACATTACTATTATTTGGATAAAAATGAAAATTAACTATGAGTAAGTAAAATGGAGTATTTAGAAGCAATTTAAAATAAATATCCGAAATCATTCTGTAAAGTTTATACTGTACGTAATTTTTAAACTAAAATAAATGAATTTATAGTTTGAACTATTTATTACAAATAGGTTACAGTTATAAGGTGGAAAGATGAGTGCGGATAAAATATCGAGAAAAACGTACCATAATAATAAAAACTAGAGGTGATAGACGTGCCGATTATTCAAGTAGAGAATTTATCCAAAATCTTCGGTAAGCAGGCTAAGAAAGCCACCAAGTATTTGGATGAAGGTTTATCCAAGGATGACATTCTGGAGAAAACCGGAAATACCGTAGGGGTCAACCGGGCTTCCTTTAATGTTGAAGAGGGAGAAATCTTCGTCATTATGGGATTATCCGGAAGTGGTAAATCCACGCTTGTTCGGTTAGTCAATCGACTAATTGAACCAACAGAGGGAAGTGTATATATTGATGGACAGGACTTGGCCAAAATGGATAGTAAAAGTCTTCGGGAAGTCCGCCGTCAAAAATTAAGCATGGTTTTCCAGCGCTTCGCTTTATTTCCGCACCGAACAATCCTTGAAAATGCTGAGTTTGGTCTAGAAGTCCAGGGCATCGATAAGGAAGAAAGAAAGAAAAAAGCACGCGAGTCATTAGAAATGGTAGGACTTGGCGGATACATTAACCAATTCCCTTCCCAGCTATCCGGCGGAATGCAGCAGCGTGTGGGACTTGCCCGTGCTCTAGCAAACGATCCAGAAATTCTGCTTATGGACGAAGCTTTTTCAGCTTTAGACCCATTAATTAGAAAAGAAATGCAGGATGAGCTGCTTGAACTGCAGGAATCGATGCAGAAAACCATTCTGTTTATTACGCACGATTTGGACGAGGCGCTCCGCATTGGAGATCGAATTGCCTTGATGAAAGACGGTAAAATTGTACAAATCGGTACGCCGGAAGAAATTCTTGTTAACCCGGCGAACGATTATGTAGAAAAGTTCGTAGAGGACGTAGATCGTTCCAAAGTATTAACAGCGGAACACATTATGAAGCGGCCTGAAACGGTTGATATTGAGAAGCATGGACCAAGGACTGCGCTTGAGCGTATGCGCAAGGAAGGTCTTTCTAGTATTTATGTTACGGATGCAAAACGTAAACTGCATGGTTACGTGATGGCTGATGATGTAGCAGAAGCTGTTAAAAATGAGCAGAAGAATCTGAAAGGAATTATGCGTACAGATATTCTGAAAGTAGAAAAAGATACGTCCATGTCGGAAATCTTTAATCTGATTCATGACGCACCGGTTCCTGTCGCCGTAGTTGAGAATGACAGGTTGCAAGGTATTATTGTTCGAGGAGCAGTAATTGCTGCACTAGCTGGAAATGAGGTGAATCTAAATGGAAATGATTCCTAAAATACCTGTGGCCGAATGGGTATCCTCTTTTACGGAGTGGGTTACCGATACATTTGAGCCTTTATTCGATTTTATAAAAAATGATTTTGGTGACTTTATTGAAATGTTTGCTGAAGACTGGCTGATGAGTATTCCGATTTGGTTATTTATTATTGTTGTAGGTGTTATTGCTTTCTTTATCTCTGGTAAGAAACTGGGCTTGACCGCATTCTCGGTTGTAGGCCTGTGGTTCATTTCCAACCAGGAGCTTTGGGAAGAATTGATGAATACATTTACGCTTGTTATTTTCGCCAGTTTGATCTCGGTCATTATTGGTGTCCCTTTTGGAATATGGATGGCCAAGAGCAGGACTGTTGAGAAAATCTTAACGCCTATTCTGGACTTTATGCAGACGATGCCGGCTTTCGTATATCTAATCCCGGCTGTAGCCTTCTTTAGTATCGGAATGGTTCCAGGGGTGGCTGCATCCGTTATTTTCGCTACACCGCCTACAGTCCGTTTTACCAATCTTGGGATTCGTCAGGTGTCTCACGAGCTAATTGAAGCTTCCGACTCTTTTGGAACGACCAATACTCAGAAATTGTTTAAAGTTCAATTGCCAATGGCTAAGAAAACCATTATGGCAGGAATTAACCAGACCGTTATGCTTGCGTTATCCATGGTAGTTATTGCTTCCATGATCGGTGCCAAAGGTCTGGGGCAGACGGTTATTACCGGACTGCAGCGTGCTGATGTGGGAACAGGTTTTGTGGCCGGTCTTGGAATTGTAATTCTGGCTATTATTATTGACCGCTTTACGCAGAATTTGAACACTCAGCGTGGTGAATAATGGTTTTAAATGAGGGCTGGAAGACCAGTCCTCATCTAATAAATAAAAAAGGAGCAAATAACATGTTTAAATTTGATTGGAAACGTCTTAGTGTAGCAGCTGGTCTTTCGTTGACTCTTGTAGCAGCAGGTTGTGGATCGTCTGATGAAGGTTCTGAAGGAACAAGTGGCGACAGCAATGAAGGTGGAGAGTCTACTTCAGAAGAAGTGAACTACGGAGAAGAATTGAGTTATGAAATTACAGGCATCGAGGCTGGAGCAGGTGTTGTTAAGGCTGCTCAAAGTGCTGTAGAAGAATATGAAAACCTGGCCGGGTGGGAAGTTTCTACCTCCTCTTCAGGTGCTATGGCTACAGCCTTAGGACAGGCCGTTGAGAATGAAGAACCTATCATCGTAACAGGCTGGACACCGCACTGGAAATTCGCTAAATATGATTTGAAGTATCTTGAAGATCCTAAAGAAGTCTTCGGTGGAGAAGAGCAAATTAAAACTATGGTACGTAAAGGATTGAAAGAAGAAAAACCAAATGCTTACAAAATTCTAGATCAGTTTAATTGGACAGCCGCTGATATGGAAGAGGTTATGCTTGAAATCAATGATGGTGCTGAACCTGCCGAGGCAGCGAAAAACTGGATCGAGAATAACCAGGAAGCTGTAAGTTCTTGGACAGAAGGTACAGAAGAAGTAGATGGCACAGAAGTTGAACTTGTGTTTGTAAACTGGGATTCAGAAATTGCTTCTACGAACGTTGTGGCAGAAGTTATGAAACAGCAAGGTTTTAATGTGACCATTACGCCGCTTGACAATGGGCCAATGTGGGAATCTGTTTCAGAAGGAGAAGTGACCGGAATGGTAGCAGCCTGGCTTCCAGCAACACACGGTGACCTTTATGAACAGCATAAGGATAACCTGGAAGACCTTGGTGCGAATCTAGAAGGTGCCAAAGTTGGATTGGTTGTTCCGAAGTATATGGAAGTTGACTCCATTGAAGATTTAAAAGCAGCTGAATAATGAAAAACCGGAAGGCGGGAAATCGCCTTCCGGTTTTTTTTAATGGTTATTCACTTCATCATTGGGAGGATTCCCATCCTCCACGTCATTTCCCTGCTCGGCTTTTGCCTTTTCTTCCAATTCCTTTAGACTTTCTTCAATTTGTTCTAAGTATTTCTGGATGTTTTTTTGGTGAGGCTCTACGGTTTTTTTCCAGCTTTCAATAGATGTTTTTACATCTTCAGATAGTTCTTTGATCAAATCAGCTCCCTCTTTGGAAGTCTGAGCAATCTGATCCTTCAACTGCATGCCATCTTCCCGCAGACTTAGTACGGTGTTTTTTAGACTTTCGCTTTTTAAGCGGGCGCCTTCTCTAAATTCACGTCCAGATGAAGGGGCACTGAGCAGTGTATAAGCAGCTCCTGCGATCCCGCCTACGATGATACCTAAAGTTAAGGATTTTGCATTTGGCATAAAAAATCTCCTTTCCTATCTCCTGCTTTATTATTTTCTCTTATAATGAATGAACCAAACATAAAATAATAAATAAAAAATAGAGTACGATGAAGATAACCTGAAAGTGATTTCTTTGGTGATAGTAAACAGAAGGCACTACATCTGATGCAGTGCCTTTAACTTCTTATAATTCTTTCCAATAACCCTTCAGTTCCCTTTGGAAATGGAAGGGGAAGAAACGGGGAGAACTTCATTTATGCTGGATCTTCTTAAAATGGAAACAGCAATTGGATATATAATCGCCATGAACGCGAGATTCAAGGCAGCTGTTGGTAAAACAACTGTTAGGAACATGACAGAAAAACTTGCTTGCATTAAACCGATAACATACAGTACAAGGCTTAAAAAGATAGTCCCGCTGATTACGGTCCCCACAGCTGCCAATGCAGGTGCGCCCCACTTGGAATGGCGTAAAGGACGAATCAGTAAGACAATTCCAAACACGAGTAAGCCTGTTACAGGTTTATCAATTAAATTCGCTAACTGACCTCCCGGAACCGTCGTAGTTAATGCGGAAATAAAACCGGTAGCAATTGATAAGATAAGCACATACGGAAGCTTAGGGAATAATAAAATACCTAAGAACATCATGGCAAGCATCATATCCGGCCTCATTCCCAGGAAGAACGGGGGCACAATTGCGTGCAGAACTGCTCCAATTCCAACAAATAAAGATAGCATGACTAACACTCGAGTATTCATTTGTACATCTCTCCTCAACTAAACTAGTCTCTTTTTAATTTACAATCCAAACGTGCCCTCGTGGCCGCTTGCGAATGCATAGCTGTATTATACCAAAACGAATGTTGAAAAATCAAAGCATCGCACCGTTATTTAGGAATATTCTGGTTGATTTCTCCGGCAATACTTTGTAAATCTTCCGGGGCATAGTCTTCGGCATGTGTTTCCCATTTGGCTTCAAATCCATCTTGATCTCCGTATCTCGGCAGCAGGTGGATATGTAAGTGATAAACAGATTGACCAGCCGGGGCTTCGTTATTATTCAAGACATTCATCCCAATCGGGTCGTAGGTTTCTTTAATGGCATTCGCAATCTTTGGAATGCGGGAAAATAATTTCTCAGCCACATCCGGGTGCGTATGATAAATGTCTTTGGAATGCTGCTTAGGAATTACCAGCGTGTGGCCTTTCGTCACTTGACTGATATCAAGAAACGCATAAACGTCTTCATCCTCATAAACTTTGGCTGATGGAATATCTCCATCCAGGATTTTGCAGAAAATACAATCTTGTGCTTCAGACATATCCAACACTCCTTTAACTTTTGTTCTATTGTATCACAAAAGCAGCGGTCACCTCGACGCTCAGCATCCTTTCTTCGTCTATGCAAGTTATGAAGGAATTGTGGTAGAATTTGATAAGAATGTATGCTTATGAAATGAGGGATCAAGTTGAGTTCGTTACTTCAAGTGAATAACCTTCACGGAGGTTATACCCATAAAAATGTACTGCACGGAATTTCGTTTCAAGTACAGGCTGGTGAAATTGTTGGACTAATTGGATTAAATGGAGCGGGGAAAAGTACAACGATTAAACACATCATTGGCATGATGCAGGCGAAGGATGGAGAAGTTTCCATTAATGGAACATCATTCGAGAAAAACCCCGAAGAATACCGCCAGCAGCTTGGCTACATACCCGAAATGCCGATTCTGTATGATGAATTGACGTTATTTGAACATCTTGAGTTAACAGCTATGGCTTACAACGTACCGGAAGACTTGTTTAAGAAACGTCTGGATCCATTGCTCAAAGAGTTTCGAATGGAGAAGAAGCTTAAGTGGTTTCCCGTTCATTTTTCCAAAGGGATGCGACAAAAAGTAATGATCATGTGTGCCTTTTTAATTGAGCCGGAACTATATATTGTCGATGAACCATTCGTGGGTCTTGACCCTCTCGGAATCCAGTCTTATTTACAACTGATGGAGGATATGAAAGACAAAGGAGCCGGTGTGCTTATGTCGACACATATTCTGGCTACCGCTGAAAAATACTGCGATCGCTTCATTATTCTGCACGATGGAAAAATCCGAGCGATGGGGACACTGGAGGAATTGAGGCAATCCTTTAAGCGCCCGCGTGCATCTCTAGATGAAATATACGTTCAACTGACAAAGGAAGACGATCATGATTAATGCCAAAGAGCTTTGGAATCGCAGGGTTTCGGAACATTTGAAAGAGACAAGCCGCTACTTAAAGTACATCTTTAACGAACACATTGGTATAGCATTATTCTTTTTTCTAGCGGCTCTTGCTTATTATTATCAGCAATGGCTGGCTGATCTTCCAGCGTCATTTCCGACCGCATGGATAGTGGGGATTGCTTTTGGGTTGATTGCAAGCTATAGTCCCGTACGGACTCTCCTGAAAGAACCGGACCTGGTGTTCCTGATGCCAGCTGAATATCAGCTGGATACGTATTTTAAGAGAAGTCTATATTACAGCTTCATCGTGCAGATTTACACAGTTCTTCTTGTGGCAGCAGCCCTTGGACCACTTTATTTCGCCTCCTTTCCTGATCTTGGAAGCCGTCATTACCTCATGATGATCGCGGTCCTCTTTGTTATCAAAATATGGAACATGCTTTCCAACTGGTGGATGCTGAAAGAAAGAAATGCGAGGATGCGGAATACTGATCAAGTTGTAAAGATCGCCTTGAACATCATGATCTTTTATTTCCTTTCTCAAGGAGAATGGCTGTTTGCAAGTATCGTAACGATTCTGCTAGCTGTACTGGTGCTGTACACATACAGCCTTTCGAGGAAAAAAGCCGGGCTCGCCTGGGATCTACTGGTTGAAAAAGACCAACAGAGAATGAGGACGTTTTACCGCATTGCGAACATGTTTATCGATGTACCGCATCTGAAAAATACTGTGAAGAAGCGTCATTCGCTCGTCCGGGTATTGCTTCAACCGGTTACGTACAAACAAAGCCGCACCTTTACGTATCTTTACCGGATTACGTTTATCCGGAGTAGTGATTATCTAGGAATGTATCTTCGTTTGTTGGCTATTGGCGGACTTGCGATCTGGTTCGTACCGAATATATGGGTGAAAATTGCCTTTGCCATTTTATTTTTGTATTTGAGTGCTTTTCAGATGATGACGCTTTGGAATCACCACCGTACGAACATATGGCTCGATTTATATCCGATTAAAAAAGAGTGGAAGCAGGGAGCATTACTGGAATGGCTGCGTCAGATTATGCTGTTTCAAACGTTTGTATTTGGGGTGCTGTTTATTATTCAGTGGAACCTTTTGGGGCTGCTGATCGTATGGATTGGAGGAAGTGCCTTTAGCGTTGCCTTTATCCAGGTTTATGTCAAACAGAAGTTAACGTAATAAGAAAGGGGCGCAGATTGGTGCGCCCCTTTCTTATTACGTATTGATCATAATTAATGAATTGCTTTAAAAGAATACCTTGAATTAGTGCCTTTATTTCTTATGAGTTACAAAATTGAGTCTTACAGATAAACTCCCTTTTCTGTAAGACTCAGTTTCGAGATAGTTTGGGTCCGTTACTCTATGTGGAAGAGGGTTGGTGGGTAAATAACTCGCTTTCCTATGGGGGAACGGTGAGCTTCCTCGTTCGTTTCACTCTCTGCGGGATCACACCTAGTCCCTTCTCCCATGGGAGTCTCGCCATTTCCCCACCAACCCAACTATAATTTTGTGAACGGACCCTTCTTTAGAAGGGCAGGTGTTGGACTTAATCCTTTCTAAATCCAGTGGTATCAGACCTTTTCTATCAAAATTTAGAGAAAACAGGAACTCATGGCATGATTTTATCTTTCCTATCCAATTGATTTTTGCCAATGTTTCGAGCCTCTCATTTCAGCAAGGTCCGGAGGGGGATGATGAAGACTCCTGCGGGATAAACATGATCGGTGAGACCCCGGAAGTCGAAGACTGAGTTATCATGAACGAAAAACTAGCTCCTTACACGTAAATTCGTAGGTTAATCGGGTAAGGAATAAGTAAGAAACCCAAACCCTATCAGAGCTACATTACGGAAGGAGCTAGCTTACTATGAAGA
>NZ_JBQQCM010000012.1:0-159163 GCF_052246755.1 Halobacillus sp. B29
AGATGTTTGACCGACGTTTGGATGGCCGTGCTATCCACTTCCTTTAACCAAAGGAATTCTCTTTTAAGCTTGGGTAGTTGTTTGGAACAAGTAGCGTAACTCAAACCTTTTCCGGTTTCCTTGTAGGCACTGCTCCATTCGGAGAGGAAATGATTGAAGACAAAACGAGCGCAACCGATTGTCTTAGCGATGAGCGATTCTTGGGTTTTATTTGGATAGATACGAAAGTTATACGCTTTATGCTTCAACCTTTCAACCTCCTAACCAGGAACATACGTTCTTACTTTAGGATATCACGGAAGGGAGAATATTCAAAGGCATTCATCTCCCCCTTGCCACCGGTCTTCGACACGGCGCTTGAAGAGGGAGTCTTCTGCCGATGAATGATAAAAACAGCAACTATGTCCCCAGGTACGGACCCTCTTTTCTGAAAAAGAAATTCTTTTCTATTATCAATTTTACAAATACGATACAAATTGTTTTTAAAACGATGAAAATTAATACAGGAAAATCTATATTACTGTTTCCTCAACTATAAGCAAAGCTTAAAAATAGGACATGTCTATTTTGAATAACATGATATATAGTGACAATAACGAAGGAGCGTGGCTATGCAAATTCATGTTGTGGAGCAAGGAGAGTCGTTATGGAGAATTTCACAAAAATATGGATCTGATATGAATCAGATTGTTCTTCTCAATCAGCTGAACAACCCTGATAATCTCGTCATTGGTCAGAGTCTTGTGATTCCTGACCCAGTTCGTGAATATGTGGTGCAGCCAGGGGATAGTGTATATGCCATTGCTCAGCGTATCGGCGTATCAATCGAAGAGCTAGCCGAAGAGAATAATATTACGAACCCTGCCCAGATTTATGCGGGCGAGATGCTGATCTTTCCATACTTTTCCCACGAGGTGAAACCGGGTGAAAATCTATGGAGCATTGCTTCTCGTTACGGCACTACAGTTAATCAACTGGCGCAGGTGAATTCGATCGCAAATCCTGCTCTCATTTATCCTGGTCAAACATTAAGAGTCCCTGCACGGCCTCGCCCTATAATCGAAGTAAATGCTTACACAACAAAGCTCAATGTTTCCGGCAGCCAGGAAGTAAGGGCGCTGGGCCGAAACTTTACCTACCTTTCACTTTTTATGTACGCCATTCAGGCAGATGGAAGTATAACGGAACGAGATGAACAGCCTGTGCTGGACGCTGCCGCTTCGACAGGAGCACTCCCGCTACTAGTCCTCACTAACTTTTCAGATGGATCCTTTGATTCCGATCTAGTTGCAACCATCCTTAGAAGCCCTCAACTTCAAGATACATTAATAACCAATTTACTGGAGGTGATGGGCCAAAAAGGATACAGAGGGGTGAATGTTGATTTTGAATACGTATATCAAACAGATCGGGATAATTACAATGATTTCTTGCGCCGTTTAACTGACAGGCTGCGGCCCCAAGGGTTTCTCGTCTCCACTGCCCTTGCCCCTAAAATCAGCGCTGATCAACAGGGACTTCTCTACGAAGCTCATGATTATGAAACCCAGGCTAACATAGTTGATTTCATTGTTCTTATGACCTATGAGTGGGGATGGGCCGGAGGGCGACCGTGGGCGATTGCACCGATTAACAAAGTGAGAGAAGTGCTTGATTACGCCGTAACCGTGATTCCTAGAGATAAAATACTCATGGGGATGCCGCTCTATGGACGCGACTGGAAGATTCCCTGGGTGGAAGGAACGCTCGCCCGAACCGTAAGCCCGGTGGAAGCCGTGCAGCTGGCTGCAAACTATGGAGTAGCTATTCAGTATAATGAAGAATACCAATCTCCCTTCTTCCGCTATACCGATAACAGTGGCCAGGAACACGAAGTATGGTTTGAGGATGCGCGAAGTGTTCAAGCGAAATATGATACCATCAAAATTTACGGACTGAGGGGGGCGAGTTACTGGGTTCTTGGGAGTCCTTTTCCACAAAATTGGCCGGTGCTGCAAAGTAATTTTCGTGTGAAAAAGTTGTGATTAACAAAGAGAGAGGATCATTTATTTCGATCCCCTCTTCTTTATTTTATAAATCATTTCGTTCGGTTTCATCAATATCAATATCAGATATTTTCAAGCCATCCCCATTCACATGTACAGTATAATTTTTAATTCGATCATAATGAATCTGTTCATCCTTATGGTTTGTGAAAATAAATTCTTCGTTTGTTGTTATGATAAAAACAGCATCACTCATTTCTTCTACTTCTATTATTTCATTATTCGTGAATTCATAGTTGTAACCCTTATCTTTCAAGTCCCCTATATATTCTGCAATATCTTCTTCAGCTTTACTGCCTTCTTCGAGATAAGGGGCCACCTGGTCATAATCACGGTCATTTAAAGCACTTTCATATGAATCTCTAAATCCCAATACATGTTCTTCAGCATCTACTGAAGTCCACATATTAGCATCCACAGACTCCACTTCTTCATCTTCTGTTTCGGTTTCGTAAACTGGAATTTCTTTCTCCGTCTCTTCCTCTTCTTCAAACTCGAATACTAATGAACCCCACATGTCAGAGTCCAGATTTATGGATTCTGTTTGAAGAGTCTTACCTTCTTCATCTTTCCACTCTGCATGTAGCACTACCTCTTCTTCTGGAAAAGGCCCTAGAGCCTGATATTCAGATAGTTTCTTCTTAGTGCTTTTTCCATTAATAAACAAAGTAGCATCAGAATGGTTGGTTTCAATTCTATACGTTTCTTCAGGGAATTGAGCAAGAACTTCCGTTTCTTTTGCATCATTAGGATATACAGACACAGTTTCCTGATAACTAAATTCACCGAAATCATTAGAAGAGGACCCCTCAATACCGTATTCCCCGGGATATGCTTTACCTAGTTCCACAACCTCTCCCGCTTCTTTCACTTTTGCGGTATGATCTCCCATGTTAACTGTAGTCTTGTCCATAGTTGCTGAAGCGACTACATTATTAGGTATAGCCTCAATCTCGTAGCTATGATATAAACCAGGTACAATCGTATTCCTTTTTACTACAAATAAATCATTTCCATTGTAATCTTTTACAGTCGAATCAAAAGGTTGAGAGTCTTCCGAATGAAATTCATCTGTTAATTGCATTCTCAGCGACTCCCAATCACTTTGATGAATAAATTCTAAGTATTGATCTTTATCTAATAAGGCTTCCTTATCCACTTCTACGTGGTTAAAAAACGCTTTGGCATTTCGATCTGTCAAAGCACGATCCATAGCCTGAACATTTTTGAGTGGATCAAGCGCAGATGATATGGCAATATGAGTACCAATTAAAAGAATGATCGCCGCCACTGAAACAGTTGCAATAATTTTTGTTTTTCGTGTCAGAGGTTTCCTGTGGACCTTTTGAGTTTCAGACTGTTTTTCTTTCGTACTGGCTCCTTCTTCATGTTGATTCTTTCCACAGGATGTACAAAAATGTTCGTCCTTCTCAACGTGACTTCCACAATGAGTACAATAGTTCACAACTATTTCTCCTTTCCAGTATCACTCATCCTTCTTTTATGGTTCATTACTATTGTTAAAATTTAAAATAAACAGCCATTCAGCATTATGTAGTGTGGTGATTATAGTTTTTTAAAAGAAGTTGAGGAAGGATTCTATATCTCTCAAAGTGTTGACAGCCATTCCACGTACTATTAAATAAGAGATGATTAGTATAGACAGACTAGTGCCGGTACTCCAGTAAAAGATATTTTTTTCTGGCATTTTGGTAATCCCATGGTGATAAATAAATAGGGTAGGAACAATTAATAGTGCAAAGAAGGATGAAATGCTTAATGTAGTTACAGTAAATACTATAGCCCCACTTAAGCCAAATACAATTGCTAGCAGATTCACGCCCACAAAAGGTATTAAAACCCCGCCATATTGAGCTATTCCACTTCTTAAACTTAAAGGAAGATTCAATAATTTAGATACAATGAATAGAACAGCAAAACTAATCACAATACCTATCAAGGAAACTACAAATATCCGGGAACTCACCGCAAAAAATGGTAGAGACTCACTTTCCATAAAAAATCCACTTGCTTGTTTGAAGAGGGTGTTCACTAAAAAGTAAATACTCAATGTAAATGTCACCATATAGAGAAACAAACTTATCACGCCTTGGACAACAGAAGCTTCAGTAGCTTGTAAAGCAGATACAGGACGCTTCAAAAAATCGAGCGAAGTCTGGCCATATTCTCCAGAAAACTGCTTAACCTTATCCATAGACAATGACGCATTTTCATTTACACCACTAACATGAGTAGCTGCAACCTCGGAATTAGAATTTCCTTCGGTACTTAAACTACTTCCGCACATTCCACAAAACTTACCTGAACTTTGTTCATTACCGCAATTTGTACATTTCATCTAATCATCCTTCACTGTTTGTAAATAAGAATAAGTACTAATTTTAATCTAAATAACCACACCTCCTTCCTAAGAAAATTCATCCATAAACCATGCATTCATATAAACATCCTCCCTACAAGTCTTAATTCTTACTTAAATAGGACTTATTATAGATACATGTCCTCGAATACAAGTTACTCTAACCCATAGATCAACCATTTTCCATCTACACGTTCCAATTCTACAATTACTAAGTCGGGGTTTTGTTCATAAAGGGGTTCCGGATATAACTCTACCATTACATTTAATACAGCAATATTTTCAGATACATCACTTTCTATGTTCAATATCTCTATTGAGGCATTCTCAGGAATAAAACCATTGTTTGAAACAGGATGCCATGGAATAGAGGGATGTAGATACTGTTCAACCTCGAATAGTTCTCCAGCTTCAATAGCAGTAAAGAAATCCTCTACCGTCTTTTCGGGTGTTTCAATCAAAGACAAGAAACCAAAAACATCTGAATTCAATGAGGAAGAAGAATTGATAATCAACCATAATATTACGATACATGGGATAAGCCAAATAAAAGCAGGTTTACGGTTGGCGCGTGTAGAATCACTCTTCTCATCCATATGCCCCACATGCTTCCCACATTCGTGACAATAAATAGTTGGCTTTGAGAAGAGGGTTTTGCAGCTGGGACAATTCTGAGTTTGTCCACATTGACCACAGAAGCTTTCATTACTTACGGGGTGAGAACAATTTATGCAAATCCGGGTCATTTTGCCCTCCTTTTTAATTACTTATTTTTTTAGGTACATTCGTAAATTCTTTTCAACAATTTCGACATTTGCCACAAATTACCTGCATAAATTTTTACAATTTTATAAGTTATTATTCCCCATACAATTGATTGATTAAATATCCTTTTATTTCATAAAACAATCATAGTGAATACGTTTGGCTTTTCATTAAAAAAAGTGGACATAACCCAGCAGTATACCGTTCTCATGTCCACTATCAATCCATAAATCTACTTATCTATTCAATTATGCTTCGATTCTGATCGAATACTTAGTAAAGTATGCACCAAGGAGTAAGAGGCCAATTGTAACTCCCCAACTGATAAGGCCTAGAAAATCAAACCAGTACGCCATAAGCTGGGTTACCGCGATCAGATAAAAACAAATAGGTGTTAAGGCACTTTTGAAATCCGTATAACCCAGCTTTTTTCTCTTTCTAATTGTAAAAATTACAGACCCAACCAGGGCTCCTACTACAATAATGGATACTACTACATGGACCATTTCGTCTCTCCTCTCGAAAACACATCAGAATCCACCTCCAGAGGGAGGACTAGGAGGACCGCCTCTAAAGGATTTCTCTTTTTCTATCGCCCGATCCACTTCTTTTTCCGTTTTTTCTCCCTTTTGCATTCTATGAGTATCATATCGTTTCTTCTGTTTTCGTTTGTCGAGATAAATCATCATGGCTACAAACAGAACTAAAAATAGCCCCCATAGAATATTAGCAAACAAGTAATCTCCTCCTGAAACTTTTGATTCAGCTTGCTCTTTTTGCAGAAATCGCTTTAAGAAAATATAAAACCCTACCACATCGTCAGTATCAATGGTCTACACATTTTCCAGATAAATGGTCATGAATGGATCGTCTGTCCTTTAAAAAAGCAACCATAGCTGCACTAATCACGCTGTTGATCCCAAGAGTTAAGTAGGTTAAGACCAGCTTTCCTATGATTTCGAGAATAAACGTGTCAAGCAATGTAAGACGCTTGCCGTTAACTTTAACCACATGAATCCTAAAGATTCTTTTACCGATCATATAACCGCTCCATATCACAGGGAGAACGGTCAAGTAGAAACCATACCCTATATCCTAGGAAAACCCTTATGTAAATTCTAGAGAAAAATTATCGTTTACTATAGTAAATATGAAAGCGAAGGGGGGTACTTAAAATTAAAAGTCGAGCATAAAGGAGATCCCACGAACTTTAAATCCATCCCTTTCTAAACCAGAATTCATCTGATCAGGCCCCTCCATACTTATCTACCTTAACACCACTATTTTAACATAATTATCCATCTATTTCGATTCGCTTATGATTCTATTTTTTCTGCGAGTGGCTATTTCTTCCTTTTTCGACTTCCCTTATAATAGAAGAATATCTTCTATTAAAAAGGAGTTCTTCCACATGCAGAAGCAAGCCTTGTACAACCTTAAAGGAGTCTGGCTCTTAATGCGCTCTATTGCCGTTGTCTCCTCCAGTGTCGCTACCATTGTTTCTACTGTTCTTCCTTTGTATTTATATTTCACCTTCTCTACAAATCAGTTGATGATTTTATTCCTTCTATTAATCTTTGGCGCATTCCTCATCCACGGCATTCTTACGCATATCCTGAACGATTATGTAGACGATCTCTCCGGCACCGATACATACAGCCCTGCTATATTATCGGGCGGAAGCCGCGTTATTCAATCTGGCTTTATATCATCAGCCAACCTCTGGAAAATTGGAAAAGGGCTGCTTCTGCTTTTAGGTCTAACTATCATTTTGCTGTTTATTTCCGGGTATCCAAAACTCGGGATTTTACTCGCAGTAGGAGTATGGGGAGCTGTGTCCTATTCGCTGCCACCTCTTCAATTCAGCTACCGCCCATTTTTAGGTGAATGGCTATCGACCTTCCCGTCCGTTCTCTTCCTCGGTCTCGCCGGTGCGTGGCTCACACTTGATTCTCTGCCTGAATGGGTCATGCAGAATGCTGTCATTAATGCTCTTTTTTGCATTGCCTGGGTAATGGTTCACCATATTCCTGACCGGGAGGCCGATAAAAAAGCAACACCTATGAAGCAGACGAGTGTCGTATGGGCCGCTGATCGCTTCGGCATCGCTTACGCTCGTCTCCCAGCATTAATGTATTTCACTTTTACAGTTCTATGTGCTTTTTGGCTAGGTGCAGATCGAGGGGTGGCCGCTCTCGGCGTAGTAGCGATGGCTGGCGCTTCTATCTATTTAATTTTTAAAATGAGTATGCATGATTATGAACAGGTTTCGGCCTACGAAAAGATCATTCTTATTTTAGCCATGGTCAATGCCGTATGGCTCGGAATATTTATTTAACTCACATTAGTAAAAAAGCACTTCGAATGGTTCGAAGTGCTTGCCCGGATTTGTTGTATTATCATCTTGTATTGGTCGTGAAATATAGAAGACACGTCATCGATGACACCATTTCAAACTATGCTAAAGATAAATTTTTGTCGTTGAGTGAAAGCTACAATATTTCACTGGTCGAATGGAATCACGACATTGATCATATTCATATTTTATTCAAAGCTCATCCCAACACCGAATTATCAAAATTTATTAACGCTTATAAAAGTGCAAGCTCCAGACTTATCAAAAAAGAGTTTCCTTCCGTTCGGGAGGAATTATGGAAGGAAATGTTTTGGTCAAGAAGCTTTTGCTTAGTAACCACGGGTGGTTCGTCCATTGAAGTAGTAAAAAAATATATTGAAAACCAAGAGAAGAAATGAAGTGATTTGATATGGCCAAACAAAACAAAGCCTATACGTTTCGTTTGTATCCAACGGATGAGCAAGCATTGCTTCTCCACAAAACCTTCGGTTGTGTTCGTTTCGTGTATAACAAAATGTTAGCCGAACGCATAGAAACATACGAAACTCACAAAAAAGATAAAGAGGAACTAAAAAAGGTCAAACATCCAACGCCTGCTAAATATAAGAAGGAATTTGATTGGTTGAAAGAAGTAGATAGTCTCGCTTTGGCAAACGCTCAACTGAGCTTGGATAAGGCATATAAATCCTTTTTCGAAGGAAAAAACAAATTTCCAAAATTCAAAAGTAAGCGACATAAACAAAGCTACACAACCAACGCCGTGAACGGAAACATTCAACTATTAGATGGCCATATCAAATTACCAAAGCTCAAAAAGGTAAAAATGAAGCAACATCGAGATATTCCTTCGGAATATACCATAAAGTCTTGTACGTTATCTGTGACGGGTTCAGGAAAATACTTTTGTTCCATTCTTACAGAATACGAGAAAGAGATAAAACCTAAAAAAGCCGAACAAGTCGTTGGGTTGGATTTTGCGATGAAAGGGTTGTTTGTCGATAGTGAGGGTAAGAAAGCCAATTACCCAAATTTCTATCGTCAAATACTTGTGAAATTAGCAAAAGAACAACGGAGATTGTCTCGCAAAAAGAAAGGCTCTTCCAATTGGAATAAGCAACGCATACGAGTGGCTAAAATCCAGGAGAAAGCGGCCAATCAACGTAAGAACTTCCTTCATCACAAATCAAAAGAGTTGGTGACAAACTATGATGCCGTTATCATCGAAGACCTGGATATGAAAGGGATGTCACAAGCCTTGAAGTTTGGTAAAAGTGTTGCTGATAATGGGTGGGGAATGTTCAAATCTTTCTTAAAGTACAAACTGAACGAACAAGGGAAGCATTTGATCAAGATTGATAAATGGTACCCATCTACACAAACTTGTTCGCATTGTGGAAATACACAGCCAATGCCTATGAATATTCGGACATACACTTGTTCGTGCGGGCTGAATCTCGATAGAGATTACAATTCGGCTCTCAACATTAAAAAAGAAGGGATTCGGCTATTAGCACTACTCTAATGAATATAAACTCTTGGAACAAGAGGGTTAGCTTGGTCTATTTCGTCAGCTAACAAAAGTGGCGATTACCCAAGAAGCCCCCCCTTCAAGCGACCCGTAAGGGTGGTAAGTGGCGGGTAGTTCACATGAAACAGCGAATGAAGTAATGCCCGTTATAATGAATATCAAAATAGCGAAGAAAAATAATTGCACCATCATGTCTCCAATATTAAAACTACCACTTGAAGCTGTAAGTAAAATCATAAATAAGCCCCCTTAAAAATGGAAATCACATCACAACGATTTGAAGAAATTCGATGTTTAGTTTCTTCTTGCCTTCTTCATGTCTTTTAAATTTTTCTACGAATTAATTCATTTGTTCCCGATGCTTTGTAATTCCATTAAGTCTTCTATGACCAAATCAGCTTCAGAAAGTTCTTCTTTACGGGCAAAATCAAAACGGCACCCAATAGCCTTAAGCCCATTTTCTTTAGCGGCACGGAAATCGGACAGCCGGTCTCCAACGACAATTCCCCGGCTGATCTCATATTTTTTCATAATATGCTGGACTAAATCTGCTTTATCGAGCGTATTGATCTCTTGAATACTGAATGTTTCCGTCACCCATTGATCTAATTGGTAATAGTCCACGATGGCGTTTAAATAATCGGTTAGTCCATTACTTGCTATGTAAATCTCGTATTGATTTTCTTTTAAGTATTGGAAAACTTCCTCCACATGAGGATATAGAGCTCCTTGTCCATCTTTAATATTTTTCACCAAACGCTCCAGAAAATAAGCATTAGCCTCTTCCCTTACTTCTTCTGAATGATTAGGTAAGAGGGTAGCCCACACTTTCGGAAGTGGTACCCCCATAATCTCTCGATAGTAATCTATCGGAGTGGCGTCATTCCATTTATTTTGTAACCTTAACTGATTAAACGTATCTTCCAAAGATAACGCTAAAATTTTGTCGGTTTGAAACAGAGTTCCATCCATATCAAAAATCAGGGACTGTGTCATGAACTTTTCTCCTTTACGGTATCTCTTTTTTAGCTGGTTACTTAATGGTGAAGCACCTCTTAAGAGGGCTTAGACAATGTACCATTAGTGATTCTCATTGGTACAAGTAATTCAGGTTCCAGTTTTTTCAATATTCGATGAGGGTATGGAATAAAAAATTCTTTCCCAAATAGGAGTGCTTGAATGAGAACAAACGTTATTTTAAAGATCCTGAGAATAATAGGTGCAGCAGCCTTGCTAACGGGATTCTTTCTACAGATGCAGCGATCATACGATATCGTCATGAACATCATGCTTCTTGGATTTGTATGCTGCCTGATTACCACGATTGCTATTGAAAATAGTCTATAGTGATGCATTATACTTATTGGTCAGCTAATCATTCAAAATCTGAATGCTTTTCACATCGTATTCATGAGGCGTCCACGCTTCTGTTGATGTGGGATCAATCAACACAGCTTCCACTTGCTGGCCAACCTTAAATTTGTCCCCATCCTTAACTATGATCTCATTGTGCCCAATAGATACCATATCCCCTTCGATTCTAGTAATCTCGCCGCTTAATCGAATTTCTTCTGAATGGTTTGAGCATGCCGCGAGCATAAAGCCCACACATAGGAGAATGACAGCGCTTCTCACATTCGCACCTCCAGAAAAAATGGTTCACCTCATTTATTCTACAGTTTCAATAAATCATAACATAGAAGTTTATCAGGAGTGAGTCCGGCATTTAATATAGTACAAGACTCGTTCTAAACGAACGAGTCTTGTACTTATCTGTCGTAATTAGGATCCAGTTGATCCGTAATGAGCATGTGACCTGGTGCATGGGTTATAATGATCGGAGGCTTCACTTGAAGTGCTACATTTTGAGGAGTGACCCCGCAAGCCCAGAACACCGGTGTCGAAGAAGCATGATCGAAATCAACAGAGTCTCCGTAATCAGGATTCTGAAGATTAGGGATGCCAATGTCCTCCGGATGTCCGGCGTGAACCGGACTTCCATGAGCCTGTCCAAATCGCTCGGATATTTCCAAAGCTTCATCCATTAGATTATTGGGAATCGCTCTCATGCTGACCACCATTTCCCCTTCAAACACCCCAGCTTTCTCTAACGGGATATTCGTCTTATACATAGGAACAACTTTCTCTTGTTCCTGATGAAGCATCGGAATGCCGCCCTCCACCAGGGCTGTTTCGAAAGTGAAGCTGCATCCAATCAGAAAGGTTACGAAATCGTCCTGCCATACATCCGTTAAGTTCAGCACTTCTTCTGAAAATTCACCATTGCGGTAAATACGATATCGAGGCAGATCCGTTCGTACGTCCGCATCGGCCATTGCCGGAACGGTCTGACCGGCTTCAAGTACCTCAACTAATGGGCAGGGCTTTGGATTTCGAATACAAAAGAGTAGAAAATCAAAAGCATATTCTTTCGGCAGGGTTACTAAATTAGTTTGAACGTATTTTTCACATAATCCAGACGTTGTCCCTGTCCATTCTTCGTTACGAAAACGAAATCTCTCATCTCCCGGCTTCATGAACAGCACCTCATTTTTATAGTTAAAAATAGCATCTTAAGAACTTTCTTCTAAGTGATCCATTGTTCTTCTGCTTTTTCCTTTTAATTAAACGGAATAAACCACACCTTCATATGGTTCCAGAACTCCTCGGTTCTTTTGTTCCTGATCATTCGATACAACTACTGAGCCTGCCTGAATGGTCTGGATTAACTCCTCGGCTACTCCTGCCTGCTGGTCAGAGAAGTTGCATAGTACGACAAGAGTTTCATTCCCATTCGTTCGTTTATAAGCAAATACCACCGGATCTTCTCTCATCAACAGTTCAAAATTTCCATCCGTAATGATATCTTTCTCTTTTCTCAGCTGGATCAGCCGTTGGTAGAAATAAAAGATCGAGTTTTTATCTTGAAGCGCGGCTTCAGCATTGATTTCTGGATACGCAGGATTAACCTGAAGCCACGGTGTTCCACTGGTAAAACCGGCGTGCTCCTGACTGTTCCATTGCATCGGCGTCCGCGCATTATCTCGACCTTTAACATAAATGGCTTCCATTAGCTCCTCATGTGACCAGCCTTCCGCTTTCTTTTCTTCATACATATTAAGCAGTTCAATATCCTGGTAATCCTCCAGGTTTTCAAAACGGGCGTTGGTCATACCAAGTTCTTCTCCCTGGTAAATATACGGTGTTCCCTGCATCATGTGAAGGCAGATGGCAAGCATTTTAGCCGATTTCTCCCGGTAGGACTCGTCATTTCCAAATCGGGAGACGATCCGCGGCTGATCGTGATTATTCCAGTACAAACTGTTCCAGCCCGTCCCGTGCAGCTTTGTCTGCCATTTTTCAAAGTTTTCCTTGAGTTCTATTAGATTAAGTGGTTTTAAATTCCACTTATCTCCTTCGGAATCCAAGTCCATATGTTCGAAGGTAAAGATCATATTCAATTCTTCATTCTCAGGGTCAGTGTACTGCCTGGCATCCTCCGGTGAAGCTCCAGGCATCTCCCCAACAGTCATGACGTCGTAGTGAGACAGAACTTCATTGTTCATTTCCTGTAAAAATTCATGAATTCTTGGGCCATTCATGAAATAAGGGCTTCCATCGCCATCCAGTCCTTCCGGATAAGAAGGATCTTTCGAGATGAAATTGATAACGTCCATACGGAATCCGTCCATGCCTTTATCCAACCAGAACTTCATCATGTCATAAACCTCTTTACGGAGTTGGGGATTCTCCCAATTTAAGTCGGGCTGCTTTTTAGCAAAAATATGAAGGTAGTACTGCCCAGTCTGTTCATCATACTGCCAGGCCGGGCCGCCAAAAACGGAATTCCAATTCGTAGGGGGATCCCCGTTTTCTTTGCCATCCTTCCATATGTAGTAATCACGGTACGGGTTGTCTGTGCTTTTAGAAGATTCAACAAACCAGGGATGCTCATCGGAGGTGTGGTTGACTACCAGATCCATTACAAGCTTCATTCCCCGCTGATGTACTTCATCGAGTAGTTGCTCCAAATCTTCCATCGATCCAAACAGATCATCCACCTGCCGGTAATTGCGTATATCATAGCCGTTATCTTCCTGAGGAGAATCATAGACCGGAGACAGCCAAATTACATCAATACCAAGCTCCTTCAAATAATCGAGTTTCTCTATGATTCCGGGGAGATCTCCGATTCCGTCCCCGTTCGTATCATTAAAGCTTTTCGGATAAATTTGATAGACCACGCTTTTCTTCCACCATTCGTGCGTTTGATTTGTCATATATCTTCACCTGCTTTTCCATTATTTAATAACCTTTTCCCTAACACTACCTATCTGGAAACAACCTCATTCTAACATATCCTCATCCAGAACCTTCCACCTCAGGTCATCCAAAATATGGATGACCTGAGGTGGAAGGTTCTGGATTATTTAATTAAATTTCATTTTCACCTTTTAAATGTGCTGGAGTTTGATAGGATATTAGTAGGCTGGTTCTGAAAGGGAGTTGTTAAGAATGGACATGAAATTTACACAAGAACAGTTTCAGTTACTTATGGAAATGGCTTACATAACCAATCGTACAGTAGGAACTAAAAAACAAGATCACTTGAGCGACTATGAAGATTTGACGCAATATATTCTCTCTTACGCCAAAGATTTTGGACTTGAAAATCTGGTAAGTTATGATGAAGAATCCAAGAAATACGTAACGACTGAGGATTTTACAATTCAATTAAATAGAAAAACCAGGACACCTGAAGAAGAAGTTTTTCTTGACCAGCTTGCAAGTAGACTAGGGTCCAGGGATGCACTTGAGGAAGCTGATCGAGAAGATAAATTAGATAAAGTGATTGAGCAAAAAATCCATTACCATAGTGAATACTTAAAAGAATTTAAGACTTTTAAAACTGACAGATTGTATGTGGTAACGAGTGAAGATGTGGATATGGACTAAAAAAAGGAAGAGCTGCAATTTTTGCAGCTCTTCCTTTTTTTCAGGCTCTTAATCCCAGCTTTATACTAACGACTTCAGATCCAAATTTTCAAGAAACTCCCACCTCAGGTCATCCATTTTATGGATGACCTGAGGTGGGAGTTTCTTCCTTTATCTTTTTTTAATCTATTGTGGTTTCATTCTTCTGTTCCGCACCATTCGATCAGGGTTAATGCCATAATTTCTGCTGCTTCAAATACTTTGTCCATCTCAATATACTCATTTGGGTAATGAGCCATTTCCGTTACTCCAGGACCAAAGACTAAAGAAGGCGTTTTTCCCGCTTCCGTTAACAATCCGCCGTCTGTTCCCCATGGGGAGGCCTCAATAACAGGATCAGCGCCCAGTACGTTCCGATACCCAGCTACGAGGGTGTTCATGAACGGGTGCTCTTGATCCATCGCTCCTGGAAGCCAGCGTGCGCCAAACCACTCCAACGTGGTCGGATGTTCTTCAAACCACGGATCTTTATCTTTCAGTTGCTTCAGCCAGTTTTCCATTTCTGCTTTAGCATTTTCGATCGTTTCTTCTGGAGAAATCCCCATACGTCCTTCTATTTTCACGAGATCGGCCACGGAAGATGGCCAGTCTCCTCCTTCAATTTTCCCTACATTGATCGGAATGGGGATCGGGATGTTTTGGTACAGTGGATCGTTGATCTGATCATTTCGCTGTTTTTCTAACTGGCGAATATGATCGATAACCATCATACTTTTTTCAATTGCGCTAACCCCTTGATAGCGCGTCCCTCCATGAGCCGATCGGCCTTTTACATAAATACGAAACCACATGGAGCCCTGCTGTTTTGGAAAAATCTTCATGTTTGTTGGCTCAGGAATTAGAGCCGCCTCGGCTTTATATCCTTTCATTACGGCTGCAAGGGTTCCTGTCCCTCCGCTTTCCTCTTCGATAACGCTTTGAAAAATAACGTCTCCCTTAAGTCTGATGCCAAGATTCTTTAATACCTTCAAAGCAAGGAGCATGGAGACATTGCCGCCTTTCATATCCGTAACCCCGCGGCCATACATCCGTCCGTCGATCACCTTACCGCTATAAGGATCATGCTCCCACTGGGTGCGGTCCCCGGCAGGAACCACATCAATATGGCCATTAA
This sequence comes from Halobacillus sp. B29, assembly GCF_052246755.1. NCBI lineage: Bacteria > Bacillati > Bacillota > Bacilli > Caryophanales > Bacillaceae > Halobacillus > Halobacillus sp. B29. The sequence goes on from NZ_JBQQCM010000012.1 coordinate 15,184, forward strand.
AGATAATAGACCGGCCCTCGCCTGTTCCTTGTTGGACCCCTACAACGTTCGGGCTTCCTTTAAAGTTCTCTCTTGAAGAAGCAAAATAAGGATGCTTCCTGACCTCTTCTTCATCCGGATCCCAACGATCGATGGTCATTCCCAGTTCCTCTAACGTCTCGATCACGACAGCCTGCGCTTCGGCTTCATTTCCCTGAGTGCTGTCCGCTTGAACGAGACGCTGAAGAAGTTTCGTGCCTTCTTCTCTATAACCCTGAAGCCATTCGTGAATATTATCCTTGTGGAGTTCCACTATCCATTCTCCTTTCTCATCACGATAATGTAGTTACTTGCTCAGACAGCTTTAACTCAGCAGCAGTATTCTTTATTACATCGTCAGCTGTGTAAGGAGCCATCACTTCTCTTAACAGCAGTCCTTTCTCCGTTACTTCTATCACAGCCCGGTCGGTAATGATGATATCTACACATGTTTTAGCCGTTAAAGGGAGCTGGCACTCGGGTACTATTTTGGGTTCTCCATGCTTGTTTACATGACTCATCAGTACAATGACCTTTTTAGCCTTTTGTGCAAGCTCCATGGCTCCGCCGATCCCCGGTACCCGTTTTCCTGGCACAATCCAGTTAGCCAGATCCCCCTTTTCACTGACTTCCAGACCTCCTAAAATAGTAATATCCAGATTTCCTGATCGAATAATGCCAAAGGCGGTCGCGCTGTCAAAATAAGAAGCACCCGGCACGATACTTACAGGAAAACCAGCTGCATTGCAGAGCATTGGATTTTCCCCTCCCTCCTCCGGAGATTCTCCCATGCCAAGCACTCCGTTCTCCGCTTGGAACATAACCTGCATATCTGCCGGAATATGATTGGAAACGAGGGAAGGGATGCCAATTCCCAAATTGACGATCATACCGGCTCCTATTTCCTTAGCCGCCCGACTGGCCATCCGGTTGCGCAGATCTACTCCCATGCCCATGTCCAGTTCACCCCTTTACTTTGAATAATCATATCAACGAAAATCCCGGGTGTTACTACGCATTCAGGATCTAATTCACCCGCTGGCACAATTTCTTCGACTTCGGCAATCGTGTAGTCCCCTGCCATAGCAACAAGTGGGCTCGTATTTCTGGCACTTGTATCGTACACTAGGTTGCCAAAAGTGTCCGCTTTTTTTGCATAGACAATGGAAACTTCAGCTCTGAGTGGTGTTTCCAGAATGCACGTTTTTCCATCGACCGTTACCTTTTGTTTCCCCTCTTCCACCATACTTCCAAGTCCTACATCCACTAAAATCCCTTTCAAACCTACGCCGCCCGCTCTGATCCGCTCAGCGAGTGTACCCTGCGGAGAGAATTCTACCTCTAACTTTCCATCCGTCATCAATTGACCCGCCACAGGATTGGAGCCGATGTGTGAGGCAATGATTTTTTTCGCAAGCCCTCGGCTGACGATACGTCCGATGCCGATATCAGGAAAAGCAGCGTCATTTCCAATCAGTGTCAGATCCTTGATTCCCTTTTCTAAAATGGCATCAATTAGTGTTGGCGGGTTTCCGATCCCTCCAAAGCCTCCGAACATTAGCGTGCTTCCGTCGTGAATATAGGACAGAGCTTCATGTATAGTTCCTACTTTATTTACAGGCTTTTGTTTACTTTTTTGCATCTTCATTCCTCCTATCCAGTCGAATCCATGTATCCCTTCAGCATCAAATCTCGTTGAACTTCGTGAATAGAATCTTGAAGCAGCTTGACTAACGTATCCATTTCCTGCTTATTGATCGTTAATGGAGGAGAGACAATAATGGCATCTCCGTCGCCTCCTTCAATCCCCGCTGAAGCCGGGTAAATCAACAGTCCCTTATCACGAGCTTTTTCAACCAAAAGCCGGGTCAAGTTCAGCTGTTTAGGGAATGGTGTCTTTGTAAACAAATGAGATACAAATTCAATTCCTATCAGCAGCCCTTTCCCGCGAACGTCTCCAACTATCGGAGTTGTAAGTGCCATATTTCGCAGCTGGTTTACTAAATACTCACCGTTTTTAGCGGAACGATCGACCAGCTGGTGTTTTTCGATAAAGGTGAGAACGGCTAGAGCCACTGCCGAAGATTGAGGATTGGCACTATAGGTGTGACCTCCGATAATCGCTTTTGACCCTTTACGAATTGGTTCCAATATCCGGTCATGAATAAGAGCGGCGGCGATTGGTGCATAGCCTGCACTCATTCCTTTTCCAAGTGTAAGAATATCCGGCTTAACTCCATAATGCTCCATTGCGATCATTTTTCCTGTCCGGCCTATGCCAGTCATCACTTCATCAGCAATAAATAACACCTGATGATGATCGCAAATTTCTTTAATCCGTTTGTAGTACTCAGCAGAAGGAACAATGACTCCTCCAGCAGCCCCTATAATGGGTTCCGCTATAAACGCAGCTACCTGTTCAGCACCAGTCCGGCGAATGGCTGCGTCCAGTTCATCCGCACATTTCATTTCATAATTGCTGCAAGACTCCTGAGCGGGCCGCCGGTAGCAGTAAGGTGGCGAAATGCCTGGATAATCTTCTAACATGGGGGCAAAACGTTTCCTTCGTTCTGTATGCCCTGACATGGAAAGGGCCCCCATGGTGATCCCGTGGTAACTGGTCCAGCGCGAAATGATTTTATGCTTCTGGTACAGCCCTTGCTCCTGCCAATACTGCACAGCAATCTTTAAGGCCGTTTCATTTGCCTCTGACCCGCTATTTACAAAAAAAGAATAATAGGGATCGTCTGCCTCAAAAGCAAGATCATTTAATTTCTCCGCCAGCTTCTCGGCTGGTTGGGACGTGAACTGAGAACGGTAAACAAAGGAAATTTTCCTTGCCTGTTCCGTCACAGCCTCCACAATTTCAGGAACGGCATGACCGATACTTGCGGTAACGGCTCCAGAGGATCCATCCAAATATTTGTTACCATGTTCGTCATATATGAAGACCCCCTCCCCATAAGCAGCTACCGGATAAACATCATCAAATGACGGTTTAATCAACCATGAATCGTTCATTTTCTGCCTCCTTCCTATTACCACAAATTATTACATCCACTTTTTTGTAAAAGATTCCTATTACATATAGTTTATGTTAATTTACCGATCATTTATATTCGTCTTTATCATGTAATTCACACCTTTTTTATTGTACGCTTTGTATAATAAATAAAAGGAATATCTATTCTTAGAAAAGATGAATGAATGGATCTTTATACAGAGTGGTGAAAGAAGGGGGATATGAACGTGAGTATTACAGTTTACGAAGCTTTACGGCTTCCGGGTCTCTCATCTGCGAGGCTCATCGCAGGACAAGGTGGCACTCACAACTTGATTAAATGGGTGACGACCGTTGAGGTTATTGAAGATATTAGCCGTCTTCAGGAAGGAGAGTTCTTAGTTACAACTGGATATGGACTGGACAAGCATAGTGAACATTTTCAAAAACTATTGGCCATGAAGAAACTATCCGGCGCAGCCATCTACACCGGTTTTTATCTGAAACAGATTCCTCAGGTATTTAAGGATATAGCGAACCAGAATGATTTGCCTTTAATCGAACTTCCTACCGCTCTCAACTTCTCCAGCATTACCAAAAGTATCTTAGAACAGATTCTCAATAAACAGATGGAGTTAATCTCGTCTTCTCTGGATTTTCATAAACAATTAACCCAGCTCGTGGTTAAAAATGAAGGAAAACCAAGCATTTCAGATCGCCTTTCTCTTTTAACCGGCACCTCTCTATTTATCATGGATGAGTCAGGGGATCTTTCCTATTCTGTGCAGAAGCATGAATCCATCAGCATCGATGAAACAGAACTCATAGTGCATCAGGATTCTTTACCTTACAAAGACTTATCAGAAAAGTGCCAGTTAGAAAGGAAGCCCCTGGAAATGGAGCTGAATAGATTCAAGGTCCTCTTCTATCCTATTTCAGCTAATGAAAAAAACTACGGCTGCCTGATTGCGATTAAAAAACTCGATGAATGGAGCGAGCTTCATATAAGTACACTCGAGCATGCCGCTGCCGTATTTGCCATTGAATACCTGAAAGAAGAGGTCGTCTTACAAACCCAAAACCGTCTCCGGGGAGAGTTTCTCGAGCAGCTGATCAACAAGAATTTTCAAACTTCGTCGATGGCGTTGGAACGGGGAAAGAAACTGGGATTTGACCTCTCTCTAAGTCAGGCCATCCTCTACGTAAAACTACTGGAAAACATACAAGACAGCCGTCACTTTAAGAAAAGCATGGATCTTCTAAAAGATCTGGCTCGTACGGAATTGGAAAAGCTCGGCCGTCAGTTTGTAATTAGAGAACGGCTCGAAGGATTAATGATTCTTTTTGAAGTAAAAGAGGGAAGAAATACAAACCGGAAACAGGACAGCCTTAAGACAGCCGGGATTCTGTATCGTTTTTGGAAACAAAAACTCCCGGGAGTTCAATTCACGGTCGGGGTTGGCAGAACATATGCAGAGGTCAGCCGGCTGAATCAGAGTGCTGTAGAAGCTGAATATGCCGCCGACCTCCATACCCTCCTGTTTATGGAGAAAGAAATCATCCATTATGACGACCTCGCTGCCTTTCACTTACTGCTGCAAATGAAAGAAGCCGGACTAAGCCTCAAGCAATTCTACGAGGAGCAAATGGGCAGCTTATTAAATAAGAGTAAGCAGGGCATTGACCTTATTCATACGCTCGAAGCTTTCTTTAAGCATAACCACCATATTCAGGCGACGGCATCAGAGCTGTTCATCCACCGCCACACCTTGAAATATCGCTTAAATCTTATTGAGGAGCGAAGCGGTTATCATCTGGATTCAGCCGATGACCGGTTAAAGCTTCAGCTGGCGATGGCAGCGTATAAGCTGGAGCAGTACTATCAGTAATAATGATAATATAAGCGGCTGCTTCAATAAGGGCTGGGTTCCCATAAACCGGAACCCAGCCCTCTCCTGAAGATATTGTTTATACACTATTGCTCAATCTGATCCACAGCAATAGCGGGAACAGTAATCTCTCCACCCATGGTCGATTCATAGGTTAAGAGACCAAGCGAAACTCCCATAATTGTAATTTTGTCATCTTCTAATATGCGTGAATTAATAATAGCGGAATCATAAGAAACAAAGATGACTTGATCATAATCATCATCAACAGCAATCCTTAATTGTGTTTCTTCTCCTTCTGCTTCAATCACTTGAATAACTCTCCCTGAAAGCTTAACCTTTTCCCCTTCATAATTATCAGGTGTGCGGGCTAATTGTTCAAACGTGGTACCTGTCTCGTATCCTTTCTTAGCTTCTTCCTCCGCCTCTTTCCTTGCTTTCTCTTCTTCAGCTTCTTGCTTTTTCTTCTCTTCAGCTAACTTCTGTTCTTTCTCTTTTTCACTTAGTTTAAACCATGGCTCTGCTTCTGCTAATTTAGCTTCAAGTTCTGAGATAGTTTGATCTTTTTGCTCGACCTCTTCTTCTAGTGAGGCAACTTTATTATTAAGACTTTCACTTTCGGCCGTATTTCCAGAAGCTATTCCAATCATAATAAAAAATACAATAGCACTGCTGCTGATCCACAACCAGACTTTTTTCTTGTTCTTTTTTGTTTCCAACATTCATCCTCCTAAGACTAAAGACTTAACGATTCTATAGTATTATCGGCTAAGATCCGAGGAATTCCATGCATTTAAACACTTATCTTTAATAAAATGATCAGTTAAATCTGAGTGTAAACTCGGTTAAAAACAATTGGAACCACGATGATAAAGGGAGGAGGTTGTTCGGAAATATAAAAAATCTATCATAGTTTATAAAAAAGCAAATAAAAAAAGACTGCCTCCGAAGGGACAGCCTTTGCCACATTACATTAACTTTTCACTTTCTCATTAGACTCTACAAGCTCCGTAATTAATTCCATCACATCGTCTTTCAAGTCCTCACGTTCCAGTGCAATTTCAATGGTCGTTTTGATAAAGCCAAGCTTTTCACCCACATCGTAGCGAGCACCCTCAAAGTCATAAGCAAACACGCGTTGAATCGTATTCAGGTGCTGAATGGCATCCGTTAATTGAACTTCGTCGCCGGCGCCTTTCTCCTGCTTATCCAGATACATCATAATCTCCGGTGTAAGAACGTAGCGACCCATGATCGCAAGGTTAGATGGAGCCTGCCCTTTAGGCGGCTTCTCAACGAAATTTTTCACGCCGTACAAACGGCCATTCTTATTTTCAGGATCAATAATCCCATAACGGTGCGTCTGATCCTCTTCTACCTGCTGTACTCCAATAACAGAAGAGCGCGTTTCTTCGTATTGATCCATCAGCTGCTTCAGTCCCGGTTCTTCCGAGCGGATGATGTCATCACCAAGAAGGACAGCGAACGGTTCATCTCCAATAAACTTACGGGCACACCAGACCGCATGTCCAAGGCCTTTAGGCTCTTTTTGACGAATGTAGTGAATATCTACATTGGAGGTTTCGTTCACCTTATCAAGCATTTCAAACTTCTCTTTGCTCATTAAGTTGTCTTCCAGCTCGAAGTTTTTATCGAAATGGTCTTCAATCGCACGCTTCCCTTTACCTGTCACAATAATAATATCCTCAATGCCGGATTTAATTGCTTCTTCCACTATGTATTGAATAGTTGGTTTATCTACAATTGGCAGCATTTCTTTTGGCATGGCTTTTGTTGCAGGGAGGAACCTTGTCCCCAGCCCTGCTGCCGGGATAATCGCTTTTTTTATTTTCCCCATTCCATTCATTCCACCTTTAGCATGAATTTTGTCTAACTTTAGTATAATTTAAAAGGTAGATTATAACAAACTGAATTTTTTATGGTAAAAAAGAATCAAAATACAATCGTTTTATTTTCATGTACAATGACCCGGTCTTCGATATCCCACTTAACCGCTCGGGTTAGCACACTTCGCTCAATTAAGCGCCCTTTTTTCTTTAAATCCCGCACGCCGTTCCGGTGATCGACCCGAATCACATCCTGTTCTATAATCGGACCTTCATCCAGATCATCGGTGACATAATGAGAAGTGGCTCCGATCAGCTTAACGCCGCGCTCATAAGCACGCTTGTGCGGGCTTGCTCCGATAAACGCCGGAAGGAACGAGTGGTGAATATTGATAATCTTGGATGGATGCGCCGCCACGAAATCCGGCGTCAAAATCTGCATATAACGAGCGAGAACAATCACGTCCACCTCATACTCTTCCAAAAGTTTCAGCTGCTGAGCTTCGACTTCTTTTCGTATATCTTTATTTGCTGGAATATAGTAAAACGGAATCCCAAATGACTCCACAATTTCCCTTCCCGTTTCATGGTTACTGATCACAAGAGCAATGTCAGTCATCAAATCGCCGCTCTCCCATTGGTAAAGAAGCTCCCTAAGACAATGAACTTCTTTAGAAGCAAAAATCGCTGTTTTCTTTAAGTTGGATAGAAAAGTAAGCTTCCACTTCATTGAAAATTTCTCGCCAATATCGTTGAAAGCTTCCCTGATTTCCGATTCCTTTTCTTTCATGCCAGGGGCTTCAAATACGATCCGCAGGAAAAAAGTACCCTCGCTCGGGTCCGTCGTATACTGACTGGATTCCACAATATTCGCTCCCTGCTCGAACAAAAATGTAGATATGGCTGAAACGATGCCCGGCTGGTCGCTGCAGCTGACCAATAGCCGTGCTTTGTTTTGATTATTAGTTAAGTATTGCTGTATTTGTTCGTTGTTGTATGAAGACATAAACTACCTCACCTTTTATTCATTGTTTCCTTCATTATAGAGGAGGGTGATTCGATTGAAAAGGTAAGCCTTATTTTTTCAACCAGAACCTTTTTAACACATTTCCATCCTCTTCTATGTAGTCTTCATCAGGATTTCCTCCGTTATTGAGAATGGTTTTAAAGGATGCTGTATTCCATTCATCACATACAACAAGTGCCTCGTTTATTCCTAATCCTTTCGCTTCCTCAAGAGACAATGCCAGAAGCTTACTCGCGTATCCTTTTCTTCTTTCGGAAGGCCGGATGCCATACCCAATATGACCGCCGTTGTTCCGAAGCAATTCCGTTAGATCGTGACGAATATTGACCACTCCAAGGATTCTATTCTCAGAGTTAAGCAGCCAGTAGGTTGAAGTTGGTACCCATCCTTCCCGAAGTTTTACTCCATTCTCCTGATCGATTAAATATTGAACCATTTCTCCGAAGGGCGCCGGATCCTTCTGAATAACCCAGGGCACCATTTTTTCACCGCTTTCCAGCCATTCGTTATAGAAAGATAGGTACTCCTTTTCTAACTTTACCGTAGGTTTGACTAAATACAATTCCTCATTCATCTAATCTTTAACCCCTTTCCATAGTATTGGTTCTTTCAGAAAAGCTCTCATTACTTGAAGACTCAGTTTCGAGACATTGGAGGAGCGGAAGGTCCTGCGGGGGACGATTTCGCTTTCCGGCCCTGCACGACGCAGGGTCGTTCGACGTTGCCACAGGACGTGGCGACCTTAGTCGAACATCCCATGTGGTAAGCTTCCTCAGGCTTCGCCTTCCGGGATCTTACCGATTATGTTCATCCCACAGGAGTCTTCATCGTCCCCCTCCGGAGCTTGCCAAATCAGAATCTCGAAACGGCTTTATCCTAAACGCGCATAAGAAGATATAGCCTCATTTACGATAATAAATTTCGGGTTGGAACTATGGGGTATAGCCTAATATATATACATTTCGGGCAGGTTAAGGAAGAAAGGACCCTCACTTTCCAGGGGCCGTTCCTCCTAATAAAGTTGGGCTGGTGGGGAAATGGCGAGACTCCCATGGGAGAAGGAATCAGGTGATATCCCGCAGGGAGTGAAACGAGCGAGGAAGCTCAACGTTCCCCCATAGGAAAGCGAGTTATTTCCCCACCAGCCCCCTCCTCACAGCGTAACGGGCCCAATTTATCTCGAAGCTGAGTCTTCCACAATCCGGCCCTTTAGCTTAATAAGTTTGTGAATGATTAATAACCTTTCTTCTTTACAAGAATGCAGCTACTAAGATTGTTAAAATGATCAGGGGCAAAAGGACAAAAACCCCTATCAGCACTTTAAGGTTCTCTGGATTGCTTGAAAACAGAGAGCTGCGAAAGCCATATAACATAAGAATCAGGAAGCTGATCGATATAATCGTTATAGCCAGATACACAAAACCACTCCTCTTAGAAGAAGCCAACCATCAAGTGTAGACAGGAGTCTGCTCACTCAAAAAACAAGAGCTAGTCGACCCGCTTCGCTCCATAATATTTCGGTCCCCAGTATTCGTTCGACTTCAGATTCGTCACTTCCACGCCTTCAGCTAAGGTTACATGAACGATTTGATGATTGCCGATATAGAAGGCTGGATTCAGGTAATCGTCCTTTAAAAATACAAGGTCGCCAGGCTGGAGATCATCTTTTTCTACAGATTCACCAACCTCCCATTGTTCTTCTGCACGACGGGGGAACGACATACCTACCTTCTCCATAACATATTCGACGAATCCTGCGGTATCAAATCCGGCGGGTGTGGTTCCATCTTTTTGATAAGGTACTTCTCCAATATATTTAGTGGCTTCTGAGACTATAGGATCTTCCCTGGGAATCGTCAGATCTTCAAATCGTTTTACTCCGGTGAATTTTTCCTGCCAGTATTCTCCACTTAGATAAGAGATTGTGACTTCCTGGGTCCTTGAGGCATGGAGAAATCGCCCCCCTCCAATGTAGATACCATTATGAGAAATTCCGTCCCGGTACGTGTCGCTGAAAAAGATAACATCACCCGGTTGGATGTTATCTACATCTATCTTTTCCCCCACCTGCCACTGCTGGTCAGTAGAACGAGGGAGGTAAATCCCTTTCGCTTCCTCAAATACATACTGAATGAGCCCGGAACAATCGAATGCTTCTGGCGTTTCCCCACCAAAAAGATAAGGCACTCCCAGATACTGAAGAGCTGTTTGCACCAGATCTTCCTCTCTTGCAATCTCCGGAGCATCCGTTATTCTTCTAGCCATCTCGAAGTTTCCACTCCAGTAGCTGTCACCCTCAAAAGATGTCACTTCCACTCCATCCGAGACGGTTGGGTGAATGATCTGGTCTTTTCCCATATAGATCGCCGCATGGGTCAGGCCTTCATCGTCTTTACTGAAAAAGAGTACGTCACCTTCCTGCAAAGCATCGCGCTCTACCTGCTCCCCCATATTCTTCTGCTGCTCCAGCGTTCGCGGGAGTTCGAACTCTAGGACTTGCTGGAATATATATTGAATAAATCCAGAACTGTCGAACCCTTGCTTTGGAGAAGCACCTCCCTGCTCGTAATCGACGCCTATATAGATTTCCGCTTCTTCTACAAGCGGATGCTTTTCACGATCATCTTTGGAAAACTGCCATACAACCAAACTAATAACCATGAGTGTGATGGCTGTCATCCATTTACCACGATGCTTGCGCAATGATTGGCCTCCTTTACATATAAGGCTGGTGTATTGATGCAAATTTTACCAAAGATTGCTGGGAAAGTTTACTGATCTGTCCGGTCAATACTCTCGGTAGTTTGTTAGAGATATATAAATGGGAAAATAGAAAGAGTCTCTTCTACCATTTCAGATATATGAGATGGTAGATTAAATCCGTCTGATCTTTTTCCAACAAGGTATCCACACTGCTAGAACTAACTGACCAATATACCAAAAAAAGACCGTCTCCCCGAGACAGTCTTTTTCCCTCTTTATTTATAAAGCTTTAACCAGTCCCCCATCAATTACAAGCGATTGACCGGTCAAATACGTATTTGCACCCGAGGCCAGAAAGACCACCGCTTTCGCAAATTCTTCCGGCTCTCCGTAACGTCCGATCGGAATGTTCTGCTCAGCTTTCTCACGTACTTCTTCCGCAGAAATCCCTGCCTGAACCGCGCGTTTTTGGTCCAATGAAGCGACGCGATCAGTAGCTATCCGGCCAGGGCCTACCGTATTAATTAAAATATTATCAGGGGCGAGTTCCTGAGATAGACTTTTAGAAAGACCAACGATTCCAGCCCGGAAAGTGTTCGATAAAATCAAATTATCCAACGTCTGCTTAATCGATGAAGAAGCAATGTTCAGTATCTTTCCGCTCTTCTGCTCTTTCATGGAAGGAAGCACTTCACGGATCGTCCTGGTAAAACTGAGCAGATTGAGTTCAAACGCCTGCTGCCAATCTTCGTCGGAGAAGTCATCAAATGTTCCGGCCGGTGGACCGCCTGCATTGTTAATTAATACATCTACGGTTCCGTGCAGTTCGACTGCTTTTTGAACAAGCTGTTCGATCTGTGTTTTATTGGTCACGTCACAAACCTGATACTCTATATTCGGATTGCCACTTACTTCTTGAATTTCTGCTTTGGCCTTTGCCAAATCTTCCTCGCTGCGGCTGGATATAAGCACCTTCGCACCTTCTTTAGCAAATTCGGTGCTGATTGCTTTCCCCAATCCTTTGCTCGAAGCGAGTACGATAACAGATTTATCTTTTAATTGGAAATCCATCTATTTCATCCTTTCTAGCTATCTTTTAAATCCTTCACTGAATTTCGTAAAGTTGTAAATCCATCGATCTGACATTCGATCACATCCCCCTCTCTAATCACTACAGCCCCCGGTGTCCCTGTCGAGATGATGTCACCAGGCAGCAAGGTCATCACTTTAGAATGAAACGATACGAGATAATCAGGGTCAAACGTCATATTTTTGACTTCATTAGTCCGGTGAACCCGGTCATTAATGATCGTCGTGACGTTAAGCCTCTTTACGTCTTCGATTTCCTCAGGAGTAATAAGTTCAGGCCCGAAGCTGAAAAAAGTATCGAAGCTCTTCGACCGGGTCAAATACCTTGGATTTCGCTTTAAAATATCTTCAGCAGTCATATCGATAATTGATGTATAACCCGCGATCACCTGAGCAGCTCCTTCTTCAGGAACATCTTTACACACTTGACCAATCACAATACCTAATTCCGCTTCTCCGGTCGTTCGTTCGGATTGAGTCGGAATACATATGAGATCCTCTTGACCGATAATGGTCGTATCAGGCTTCATAAAACTGGCAGGTTCTTTCTGGGGCGCCATCTCCTCAAGATCGGATGCGTGGTCCACATAGTTCAACCCTATCCCCCAAATCTTCCTTGGACGGCGGTAAAGAGGACCGATGTTATACTTTTCCGCTCTGTTTAACGATTCTTTTTCAGGTTTCGGAAGCTTCTTCCACCAGTTCTTAAATCGTTCAAAGCTCTCGGATTGAAGAAGTTCAAATAGATCCGTCGGCCACGCCTTATCCATCTGCTCATTAATGGCATGGACAGTTACAACGTTTCTTTCTTCATCGAGGACGGCTGCTGTTTCTATTCCCTCTTGTTCAATTGTTAAAAAGCGCATACCCTTTCTCCTTTCATTAAAGTGCGGATCGTTCCTGCTGAATCTCGTTTGTTTTTCTAAAATTCACAGCAAGTACCAGGGCAAATACGGCCAGACCAATCACATCGGTTATAAATCCTGGATAAATCAGGAGCATCGCCCCTACTCCGGACAGCGCACGCATCCAACCAGGCACACCTTTTTTCAGATATCCTTCAGCCATAATCGAAAGCAAAAACACACCGATCAGTGACGTTACAGTAATCACCAAGATGTTTATAATGGTGGCATCGACCATAAGCATCTCGTGGGAGAACACAAACATAAAGGGTACGATGAATCCAGCAATCGCTAGTTTCATGGCCTGGAAACCAGTCTTGTTCGGATTTCCTCCGGCAACACCAGCTCCTGCAAAGGCGGCCAGGGCAACAGGCGGTGTGATGTTCGCAAAAATACCAAAGTAAAAGACAAACATGTGGGCTACAAAGGTAGCCGTTTCCGTAGAGCCCGCAATTTCACGGTACAGAGGAAGCTGCAGCAGAATCGGTGCGGCCATCGTACTTGTAATAATATAGGTCGGGATACTAGGCAGTCCCATTCCTAAAATGATCGATGTGATCATAGTAAGCACAAGTGTAATCAGCAATTGAATCAGTGGGCTGTTCACGGCGCTTCCGATATTGACAATACTGTTGGCAATTTCCAGGGCCACTCCGGTTAAGGATGCGATTCCTACCACAATTCCTACAGCCCCGCAGGCAATGGCTACTGGAACAGTGGTCCGTGCCCCGTCTTCAAGGGCTTGCAGGCAATCCTTAATACCTACTTCTTCACCCTCAATTTTTAATCGTTTTCTCCATACATTAATTAAAAGCGGTACGACTAGAATAATGAACAGTTCCCACCAATCACTTCTAACGTTCGGAAGGGAGCTGCCGGTAAGAATCGCAGACAATTGCGGCTGAAAAATCAGGAAGAGAGAAATCGCCGTGATAATTGGGAGCATACGCTTAGATCCTGCAATTACAACGGTCGCAATAATGGACCAGAAAGCCGCATAAAAAGGCGTTTTTCCTGAGAAAAGTAAATAAAGCAGTGTAAGCATGGGAATGATTAAATGTCCGCGTTCGACAATTACACCTTTTAACGAAGGCAGTTCACTTTTTGGCAATCCTTTTAAACCGCGTTTGGCTGCACGAAAGTGAACCTGCAGAAGGATTCCAATATAAAATAGAAGCGCCGGAATGATACCAGCTAGAATAATTTTGGTGTAAGCTACATTTAAGTTCTCAGCCATGATAAAGGCAGCGGCACCCATAATCGGTGGCAGAATCTGACCTCCGACACTTGCGGCTGATTCGACAGCGCCTGCAAAGTTTTTATTGTAGCCGATTTTTTTCATTAAAGGGATGGTAAAGGTTCCTGTGGTAACCACGTTCGCAATCGCCGATCCATTAATGGAACCTAAGAAGCCGCTGGCAATTACGGCTACTTTGGCCGGGCCACCTTTCGTATGACCTGCAACGGCTAAGGCAAGGTCATTAAATAATTTGCCCATGCCGGATCGTCCCAGGAAGGCACCAAATAAAATAAATAGAATGATATAACTGGCCGATACTCCAATGGCTGTACCGAGTACGCCTTCTGTAATAAACACAAGCTGAGAGATAATCTGTTTTCCTACTCCAGTGATCGTGTTCATATTGAGGACAGGATAAACCGACAGCTTCACGTAAAATCCGTATATAAGAAATCCAAGTCCTAATAAAGAGAGCCCCCAGCCTGTTACTCGTCGAGTAATATCAAACAGCAGCACAATAACCAGAATGCCGACATAAAAGTCCATGTCGTTAATTTGGCCGCCGGACTGGATGATCCGTTCGGCAGTAACAAACATATATACCGCGACAAACAGCGAAAGAGCGGCCGTTATGTAGTCATAAAAAGGGATTCCTTTTCCCCCTTTTTTCCTTACAAAAGGATAGAGTAAAAATCCAAGGGTCATTAATGTGTACAAGTGGATACTCCGCTGCTTAATATCTACAAGCGACCCTGCGTAAGAGGTATATAAATGAAACAAGGATAAAGCAATCGCGAGGACGGATATCGTCAAGGCCACCGGTTTGGCCAAGTTCTCCCGGGTAGTACTTTCGCGGTCATAATCTTCTGCCTGTTTTGCTTTTTTCTTCATTTTTCCCTCACCTCAGCTTTACTGAAATATAAGTTTTGATGCCCTTCAAAATAGAGAAACGGGCGACCCTGATTCGATAGGACTGATTCTTCTTAAGGTCCAGGCGGTGACGATCATATATCACACGATGGTTCGTCTCCCTACCTGTCCGTAAGGCTAGTTCTTTCCCAATCGTTTGAGTGATGCCTGTCATATAGACCCATCCATCTTTTAGGAAGGTGTCTTCACCCGCATCATTCGGCACTCCCGCTCCAAAGGTCTTAAAACGGGTAGCTGTTAGTTCAATCACCCCGTCCTCAAGTACAAACATTTCTTCCCAGTCTTCTTTTTCCACCGAATGTGTCCATCGAACGGAGAATTCCGCATCTTCCTTGTACAGGAACGCACTTTCAGTTTCATCTTCCGCTACAATCAGAAGGAGTGGAATTTTGACAACTGCGAGGAGAATGCCCAGGCAAAGAGTGACAGCGGCGATCATTACTACTTTCCATTTCATCGTATAAAAAAGGGCACCGGAGCGATGCCCTATGACCCTTACTCTAAAATGCCCTGTTCTTGATAGAATTTCTTAGCTCCCGGGTGAAGAGGGGCCACTAAATCCTTAGCAATTTCATCACGGCCTAGCTGTTTCAATGCCCCTACCGAAACGCCTTCTGTACCCAAGTATTCGTAGTAACGCTTCGTCAGGTCATAGACCACGTCTTCACTTAAGTCTGGAGAAACAATAATCATATTCTGAATCCCTACCGTTTCAACTGGATTCTCTAAGTTATATTTTGCTTCATTTCCAGCTTCAATTTTATTGGCTTTGTAGAAAGGATATTTATCCATCAGCTTCTTAGCCGTTTCTCCTTTAATTTCTACAAAATTAATGTCCGTTTGCTGCTGTAAATCTGTAATATTGCTGTTCGGTACTCCTGAGGTAAAGAAAGCCGCATCCAGGTTTCCATTTTTCATTTCCTGTACACTATCTGCATAACCTGTATGGGTTACCTTGGAGAAGTCATCATAAGTCAGTCCAACCGCTTCCAGAACTTTCTTCGCGCTCTGCTCTACCCCAGAACCGACTTTTCCAACGCCTACTTTTTTACCTTTCAAATCTTCTATGGATTGGATGCCGCTGTCTTTCAGCGCAACTACCTGCACCACATTCTGGTACATGCCGGCCATGGCTTGAACATCAACTGAATTCCCTTCAAATTGTCCATTGCCTTCGATAGCATCATACCCGACGTCACTCATAATGATAGCCATCTGATTTAATTGATCCTGGATGTTCTGGATATTCGCTACAGAAGCTCCAGTCGATTCGACGGTTACATTATCAATACTGTCACTTTCTTCAAAAACCGGCTTTAAGGCTCCGCCGATTGGGTAGTAAGTTCCTGATGTTCCTCCTGTTCCAAGTACAATAGATTTCGAATCCGATCCGCCTGATCCAGACGCTCCTTCTGAGCCTCCGTCTCCTCCACAGGCAGCTAATACCATCACAGAAGCAAGTGCTATTAAAAATACTAATTTTTTCAACATCGTTCATCCCCCGTTTCTGAATTTCAATTTCTAAAACTAATGGTAACGCTTTCATATTATTTTTAGAATATTATGAACATATTGGACATTTTGGTCTTTTTGGTCACGTAGTACACAAAAGTTAAAGAGCAGTTAAACATTATTGTTGATTTTCATAGAAGACTTATTAAACTATAGGGCCGTTTACTTTAAGACTCAGTTTCGAGATATTGGTTATGAGGAAGGTCCGGAGGGGGACGATTTCGCTTTCCGCGGGCATGTGCTGAGCTTCCTCGGGCTTAACAGCCCTGCGGGATCTCACCGATCATGTTCATCCCGCAGGAGTCTACATCGTCCCCCTCCGGACCTAGCCGAATGAGAAACTCGAAACCACTTAAGATATCTTCTTGATAAACAAAAAGAGCATGGGAACATGAGGGTTTTTCATACTAAAAAGATGTGGAATGGCTTGTCATAGTAGCATTTAAGACCAGTTAAGAAGAGAGCATCCTCTCTTCTAGCAGGGTCCGTTATTCTCCCGTGGCTGGGTTGGTGGGGAAATGGCGAGACTCCCATGGGAGAAGGAATTAGGTGAGATCCCGCAGGGAGTGAAACGAGCGAGGAAGCTCACCGTTCCCCCATAGGAAAGCGAGTTATTTCCCCACCAGCCCTCTTCCACATAGAGTAACGGACCCAAACTATCTCGAAACTGAGTCTTCAACAAAAGGGAGCTTTACTGTAAGATCAACTTGGGGATCTAACAAAGAGAAAATAAAAAAGACCTTTTGCCTGATCTGCAAAAGGTCTTACACTTTCATATGATAGCGATTTACGGGGCGGCCCACTCCTCCATACTGAATGTCGATATCCACCTCGCCGATTTTTTGGAGGTATTCTAAGTACCTGCGTGCTGTTACCCGGGCCATTCCCACACCGTCTGCTACCTGTTCAGCGGATAAAGCATCAGAGTTTCGGCTGAGAAAAGTAGTAATTTGCTCCAGAGTCTGTTGATTTAATCCTTTAGGTAATTCTTTGACATCATGATCAAGCTTACTTCCAACCAGCCCATCGATCTGCTGCTGTTGTAAAGCTCCCTCACCCCTTATTTCCGAACGGAAATCCCGGTAGTTTGTGAGCGCTTGCTGCAGACGCTCAAATTTAAAAGGTTTAATCAGATAATCGACGGCACCGTGCCTGAACATGGAGCGAATGGTATCTTTATCGTTGGCTGCTGTAATTACAATGACATCAACATCAAACGCATGCTTTCGTATTTCTTTAAGTGCTTCCACACCATCCTGTCCCGGCATAAAAATATCCAGAACGATCAGATGGGGAGAAAGCTCTTTGGCCATTCTCACTCCTTCTCTCCCATCCGAAGCGACATCAACGACTTGAAACGGAGATACCCGTTCAATGAATTGCCGATTCACTTCCTGGACCATGGGGTCGTCTTCAATTAACAACACTTCAATAACCTGTTGCCTGCTCATAGGAATCCTCCTCAAGTATCATAGGAAACGTAATTAATATGCTCGTGCCCTCTCCCTTTCGAGAAAAAACTTCGATCTCTCCCAGTCCTTTATCCACGATATTGTTCACTAAATAAAGCCCGATCCCTGAGCCCTTCTGTCCTTTTGTTGTAAAACCTTTATCAAAGATAGCTGTTTGTTGTTCACTGGAAATCCCCTTGCCATTGTCCTCCACACTAATGGAACAGCTATGTTCATTTTGCGAGATAGAAACATCGATCCACTTTTCTTCGCGTTCCATTTCCTCAAAGGCGTGAAAAGCGTTTTCGATAAGATTGCCTAATATAAGAACAAAATCATGCTGATCAAGTAAAGGCGGATAACGATGCATTTCACTTTGGCTATCAATCACCACTTCAATTCCCAGTTCTTTACCGCGGCTTACTTTACTGAGCAATAGACCGGATAAACTATAATCCTTCAAATTTTTCACTAAAAAGTTAGATAGGCGCTCCTGTTTTTCTGAAGTTTCAAATACAAAATCCAGTGCCTTATCCTTCTGATCTAGTTGAATGAGACCCGCAATGGTATGCAGCTTGTTTAAGTGCTCATGATTCTGAACACGTAAAGCATCCACAAAAGCTTTCACGCCTGTTAGTTCTTCGGCGAGTCGGGTAACATCCGTCCGGTCCTGGAAAATCACTACCGCACCGATTGTCTCCTCTTCTACTCTTATCGGAACGCGTGTGCTCATCACTAAAGTGCTCCCCAGCCGAAGCTCTTCATTATAAACACCCTGTCCCGAAGAGAGTACGTCCCCAAGCCTGATGTCCGGCATAACCTGTTCGATCCTTTGCTTTCTCTGATCTCCTTTAATACCGAGAATCTTTTTAGCTTTATCGTTCATAATTGTAATTTTTCCTTCATTATCAATGGCTACAATACCTTCATTCATAGCCTGGAAGGTGGCCGTCCGCTCCACGAGCAGCTGAACCACTTCGTGAGGTTCCAAATGAAACGTCTGTTCTTTTAAATGCCTCGCCAGCAGCCAGGAACCCGTAATTCCGAAAAGTCCTGTTAATAAAAGAACCAGCAGGATTTCGCTTTTCATTGCAAACAGAATTTCCTGCAACGATGGCAGTAGATTTCCGACAATCACGACACCGATCTGCTCGTGATCTTCATTCATCACGGGTACAAACCCCCGTACAGCTACTCCCATCACCCCCTCGGCCTTGGAAGTATAACTGTGTTCCCCAAAAGCCGGCCCTTCATCCTTGCCCGAAGATAAAGTGCCGAGCTTCTCTTCCACCGGATGAGAATATCGAATTCGATTCATATTCAGGACTACGATATAGTCCGAGCTGTTAATTGTACGAATCCGCTCCACTACAGGATTGATTTTCTTCCAACCCTCTGATTCGGTTAACCCTTCTTTAAGAGCTGGTAGATTTGCAATAGTCCTTCCGGTGACGAGGGCATGTTCTCCAAGTGATTCTTCTTTGGATTCAATTGAATTTCCTATTATGATAATACCGCCTATCAAAACGGTAAAGGCTACAATTCCAAATGATAGAATAGTAATCTTCCAGCGGATGGGCATCCGTTTAAGTGACATGACCGATCTTCCTCCCTCGTCTATTATTAATAGTGTATCACTTTAAAGCAGGCCTATGTTACACTATTGGAAACGATTACAAGGAGTAGTCCCTTTGAAAACGGTCGCAGCCATTTGTCTATTTATTTTCACAGGAATCGTGACAGCTTTTGTATTCGGATTTGATTTAAATGAATCCCAGGATTCCTTGCAGTACGATGATGAACAGGAAGGAATTGAAGATAAGGTCGTAATTAAATTCAGTCACGTCGTTGCCGAAAACACCCCAAAAGGCAGGGCCGTCCGGCAATTCGCTTCCCTCGTTCATGAGCGGACAGACGGGGAAATTAAAGTGGAGATTTATCCGAATGGAACCCTTTATAACGATCAAAATGAGTATGACGCATTAATAAACGGCCATATTCAAATGATCGCGCCGGCTACATCCAAGCTTACCGAGCGGTTCCCAAAATGGCAGGTCCTGGATCTCCCATTTGCCTTCCCCACCTATCAAGCAGTGGAGGAAGCTTACGAGGGGACGATTGGTCAGACACTGATTGATCAATTGGGCCCTAAGGTAAAAGGAATAACCTTTTGGTACAACGGCTATAAGCATGTGACCAGCAGCGAAGAACCTATGATCTTACCTTCTGATTTCAATCAAACTCACGTGAGAATCATGCCCAGTCCTGTTATTGAGTCCCAGTTCCATGCACTTGGAGCAAGTACCAGCCAGATGCCGTTCAATAAAACGTACAGTAATTTGGAAGTCGATTTTATTAATGGCCAGGAGAACACTTTATCAAACATTTACTCTAAGAATCTATACAAAGAACAAGACTACTTAACGATCAGTAATCACGGCTATCTGGGTTATGCTGTCCTTATGAATGATGAGTTTTGGAGTGAACTTTCTAACGAACATCAGGCTATAATTTCACAGTCCATAGAAGAAACGACCGATTGGATTAAACGGCATTCCATAGAAATTAACGATGCACACCTCCGTCAGATTAAACGGGACGACTCTCTGGAAGTGTATTATTTAACAAAAGAACAACGTGCCTTGTGGAAAAAGGCTGTTCAACCTGTATATCGGGAAACAGAGCCTATCGTCGGGGAGCATCTAATGGAAGAAGTTTATCGCTTACAAGAAAAATATCAATAGGAACACTGGAGGAATCAATATGAACACATTATTTGTTGCTGGTCATTCCAAACTACCTACCGGAATGGCCGCAAACCACATATCCGAATCTTTAACGCTTACTTTGGAAGTTGACAAAAAATATGGTGTCATAGTGGACGCTTCCTGTACTCTCGCCACGGATCATGGAAGGGAATTTATCAAATCCTTATTAAAAGGCTACAGTTTAAAAGAAGGTACAGACGAACCGGTGGCGCGTCTTAAAGAAGGCTATCTCGGCAAAGCCGGAAATGCTCTGGAAGCTGCTTTAAAAGATTCATACAAACAATATCAACTTCACCAGTAAAAGCCACCACAGGTGGCTTTTTTCTTTCCTTCTTTACAACCAACATGGATTGCGGAATTTAGAAAAAGTTCAGTTAAACGTTATTGTGAATTCATCAAAGGCTTATTAAGCAATAGGGCCGTTATCTGTAAGACTCAGTTTCGAGATATTTTGTAGAGAAAGGGTCTCCAGGGAACGGTTCGCTTTCCGCGGGCATATGGTGAGCTTCCTCAGGCTTCGCCTTCCGGGATCTCACCGATCATGTGCATCCCGCAGGAGTCTTCACCGTTCCCTTCCGCCCCTTTGCGATTATTAAACGCTCAAAATCCTCTACGTATATACCTCCATATGAGGAAAAATGACCTGTGATCAACGTTAATTCCGAGTCTGTCCAGGGGGATAAACGCCGCTATAGAAGCATTTAGGACGATTTCAGGTTTCCCGTTTTTCCTATTAGCAAGGGTCCGTTCACAAGAAATCGCAGGGCTGGTGGGGAAATGAGGAGACTCCCGCGGGAGAAGGAGCTAGGCGAGACCCCACAAGGAGTGATAACGACTGAGGAGGCTTGCCAGTTCCCCCGCAGGAAAGCGACTTATTTCCCCACCAGACCTCCTCCTTTTAACGTCACGGACCCATTTATCTCGAAACTGAGTCTTAAACAAACAGGAGCTTTTCTGTAATAACAACACGGAGGTTTAATAGAAAAAAATAATTCATAAAGAGGAAAAATGTAGTAATCTAATAGTAAGATATAATAAAGAGAAAGGGGATAAAGATGTATAAAGGACCAATTTGGCGCAAGATCTCAAGAGCCGCAAGCCTGATTATGAACAATCAGAAAGAAATTTATTTCATATTGGTTACCCTCGGCATTATCGGTTCTATAGCCTACGGAGCATTCTTCTATTATGAAATCTTAGACAGTGCCTACGCAGCAAGCCCGAAAACCTTTATTGACTATCTCATCCGCCCTTCCCTCCTGGCTCTTTTTGTGGTTGCTATTCTCATTATGTTTACCGTTTTCTTTGCAAGAGTCTTATCCTTATCCGCTTTGAAGAGCTTAACCGTATTTAAACTGGGGGTGGAATTTGGGGAATGGGAAGAAAAAGAACGAGCGATCGCCAGTAACTTCCGATTCACTTCTTCAGTCTTAAAAAACCATGAGGACACGCTCATTAAATTAGTAAGAGAAAAGAGAACGGCCCTTCCGGATATTGTTGAGTACTTGGTTGCTGAATTTAATAAATTGATTAAAGCGACCAAGAACGACGTTAAAATGGAAATTGACATCGTCTCTTACTCTCAGTTGGAGAATTTTGAACAGAATGTATATGAAGAAATTATCTCTGATCCTTATAGCACGACAAGATACTACAACTCTGTTTTTGGACCTTACAACCTTTTACTCGGTGTAGTTGAAAGACCGAACAAAGAAGATACTGTTATTGTGAGAATGAGAAAAGAGAGCTCATACGTGATGGACGAATATGACCGTGAAACACTGGAAAGTCTGCTTGCCTATGCTGTTAACCTGAAAGAAACCTTAGAACTAAGGAAAACGGCGTACCTCAAAGGTGTAATGAATACCGACGAGGCCGAGGTCCCTGCTGAGCCCTGGGTATTAGCGAATGCCAATTCACTTCCGGAAAAATTAACAAGCTCTATCAGTAAAGATCAGTCCATGTCTGACGAACATTACTCCTCTCCTGACTTCGAGGATTATGAGAAGGCACCGATGTCCATCATGGATCTGTACCACAAACGAAATTGCTAAAAGTAAGAGAGCAGCAACACTTGACTCTATGCAGAATATTCAACTTTTATTAGATTCCGGTATAATTCCTATTTAAAAGAGACCAGTGCATGGCACTGGTCTCTTCTTTTTTAACTCACTTGAACTCGTTCCAACTTTGGAATCCGCTCCGCAATCTCTCTCCCAATTTCAAAAGAAGCGGTTGCCGCAGGTGATGGGGCATTACACACATGAACAGAACGCTTACCCGTAATGATATGAAAATCATCGACGAGACGTCCATCCTTCAACATGGCCTGCGCCCGGACGCCAGCATCTGTTGGAATTACATCTTCTTCTTGAATATCCGGTACCAGGCGTTGAAGGCTCTTCACAAAACTCTCTTTATGAAAAGAGCGCACCATTTCCTTCATGCCTTCTTTCATATTGACTCTTGCCATTTTCCAAAACCCAGGGAATGATAAAACATCAAACGCATCTTTCCAGTGGAAATCGGTCTTACGATACCCTTCACGCTTAAAGCTTAGTACAGCGTTTGGTCCTGCATGGATGCCACCGTCCATCATCTTCGTCAAATGAACGCCGAGAAAAGGGAAAGCAGGGTTCGGAATCGGATAAATCAGACCTTTTACTAAATGGTTCTTCTCCTCGGTTAATTTAAAATATTCTCCTCTGAACGGGACAATCTGCAAATCCGTATGAATTCCTGCCATCCGGACAAGCCGGTCGCTGTGAAGACCTCCGCAGTTTATGAGAAAGCGCGATTTCAGTGTGCGCTCGCTCGTTTCTATCGTAACCTCGCCGGCCCCCTCGTCAATTGTCTCGACAGCTGATCCGAATGAAAACTCGACACCGGCCTGCCTGAGCAATTCTGCGATTTTTACACTGACCTTCTTATAATTAACAATGCCTGTTGAAGGAACGCGGAGTCCTTCAATCCCATTGGCGTACGGTTCAATTTCCTGCAATTCCTTACGCCCAATCCTAGTCACATTCAATCCATTTTCCTGAACGCGATCGTTCAGGGCTTCTAAACGAGGAATTTCCTCTTGTTCGGTTGCGACCAGCACTTTTCCGCACACTTCATGAGGAACGTCATGAGTCTCACAGAATTCTACCATCGAGTTCCTGCCCTGCATGGCCATCCGCGCTTTTAAACTGCCAGGCTTGTAATAGACACCTGAGTGGATGACGCCACTATTTCTTCCAGTCTGATGGGCAGAAAGCTCCTGTTCCTTTTCAACAACTATAATGGAAGCACCGGGATTCTTCTGAATGAGTGCGAAGGCTGTGGACAGACCCACAATACCCCCGCCGATAATCACATAATCATACATTCTTCTGCCTCCTACTACTGTACAAAATGTCCTCGCTGACGAAGTAATTCTCTATGGAGATCAGGATTCTCTTCAAACCCGGCCCTGCCGTGAAGCCAAAAACGATTATTCAGCATTACTAAATCTCCAACTGGAAGTTCCAGTTCAATGACCCCTTTTGAGTTTTCCATAGATTGAGACAGTTCTTTCAGATACTGAGCCTGAGCGATCGTTTCTGGGAACACAAACTGATCTATAAAACAGATGCAGGGACCATTATTCCATTCATAGAATGGTTTCCGCTGTACATCTTCCGAGACGTTTTTACTGGCCGGAGCCTTATAGGTGAAAGGATAGGAAGCAAGTGGCTGATTGTAAAAGTAATCAAACTCTTCCCATTCATCAAGGTGCAGCAATCGAGAGCTTCCTCCAACTGCATTTTCTTCCTCCATCTTCATCATGAGCAGCCAGTCCGTCGGCTCATCCACATAGGTTCCATCCGTATGAAGTGTAAAGCGACGGTATGCCTGACGAAGATACGAATCACTGTCATCCGTATGCTTCACAGAGAAGCGTGCATAGTATTTTTTTGACATGGCATCAAAGTTTGGAATGCCCGCCAGGTGCGACAAGGCCGTGGAGAATTTCACATAGTCCTGAGCATCCTCCGTACGCCCTTGCAGTCCCACTGTAAAACCACCGGAATTCCGGTCATGAAGAAGAGTCCGGATCGTGTTTCCAAAGTCCTGATCCACTAAGTTCAGCAGTATATTTGCTGTGATAAACCGCTGGTAAGGAATATACTCCAACTGCTCATCACTAATGGCTTGAACCTCCTGCAAAAACTGATCAATCACCTGTTCTTCAAATTCAATATGATATAACCGATTATGCTTTGGATGCGACTTAATAGAATATCCTTGTCCTGTTATTGACGGAAGACTCTCTTTCTTCATTTCTACTGCACACATGTTTACTTCCCTCCATAATAGTTGTAGTGGTACATCTTTATGGGCCCATAAAAATTAAAAAAACCAGTCCTCTTCCGATTTAAGGAAGAAAACTGGCTTTAAACTGCGAGTTAACCTCTGGCGTTGTAGAGATTAGACAGTTTTAACAGTTACGTTATCTGCTTATTATACTACCGTTGCAGCCGGACAATGAAAGGGGCTTCCTTTCTATGGGACTGCTTTCTATTATCTATCCTATCGATGTTTTAATATTCTGTCAATAGAGAAAGATAAACAGTTGAGTAGCAGTCTTATTTCAGGCAAAAGAGAAGATCTACTGCGCTTCATAACCCTCTCATCTGTTATCATTAAACTAGTAAAATCAACGTGTCTCAGGAGGAAACAATGGAACTTACTGATCAATTAGGCCGTGAAATCATAAACCGATTATCTAAATATATTAATGTGCCCATTAATTTAATGAATCCCCAGGGTAAAATAGTCGCCAGTACTGATCCTGCGCGTGTCGGTCAAAGTCATGGCGGCGCGATAGCGGTTATCGAAACTACTGAACCGCAGTTTATTACGGACGAGGATGTGATTCATTATGCTAACGTTAAACCGGGCGCGAATCTTCCTATTTTTCACCGTGATAAACTCGCAGGTGTGGTTGGTTTAACGGGACCGCCTGATCAGGTGACCCAGGCAGCTGGAATGACTCAAGGTTCTGTTGAAATTGCCTTAGAACAAATTTACATACAAAGACAGGCTTTTTATCAGGAAAGGCAATGGAACCATTGGCTCCAGCAGCTTCTGAACGAAGAAATGGATCGTGATGAACTGATAAGAGAAGCCTCCTACACGTTAAGAACAGATGTGAATCGTACATGGCAGGTGCTAGTCTTTCAAGCGGAGGAACCTTTTGAATTAGCTGAATCCCTGAAGTCTATGTTTCATCATAAAGATTATCTATTTATTCTTCCATATCAGGATAACATGGTGATTGCAACTATCCTTTTTCCTGAAACCTCTATCTTTTATCCAGATAATATCCGCTCAAGAATCGGAGTAGGCGAGCCTGGGTTTTCAATAGATGGAATAAGACACTCTTTTAAACAAGCCTGTGAAGCCATTGAACTTAGTGATAGAAAGTGTGAACCTATTTACAGTCGAGATTTACAAATGGAGAGACTTCTGCATAATGTAGATCCACGTACTTTTCTTGAGGTGACGGAAGCTTATCAAAACCGCCTGCAGCATTTAGAAAAGATTTATCACACCACCCTTACACATTTTTTCAAACAGGATATGAAAATGAACCGGACAGCTGAAGTTCTTCATATTCACCGCAATACACTTATCTACCGTCTGGATCAATTAACAAGAAAAGTAGGTTTGGACCCCAGGCATTTTAAAGATGCAGTTATATTGCAAACGATACTTTTACATAATTAATTTGTGCATTTGCCTAAGAATACGCTTTCATTTTTCAGAATGTTTGTGTAAATAATCAATTGTTTTCAGCCCTGAATTTCGTTTCAATTGAAACAGGCTGATGAATAGGAGGTAGCTAGTATGAAAGTAGTCTTTGCCCCAGATTCTTTTAAAGGAAGTCTGACTTCCGTACAAGTATCAGAAATAATGGAACAAGCTTTTCTCGACGTCGATCCAGATGCAGAAACCATTCTGAAACCGATGGCTGATGGCGGAGAAGGAACGCTTGAAGCTCTGTCCAAAGCCTCTGACCCTCAAAAAGTGAGCCTGACATGTACAGGTCCTCTTGGTGAAAAGGTGGAAAGCTTTTATATCGAATTTGAGGATCAGCGAGCTGTCATTGAAGGAGCTGCTATTGCGGGATTACCCCTAGTTCCAGATGAACAGAGAAATCCTGATTACACCACTACTTTTGGGATTGGGGAAGCGATCCTACATGCCCTGAATCGGGGGCACCGGGAGTTAATAATCGCCATTGGAGGAAGCTCCACTAATGATGGAGGTCTCGGCATGCTGCAAGCTCTCGGAATGAAGACGTTTGACAACCAGGGCAGGGAAACAGGAGGATTTGGAAAAGATCTTTTCCATATTAAAAGGATTGATTTTTCTTCGATCGATGCCCGGTTAAAAAACACAACAATCAGGGTTGCCTCTGATGTTGATAATCCTCTAACTGGTCCTAAAGGGGCGAGCCATGTTTACGGACCTCAAAAAGGTGCCTCTGAAAAACAAGTACTTACTTACGACCAGGCTTTGCTTGACTACGGAAAGCTTGTCGAAAAAGCGAGTGGTAGAGCGGTCATGAATTCTCCTGGAGCCGGAGCTGCAGGCGGACTGGGCTTTGCTTTTTTATCCATTGGAGCATCACTGGAATCGGGAGCCAGACTCATCTCAGAAGCTATTCATCTGCCGGAAGAGATACAATGGGCTGACCTCGTTGTAACCGGTGAGGGGCAAAGTGACGAACAGACGATGTACGGAAAAGCTCCAGGTTATGTAGCAGAATTGGCCAAGCAGCACAATAAGCCTGTTCTTCTCCTGTCAGGGAGTTTAGATGGAGAATACGAGGAATTAAATCAAGTTTTTACAGGATGCTTTTCAATCGTTCCAGGACCTAGAAATCTAACAGAATGTATGGATTATGCCGAAGAGTACTTGTACAAAGCAACAACACAAGTGGCGCATCTCATATTAAGTTTTGCAAAGTAACAGGTGAGCCTCGCACTAAATTTATATGAAGCTGTTTTAAATCAACTATAAAGAGAGAGACGTCTAAGTTACTAGACGTTTTTTTCTTATAACGACTTTCCACTATAATAGTCTTTTTATACCACGCTCGATAATTTTCAGAAAATAAAGATAGTTAAAAATAATCTGTATATACTTACCTCAATTTCCTATAATTGGATATATTACGCTTGGGAGGTATTTTATGAAGAAAAAACACGTAATACCGGTAGCTGTTCTATCATCTGCTTTGTTTATGGGGACCGTTTCACCAGCACAAACACTTGCTGTAAGTCCAAATGCGAATACAGAGGTTGTTCAGAAGAAAGTACATAGTGAAGGTAAAGGGAAACCATTCTTCATCAAAGAGATGCAGTCAGAGAAACAAAAATCAGCAGATGGCAAAGCTGCGAAGGAATTCTTAAATAAAAATAAAGCGAAGTTCAATATGGATAAACCTGAAGAGAGTCTAAAATCCTCTAAAGTCACGAAAGATGAGTTGGGTATGACACACGTTAAGCTCCAGCAGAAAAAGAACAATATACCGGTGGAAGGTCATGAAGTTACCGTGCATTACAGCAGCGATAATCGCGTTCAATCGGTTAGTGGACAATTCAACGAAGCGATTGAAAAAGAAGGGCTTCCTTCCAAAGCTTCTCTATCAGCTTCGGAAAGTATAAAACTCGCAAAGAAAGCAGTTGAGGCTCCGGACCAACTGGTAGAATCACCAGATTCAGGGCTTGTTTATTACTCGTTTCAAGGTGAAAATCATTTAGCTTACAAAGTAAATGTGAATTTCCTGGGTGACAATCCAGGGAACTGGTCGGTTTATGTCGATGCGAATTCTGGCGAAGTTATCGATCAATACAACAAAATTATGCACGCACAGGATTATAAAGCATCCAAGGGATCCGGAATTGGTGTGTTAGGGGATCACCGTAAGCTTCACATCACACATAAAAACGATAAATCCGTTCAACCTGGGACAAACTTTTATCTGTTTGATAATTCCCATGAAGACTTGGAAGGGATCTACACTTATGATATGAAAAATCAATGGGGCGACAGTGATGTTCAGTTCCCTGGGGTTCTTTTCAGCTCTCCAAACGCATCATTTAAAGATTCTTATGATAGTCCGGCTGTAGAGGCACACTACAATTCTGAACAAGTTTACGAGTACTTCCTGGAAGAACATGATCGTAACTCCATTGATGGAGAAGGCATGGCCATCAAGTCCTCAGTTCATTTTGGCCAGGATTATAATAATGCCTTCTGGAACGGGGAGCAAATGACCTACGGAGACGGAGATGGCGAATTTTTCGTACCTCTATCAGCTGGTCTCGATGTAGCAGCGCACGAAATGGCACACGGGGTTACGACTTACTCCGCTGGTTTGAAATATCGATTCCAATCCGGGGCGCTTAATGAAGCCTTCTCGGATATATTTGGTGCTTTAGTAGATGAGGAGGACTGGGAAATCGGAGAAGACATTATGGCAGAAGACGCTAGAGAGTCGGGCCGTACCTCCCTTCGCAGTCTGAGTAACCCTAGTAAATATTCAGTTGGAGAAAAATATACGTCATATGGAGATGGAAACGGAAAGTATCCTTCCCATATGGACGAGTACTATGATCTTCCTTTAGATTTTATAATGGCGGTGTTCATATTAACTCTTCCATCATCAACCATGCAGCCTATCTAACAGGCGAACAGATTGGCAAGGATAAACTAGGGCAGATTTATTATCGTGCACTGACGGTTTATCTGACTCCAGATTCTGACTTCAGTCATGCGAGAGAATCCTTAATTCAGTCAGCTGTTGATCTATATGGTGATAATAGTACAGAAGCCAAGGCCACAGAAGATGGATTGAATCAGGTAGGAATCACCGAATAATAAGTGAATGAAAAATAAAGAAAGGCAGAGGTATATATACCCTCTGCCTTTTTTGTGCATCAAGCTTATGAAGTTGTAACCTTACGTTTCTCTCGAATGACGGCATTAATCGCTTTCCGATTTTTCCAGACAAACTTACCCGCCTCTTCCCGCTTCAGTACACGTTCACCTTCGTCGCAATAATCGAGGCCTCGCCCGTGCGCCGTGATCAAACCGTCACGATAAACCATCAGTGTCCAGTCTCCGCTCCGTTCCTTGTCCGAAAACACCAGATAGTGCTTAGCACCCTTTTCATCGTACTGTGCGAAATCACAAAAAGACGACAACAACTCTTCAATATCCCGTTTAGTTTTAATAGTCATCTTACTCCATCCCTTATTTTTCGTTTCTTTCATTATATCATATGACATTTTCATTTCACTTCTATCTACAAAACACTTTAATAAGCTACAGAATTAGACGAAAAGGTAATAGATTCGTATGGAGTGAAACTCCTTGTTCTTCAGCATTTTGCCCTTACCCATAAGTATGAATGGCGTGTTGGGATAAGATTTGAAAGGATTGGCGTAAGCAGGGAGTTTATACATAGGTAAGTCATAGGTAGATAAAAGGCAATGCTTCCACCCTTAATTGCGGAAGCATTGCCTTTTATTTCTCCCAAATAACCTCATCCACTTGCGCACCTAAGTGCCGTCCGGGCTTATCCTTGATCCCGAGCAGGCGGTGGCCAACTTCCAGACTGAGTAAAGGAAGTTCCCCCTCCTCCTCTTCCATCAAATATACACTCGAGGACTTTTGCAGAGTGGCCGAAATTGTTCCTTCTTCCGTCTGACATTCAACCCTTACAAACGGGCGCTTCTCGACCTTCACCCGTCCAATAGGGAGTTCCCGCTCCTCTTTTCCAGATAGCAACAAGCTTTCTCCAGGGTTCAGTTCATGTAAGTAATAGGTTTTTTGTTGTTGATACAAGTATTGGTGGAACGCGCCGCAGTTAATTCGAAAAGGGCGCGGCGGATAACCGTCCGACTCGCGGTTTTCGGAAAGTACCTTCACGTAACCGTGTCCTGTATTTCCTACATAGAGCCCGTCCTCTGGGTTGAGGACGTCGATGAAATCTAGACAGACTCTCATGCCTTCACCGATTTCCTCAATCTTCGATACTTCTATATATTCATTTTTGCTAGTCATCGATTGATTGGACCTCCTTTTTCTTAATAAATTAAGTATATCAGACCCTATGCCCGTCTCGAATATAGAATATTCGAATAAATAGTTGTCCTCAGAGGTTAGGATGTGTCATGGTTAATAAAAAGAACAGAGGTGATTGGATGACTACGTTATTGGAACAAGCACAATCCATGCAAGCGAGTTTGACCCAGTGGCGACAATATTTACATCAAAACCCGGAGACAGGGTATGAAGAATACAATACATCCCGATTTGTTCAGGAAAAACTGAAAGAATATGGTTATGAACCTTATGTGATCGCGGAAACAGGAGTCGTTGCTTTGATCGACTCTGGAAATCCTGGCCCCACGGTCGGGTTAAGAGCCGACATGGATGCTCTTCCGATACAGGATGAAAAAACGACAAGCTATGTATCGAATACGCCAGGGAAAGCCCATTTATGCGGGCACGACGGGCACACCACTATGCTGTTAGGAGCAGCGAAGCTATTAAAAGATAACCCTCCTAAACAAGGCAGGGTCAAGCTTATCTTTCAGCCGGCGGAGGAAGCGCTTTTTGGCGCTCGAACGATGATCGAGGATGGCGTTCTTGAAAACCCTGAGATCGACGTGATGGCTGGTCTGCACGTCAATCCGGATTATCCTGTTGGGCAAGTAACCTGTGCTCAAAAAGAGGCCTGCGCAGCCGCTGACTTTTTTGACCTTGAGGTTATTGGAAAAGGTGGCCACGCGGCCCAGCCTCATAAAGCAGCAGATCCGATCAGTGTAGCTGCCGAAGTCATCAGTTCCCTGCAGCAGGTTGTCAGCCGCCAGGTAAATCCGTTGTCTCCTACAGTACTTACCGTCGGCCAGATCCACGGTGGTTCGGCAAACAATGCGATTGCACCAAGAGTTTCGATTGGCGGCACCGTCCGTACGCTGGATCCAGAAGTGCGTGATTCAATTGAAGCGAAAATGGAAAGTATCATTAAAGGAATTACCCAGGGCTTTGGCATGGATTACCGGTTCCACTACCAATATTTCTATCCGCCGCTTGTGAATGATGAAGATCTACTTCCTTCAGTAGAACAGGCCGTGAACAATGTATTCGGTCCTGGAAAATTCTCTGTCATCCCGCCTTCAATGGGCGGAGAAGACTTTTCCTTTTACGCCGAAAAGATTCCAGCAATTTTCTTCCGACTTGGAGTTAGAAATGAAGAAAAAGAAGCCATTTACCCTCTTCATCATCCGCAGTTTGACCTTGATGAGGAAGCATTACCTTATGGTTCTGCGACTTTGACGCAGTGGGCGCTTTCGATGACGGAGGATTTAAGGAAGTATAAATAGTGTGGAGAGCTTGCAGAGATGATATCTCTGCAAGCTTTCTAATAAGCAGAAGATCAATAAGTTATTTCCTTATGTTTGAAAGTTCTTATATTTATCAGGAGACATACCAAACCTATTACTACCATTAGAGCTACAGCCGCAAGTGGATAAATTAAAGGATACCCAAATAAAGAAATTGTTTTAAATTCATCAAACAAAAAATCTACTCTCATTATCTGTAGAAAGTTGAATTGAAGGGCCTCTTTCAACCAATAAGGGAGTTCGACTATCTCCAGTATAGTATAAGGGATACCAAACACTGCTCCGCTAACCATAAAAGAAAATAAGCTGTTTCTACACTTCGACGAAATCAGTAATACAAGTAAAGCAAAACTAATAGCAGCTAATAAGTGAATACTTAACTGGATAATATGATATTCTCCCATCGTTAGAGGATATGGAGAACTATGATAACCAAATTTATACTGAATAGGATTTTCCCACCCTTCAGTTGTAAATATCCAGCCTTTGGTAACTAAATTCCAAACCTCCCATATTAGCATGACAATAAAAGTATAGATTAGTGCTGCCGATATTTTTGCCCATACCAAAGTTGATTTACCCTTTTTAGAACTAAGAATATAATGGTCTATTTTTGATGTATATTCACGAGTATAAATAGACGAGAGTCCTGCAAGCAACATAGCTCCTGTAATGATAAAGGCAAATGTACCAGTGTAATCTATAATTTCTTCAGGGCCTTTATGATAAGAATAGGAAGATACATCAATTTCGTTAATCATTGCCTTTTCCATAGAGGCAGAGGAGCTATTTTTCTCGGAAAGCTCAGATACTCTTGAGACTAATTTTTCCTCAATCATTGGGATTGAAGAAATCGCTCGATATATATTTTTCTTCGCCTTCTCTGTAGTACTCACCATATGGCTATCTTGTCCTATCACTTGATCCGTACTTGCTTCTTGAGCCTTTTCCATTTTTTCCTCGGTCAGTTCACCATCCAACTTATGATAAATCTCTAATTCTTCCTCAGTTATGTGATCTGAATTGAGCAGATAGCTGGAGGTAATCAAAAGCAACATAAATAATAAGACATAAATCATCCTCAGTTTAAGTATCTTGGTTAATTCTATTTTTAGAAGCTGATTCATTCATTGCGCTCCTCATCAAAGTAGTAAAGGTATAGATCTTCCAAGTTAGGACGTTTATTTACAGCGTATTCATGGGGTTGAGTGTCACTGATAATGCGCAGCGTATAATCTTCCTTATAGCTGAATATATTTCCAACTTTGTAGCGTGACTGAATAGCTGGAATTTCCTGCCCCCTCACATTTACAGTCCAGACTTTACCGTGTACCTCGTCTAATAGCTCTTCAGGTTTTGCTTTTTTTATCAGCTGTCCTGCTTTTAAAACCATTATTTCCTTTGCGATAAACTCTATATCCGATACAATATGCGTTGATAAGAGAATAATTCTTTCTGCCGCGATTGTTGAGAGTATATTTCGAAACCTCACTCTCTCGTTGGGATCTAGACCTGCAGTTGGTTCATCTACAATTAGAATTTTTGGATCATTGAGCAATGCCTGAGCAATACCTACCCTTTGCCTCATTCCCCCAGAAAACTTCCCTAGTTTTTCTTTTCGATGACTGATCAGTCCAACAAGTTTGAGCAATTCAGGTACTTTTTGTTTTGCTTTATCTCTCGGAAGACCTTTTAAGGCAGCTATATATAGAAGGAACTTCTCAGCAGAAAATGACCGATAAACTCCTGCTTGTTGAGGTAAATATCCTAGTAATTCACGGTATTCTTCATCCATTCCTAAGATTTCTCTTCCGTCTAATGTAATCGTTCCATTTGTAGGCTTCAATACAGTGGCCAGAATCTGCATTAACGTAGTTTTTCCTGAGCCATTTGCACCTAGAACGCCATAAATTCCTTCATTTAACTCAGCTGTAATGGAATCGAGCGCTGTTTTATATTTATATCGTTTAGTGACTTGGTTCAAAGTCAACTTCATAGTTAAACCTCCCCTTTCTAAGATGTTGGAATTGATAGAGTAGTATGCCCAGCGAGAATATACTTGCCACAATAAAGTAACCCTCATGTATATTCTGAAGCACCTGCTGAAACTCCTCAGAGGATAAAACAACTGCAGCAAAAGACAGCCATATGAGTAAAGTGAATACTACAAAAGAAAGGCGAGCTTTGCATTTACAGGCAACTGTAAAACCAAGCGCTGCCACGATGGAAAAAGGCGTAACCCAGTATAGCGTCAATTTCCCTATTAAAGCGCCATCCGTAATAATAGGAATAATCAGCGAAAACAAGAGGTTCAATCCCACATTAAAACCACCTGTTACGAGCAATTTAGCCATTATAATCTCAAATAAAGTGTGCTTAAAGGTTAGTTCAAGCTCAGCCATACCATTGTTTAAGCTTCTAAAAATCTCAAGTAATCCCAAAGTAAAAGGCACTGGAGCGAGAAGCATGAGCGTAAAATAAGGATTCGCTTCCCTTAATAGAACGAAACCGAAGCCAGTCAGGAAAAACAATAGGTTGGATATCCAGAATACCGAATGGATATTTGAGAATTCATATATAGCTGTTCTAAGCAATTTCTCCGCTTTACCCAAAGAAAAAGCAGACTGCTTTCGAACAGGGGTCAGTGGTCGAATCGCTTCAATCGTAGCCTCCATTTGTTCTTCACTTGGATACTCTACATCGTAATGAGAAAGTGCATCCTCTAGCTCCATTTCTAAATTTTCTATCTCGCTATCTTCTAAAATGGAACTTTGCTGACTAGCTGTGGTTTTGGAAATTTTTCTCTCCATTCTCTTCACCTCTTTTCAAAATACTTTTTAATTTTTTCAGCCCTTGTTTTAGCCTGGATTTAACTGTTGCCTCTTTCACACTAGTAACTTCCCCAATTTCTTTAATCTTCATATCGTGGAAATATTTTAAAAGCAAGGCTTCTTTTTGATAATCGGGAAGCATTTCAACTGCTTTTTTAATTTCTTCTCTTGTCTCTTTCTTATCAAAGATATAAGACACATTCTGCTGTTGATCTGTTAGGCTTTGCGGGAGCTCTGAATGAGTCCGCATATATCTATGGTAAGAACTCTTCCAATAATCCCTGCAGCGGTTTACAGCTATTGTAAACAACCAGCTTTTGAAGTTTCCTTTTGAAGAATATGTATGTAATGAGTTCATCATTTTAATGAAAATGTCTTGAGTCAGATCGTAAGCAAGATCCTTGTTTTGCATTTTACGGTAGACAAAAGCGTAGATCATTTTATAGTACTTCCTGGTCAACACTTCCGCGGCCGCTTCGCTTCCAGACAATATTTCTTTTACTAACTTCGAATCATCCATTGCTTTTTCACCTCCAATAATTATGACGATTAAGTATGTAGAAAGATTTAAATCAATTATAAAAGATTAATTGGAAACTGAAATGGATTAAGATTTAAGTTTTATTTCGTCCCTATTGAACTTCATAAAATTAGCTCCTATCTCTCTTTTTAGCAACAAAAAAGCGCACCCTGATGGATGCGCTCTCCAATTATTAAAACTCCTCATATTCTGCCGGATTCTGATCGTTCAATCGGCCATCCTGACGAGTTAATTCTGCAATCATTCCCATTTCAGAATCACTGAGTGAGAAATCGAATATAGATAGGTTTTCAAGCTGACGCTTAGGAGAAGCTGACTTCGGAATCGGAATCGCCCCAAGCTGATGATGCCAGCGTAAGACAACTTGCGAGATCGTTTTATTGTGCTCGTCCGCTATTTTCTGAAGCGTTTCATTATGAACGATTTCGTTAGCTTTCGCAAGCGGACTCCAGGATTCCGTTTTAATTTCATGTTCATCGTTAAAGATTCGCTGCTCTTCCTGATTGAAAAACGGATGAAGTTCAATTTGATTGATGCTCGGCTTTACGCCCGTCTCGTTTTCCAGCCGCTCCAGATGCTCAGGGAGGAAGTTACATACGCCGATGGAACGGATGAGCCCCCATTTTTTTGCATCGATTAAAGCCTGCCAGGCCTCTACGTAATGATCCTGTTTAGGGTTGGGCCAGTGAATCAGATACAGATCATAGTAATCCAGGTCCGCGCGGTACAGGGATTCCTGGATCGCTGTAACGACCTTATCATAAGTCTGATAACGACCGGGAAGCTTCGAGGTTATGATCAATTCTTCCCTTGGGATGGAACTGCGGCGGACGGCCTCTCCGACGGTTCCTTCATTTTCATAGTTATAAGCGGTATCAATGAGTCGATACCCGGTATCAATGGCGCTTGTAATGGCTTGAACACCAGCATTACCGTTCAATGCGTAAGTGCCAAAGCCTATCGCTGGTAAGGTCAAACCATCATGAAGTGTAATAGTTGGAATACTCATAATCGACTCCTTCCTAAATATGAATTCAGCGTATCACTTTAATGAATAATTTTCCAAATATTCGCTCGAATCTTACTCATTGTAAAACTATTATGAAAATATCTCTGAAACAAGGTTCTCGTTTATACCCAATACTGTTAAAATGATGGGATAGAAGGAAAGTAGGTGACTCCATTGAAAGAAACAGAAATCCAGGTATTAAAGATTATTGAGAAAAATGCAAACCTAGGCGTAGCTAAAATCGCCAAGATGATGGGAAAAAGTGAACAAGAAATTCAGCAGGTCATTGATGACCTCGAAGACAAAAAAGCGATCCTTGGCTATTCCACTTTGATTGACTGGGCAAAGGTCGTAGAGCACGAGGAAGTCACGGCTATGGTAGATGTGAAAGTAACACCGGCACGCGGGGTCGGTTTTGATAAAGTGGCCGAGCGTATTTATCGTTTTCCTGAGGTGAAAGCGGTGTATTTAATGTCAGGGGCCTATGATTTATCCGTAACGGTTAATGGAAAGACGATGATGGATATCGGTAAGTTCATTTCCGAGAAGCTCTCGGCACTTGATTCCGTTCTATCCACCACGACCCATTTTGTCCTGAAAAGATACAAGCACGACGGCTTTATTCTGGAAGACGATGATGAAGATGATAAAAGAATCGTGGTATCTCCATGAATAAAAAGTCGTTCGTATCGAAGCATGTGGAGAATCTGAAACCGTCGGGGATCCGCCGTTTTTTTGATGTCGCCGCCCAGATGGAGGATGTCATTTCCCTGGGAGTTGGCGAGCCGGACTTCGTCACCCCATGGAACTTTATCGAGCAAAGCTTCCATTCGCTTGAGCAAGGATATACATCCTACACGGAAAATGCAGGGATGATCGAACTGCGCAAAGAAATCAGCACATATCTAAATGGGAATTTCCAGTTGGACTATGACCCTGCCGAACAGGTGATTGTGACGGTAGGAGCAAGTCAGGCCATTGATCTTGCTTTGAGGGCGGTGGTCGAACCAGGAGATGAAGTCATCGTGGTCGAACCAAGCTTTGTGGCTTATGTTCCTACCGTCAGTCTTGCTGGAGGAACGCCTGTCACAATCCAGGCAGAAGCGGATAATGAATTTAAACTCACCGCTGAAGCTATTGATGAAGCCGTTACTCCAAGAACAAAAGCGATCATGCTCTGCAACCCGAATAATCCGACCGGCACCTTTTTAACAAAAGAAGAGTTGGAGCCGATTGCTGAAGTAATTGAGAAGCACGATTTAGTAGCGCTGTCAGATGAAATATATGCAGAGCTTACTTATGACGCTTCCTATACGAGCTTCCCTTCCCTCGCCGGGATGAAGGAACGAACGATTTTAATCAGTGGCTTTTCGAAAGCGTTCGCGATGACTGGCTGGCGCCTTGGTTATGCGGCAGGTCCATCCGATTTAATTGCGGCCATGGTGAAAATTCATCAATATACCATGATGTGCGCACCGACAATGGCTCAGCATGCAGCGCTTGAAGCCATGAAAAACGGACGCCCGAGTGTGCGGGATATGTTCGAAAGCTATAAACAGCGTAGAAACTTTATCGTAACAAGTTTAAATGAAATGGGACTCGAATGTCCGAACCCTGGCGGCGCTTTCTATGCTTTCCCTTCCATTAAAGCCACCGGATTATCCTCCGCAGAATTTGCCGAGCAATTGCTCCACGAAGAGCAAGTTGCTGTCGTTCCTGGTGATGTGTTCGGAGAAAGTGGAGAAGGCTACATCCGCTGCTCCTATGCCACTTCGCTGAAGCAGCTTGATAAAGCGATGGACCGCATGAAACGATTTGTGGAAAGCCGGACTCCGAAAACGGTAAGTCAGACATAAATAACTAAAACAAAACCACCTCCCCGTTACTCAGGAAGGTGGTTTTGTTTTAGTTCACAGGATCTACCGGGATTTCTGGTGGATCTTCTGGATCTTCAGGAGGATTCTCCGAATCTTCCGGCTCTTCAGGTTCCGGTACATCGTCGTAATTTTCTTTAGTCACACGTTTCGCACCTACGTATTTCGGCCCCCAGAAGCTGCTTGTCACGAGGTTTGTCACCGTCACTCCTTTCGACACTGTAACATGAACAATCTGCCCATTGCCTACATAGATCGTCGGGTTCATATAATTCGCTTCCAGGAAGACGATGTCTCCGGGCTGCAAGTCTTCTCTCGCGACGTCGTCTCCAATTTGCATCTGAGCATAACCATCGGCTGGAAGCTCAATTCCTTCCGCTTCCTTAAATACATATTGAACAAATTCAGCCGCTCCGAAGCCCTCTGGAGTCACACCACCTGCTTGATATGGAGATTCACCTATGTATTTCGTTGCTTCTGAAACAACCGGATCTTCTTCCGGAATTCGTAAATTCTCGAATCGTTTGACCCCGGTGAATTTCTTCTGCCAATAGGAAGAACTCAGCGAAGCAATACTGATGCCGTAGGTTCTCGAAGAGTGGATGATTTTCCCGTTTCCTACATAAATGCCGTTATGCGAGATTCCTTCCCGGTATGTATTACTGAAAAATACAACATCCCCTACTTGAATATCTTCAAGAGCTACATCATGTCCTACCTCCCACTGCCGATCCGTGGACCGGGGAAGATATAAACCTTTTGCATCTTCATAGACACGTCTCGTAAAAGCGGAGCAGTCAAATCCCTCTGTGGTTTCTCCCCCGAATAAATAGGGAATACCTAGATACGGCAGTGCCGCAGCTACGTAATCATTCTCAAGCGCGATGTCTTTTGGATAGATTAATTCATAGTTTACGCGGTCCTCATACGTTTCCCCTTTATAAGTGAATGTTCTCGAATTTTCCCCTTCTTCCAGAGGCTTATCCAGATGAATGACAGCTGTTTCCTCATTGTTAAAAGTTGCCGAGATTTGATAGGCACTGATCGCCATCGCTTCCTCAAGCTCAAGGAACAAATCACCATATCCAAACTCAGTATTATAGGATAGCAAGGCAAAATCACCACGGATCATAGGCTCATTTGGTTCAAATGTAGTTGCAGAGGTACCTGAAATCAGCCCATGTGAATATAAGACACGAAGATAGTCGGTGTACCAGGCCTGGTTATTCACATCTTCAAAAGGTAAAGCATTTCCTTCCTGCATTTCAAGATTGTATCCCTCTACGATGATCTTGGATAACTCTGCCCGGGTAATATCCTCATTTGTGCCAAATAAACCATCGCCGTTTCCTACAATGATTCCTGCATGATATAGAGCATTGACTGCTCCTGAATACCATTCTCCCTGCTTCACATCCGTAAATGGAGCAGGAGGAGCATTTTCCGTATCTAAGTTTAATAGCCGGGTAATCATGAGCGCTGCTTCCGCCCTGGTAATTTCAGATCGATATTTAAATTCTCCATCCGTATAGCCCTGAACAATTTCTTTTTCTGCAAGCGCATGGATCGGTTCATAATAGATCGTTCCCTCGTCAACATCAGAAAATTGTTTGGATCCTGCATCCACTGTTTGCAGGGGGATAAGAAGAGCGATGGGCAAAACAACCGAAGCGATCACCCGTTTTACATATGTACGTTTGGTCATGGGAATCTCATTCCTCCTAAAGTTTATTGAAACGTCGATATTTGTCTCTAAAAGGTATATCGACTCGAATTGTAAAGTCTTCAATAAGCTGAAGTTATTTTTATGAAAATCACGGAATGAGTGAATAAAGGCCTAGTCTGTTGGATAGAAAAAAAGACCGCCTCAATCGAGACAGTCTTCCATCGTTCCTTACCAGCTTTGATGCTCCCTTCCTCTACTCAGCACTCTTAAAATTTCTTCCTACCTTATGCTTGATCTTTTTTCTGTACCTTTTCACCGTCGACACACTGACTGATCGATCAGCCGATATCTCTTCAACCGTATACCCTTGCAGCGTTAAATGAAGAATCTCACTCTCCAGGCTGTTCAGCTGACTGCAGTAAAATACATCATAGAATTGATTAAATTCTGAGGTCGGATCAGGAAAGAATCCCTTCTCTTTCGGATACATAATCGAGATTCGGTTCCAGTACTGCTGCTCTTTATGAATAATAGTTCGAAAGTGGTAATGTAACTGCCAGGTGAAATAAGTAGAAAATTTAGAGAGTGAAGCGTCGTAGCGCTGAATGCACTGCTCATAAACAAAGTAGGCATCCTGTATGTAATCCTCATAAGGAAGCGGCATACCTAACTGATGCAGTACATGATGCACGAGGGCATGGTAATCTTCAAATGGACAAGGTAACTGGTTCATCATTTCTCTTTTCTATTGAATATTCAATCAGGTAGTACGCGCCCCCTTATTATTACCTATAATGGATAAAAATGATAGACTATTTTTGTAAATTTTAGTCCTTTTACACTATAATTATTCAATAATATTCTGTATTTCTATTACAGTCATCTCTTGCCAATTCAGAAAATTGTGGTAAGATGTGGTAAGATATGGACTAACATAACAGATACCTAATAGAACTCTTATTTTTTAAGAAAAAACGAAAGCGCTTTCGCAACTATATCCACTTACGTTTCGCTTATTTTTTTACTCGTTAACGAAACCGGTTTCTGTTACCTGTCGATGGTTGGTGGGTCTCCCCCACTTCATCATATATAATCCTTAGAGGAGGAATACATGTTGAAAAAATGGTTGTTCATTTGTATCTTGCTGGTAATGGTGTTTGTGTCAGCAGCTTCCCCTGTTTTAGCCAAGTCAAAGAAAGGAGCTGCGAATGAGTGGAGTGAGCAGGAGATCTTTTCCGGCTTGGAAAAAAGTTTGAAGAATCCCAATGCTGCTTTATCGAAAGAGGAATTCGCTTCCCTGGTGAATCGAGTGTTTGGATACGAAGACAAAGAGGTTGACTATTGGGAAACGGTCTTAGAGGACGAAGCTTCCAAAAACTCAGTGATTAAACAAGAAGATGCCGTCGAGATGATGGCCTATCTCATGCCCGAAGAAGAACAATTAACCTCCAATGAACTAAGCGTGAAGGCTGAAAAGCCCCTCAAAGTATCCAAAGCGATGGAGATTTTTGATAGGCTGATCGAGCGAACGTACACCACACCGGGTACATATCAGGATGAAACAATTGAAGGTACAGCGGTGATCAGTTCAGCGGATGTTACCCTGAAAAATACAACGATCACCGGTGACCTATACATTACACAGGGAACCAAAAAAGGCTGGACGAAGTTAGAAAACGTCACGGTAGATGGAACGATTTACGTGCACAAGCAGGTTCAGAATCACGTACGTTTAATCGATTCTGATGTAAATCAAGTGAAAATCTATGAACACGGTCAAAAAGAAACAGATTGGTCTCTCGTATGGTCAGATGAATTTATGACAGCCGAGATAGATGACTCCAAATGGACCTACGACATCGGCAACTGGATCGTCGATGAAAATGGGGAAGGAATCTCTCCAGGCTGGGGTAACAACGAGCAGGAATATTACACCGATTCTCCGGAGAATTCATATATTGAAGACGGAAAACTGGTTATTAAAGCTCAAAAAGAAGAAGAGCCGATTACGGATCAATTTGGTTCTTACGACTATACCTCTGCCAAGCTGAAAACGAAGGGGTTATTCAGCAAGAAGTACGGTAAATTTGAAGCCAGAATGAAACTTCCGGAAGGCCAAGGGTTCTGGCCGGCTTTTTGGATGATGCCGGAAGACAGTGTGTATGGGGAATGGGCTGCATCAGGTGAAATTGACATTATGGAAGCAGCAGGAAAAGACACAAGCAATATTGGCGGAACGATTCATTATGGAGAGCAATATCCAAATAATACGTATCGCGGCACGGAATATCATTTTCCCGAAGGAACCGATTACACGGACTATCACACGTACTCTGTGGAGTGGGAGCCGGGAGAAATCCGATGGTATGTAGACGGAGAACTCTATCAGACGCTGA
The DNA here is from genome assembly GCF_052246755.1 of Halobacillus sp. B29. NCBI lineage: Bacteria > Bacillati > Bacillota > Bacilli > Caryophanales > Bacillaceae > Halobacillus > Halobacillus sp. B29. The sequence continues at coordinate 57,331 of NZ_JBQQCM010000012.1, forward strand.
ATAACTGGTTCAGTAAAGGGGAAGACGAAGCAGCAAACTATACCTACCCTGCTCCTTTTGACCAGGAATTCTATCTTATTATGAACCTCGCTGTTGGGGGATGGTACGGCGGAAATGCAGATGAAACAACTCCATTCCCGGGTATCATGGAAGTGGATTACGTCCGTGTCTATGAACTAACCGGACGCGATTATAAAGAACCCGTTAAACCTGAAGTTGAAAAAGAGGAGCTTCCTGAGGATGCCAAGCAGCCACTCGAAGACGGAAACCTTATCTATGATAATCAATACACGAGAGAGATCAATCAAGTAAATTCAGGAAACGATTCCTATGATCCTTTGTATTGGAACTTCCTTCAGCTGCCAGACTTTGAAGGCGCTGGTTCCATCTCGACTTCTGATGTCGATGGAGAAACGTTTGCCAAAACCGATATTAGTAATCCTGGAAACGCCTTATGGTCGCTTCAGCTGATCCAAAATGCAGCGATCGTTGAAGGGCACACGTATAAGGTCAGCTTTGATGCTAAATCCAATACATCCAGAAACATGATGACCAAAGTTTCGGGCGGTGCGGAAAGAGGCTATGCCAACTACTCCGGCGAGCAGTCGATCGCCCTGTCGGATCAGGTACAATCGTATGAGTACACCTTCACCCTGAACCAGGACACGGATCTTGCGGCTAGACTCGAATTCAATATGGGCGCAAATGGGACAGCCCCTGTCTGGATTGGAAATGTCCGCATGGAAGATATCACGGGAACGGAAGAGACAAGTGATCAAAAGACTCCGCTTCCAGATGGAAATCATGTCTACAATGGAACCTTTGATCAGGGAGATCAGTCCCGCATGATTTATTGGAATGTAAACACCACAGATGATGCGGTCGCAGAAGCAAGCGTTGACTCAGAAACGCGCGAACTGCACCTGGACGTTTCTGAAGGCGGGGACTCCCCTGAAGCTGTCCAGCTGAATCAAACAGGACTTCAATTATTGAAAGGAAATACGTACGCGCTTACGTTTGAAGGACGAGCTGAGGAAAATCAATCAATTGAAGTGGCTTTCCTGAGTAAAGACGGCACGGTTCGTTATGCAGAGCAGGAGGTCCAGTTAACGAAAGATATGAATACGCACGAAGTTACGTTTGAAATGCCGCAGGACATCACAGATCGTGAAGGACAGCTTGTCTTTAATGCGGGCGGAAAGTCAGCCAGCATATACCTGGACAACGTCGTCCTGCTTCAAACATCCAGTTTTATTGATTACAGTAACGTTGACCTTTATCCTTTAACCAATGGAGATTTTACGGCTGGACTGGACGATTGGTCTACTTATATTCACTTTGATGCCGGCGCCGAAATTACAGCTGACAGTGGAGAGCTTGAAACTCATATTACCAATCCAGGTAATGAAATGTGGAGTGTGCTCCTTGAACAGCCAGGACTCAAGCTTTCCAAAGGAGTCACGTACGAACTATCCTTTGACGCCCGCTCCACTGTGGAAAGAGACATAGAACTGACGGTAGAGAACGCTTCTTACCAGAGGTATTTCAGCGAAAAAACATCCCTTGGAACAGAGACTCAGAGCTTCGACTATGAATGGAACATGACGGCGGACGACACGGTTTCCCTGAAATTTTTAATGGGACAATTTGCGGAAGCTCATGACATTTATATCGACAATGTCGTTTTACAAGTAAAGAATGCAAGTGAATACGAATAATTCATAATGAAAAAGGAAGCTGATGAAGCAGCTTCCTTTTTCAAACTCTAAAGGCTTTTCTCTGTTGACTTTTCAGTCTTGCAATAAATACAGCATGATATTATAATACATATATGTCAACAATCGAAAGCGCTTTCGATACCGGAGGAGATGGAATAAAACCATGGTAACTATATATGATATCGCTAAAAAAACCGGATACTCAGTTACAACCGTATCCAAAGCTCTTAACAACTATGCGGATGTCAGTCAGAAAGCAAGAAAAACCATTTTAGATGCAGTGGAAGAGATGGGTTATTTACCAAACTCCCATGCAAGAACCCTGACGACGAAAAAATCATGGACAATCGGTGTTATTTTCATCGAATCATTAGGGATTGGAATGAAGCATCCCTTTTTCAGTTCCGTTATTGAAAGCTTCCGTAAAAATGTAGAAATGCTCGGCTATGATCTGCTATTTGCTTCCCGGATGATCAATAATCAGAAGAAAAGTTATCTGGAGCAGTTCAAGTACCGCGGCGTCGATGGCGTCGTGATCGTCAGCTCGTTATTTAACGATAAGCAAGTAAAGGAGCTCATGGAATCGACCATTCCTACCGTGGTCATTGATTTACATAGCAGCGAATCCGCTGTCGTGAAATCGGATAACTTCGATGGAAGCTATAAAGCTGTTGATTACCTGTATTCCCTCGGGCATCGTAACATGGCTCATATCGCAGGGCACGCCACCACGTTTGCTGGACAGGAAAGACTAAATGGCTTTTTAACTTCGACGAAATCATTAGGTCTCGATATACCAGATGAATACATTGTAAATGGGGATTACTTTTCTCGAGAAGGAGGCTATGAAGCTATGAAAAAACTTCTGGCCCTTCCCCATCTCCCTACCGCTGTCTATGCAGCTGGTGATGAATTAGCAATTGGGGCAATGCAAGCGATCAAAGACGCTGGATATAGCGTTCCGGAGGACTTTTCTATTATCGGATTTGATGATATTGATATCTCCCAGTTCGTGAACCCACCTTTAACCACCATCCGGCAGAATACGGATGTACTTGGAAAAGAAGCTGCAGAATTATTGCTTCAGCAAATCAACAGCCGCCAGAAAGTGAACGACAGTATTGTCGTACCGGTTGAGCTCGTCATTCGTGACAGCTGTAAAGCTCTCGTCCAGACGGAAAGCTCTCCATCCTAAAAAAAAGCTGTATCCTTCAAGATGGAGGATACAGCTTTTTTTCTGAGTCGACCAAACTATGAATAAAGGATGGGGACTACAATGACGACTATAGTGTTCCACAGTCCATGAGCTACCATAGGTGCGGTTAATCGGTTCGTATATAAATAAAGCAATGTATAAGCTGTACCAGGTATAAGAAGATCCACCCATTCTACAAAACCTGCTGGTAAATGACCCGCTGCAAAAAACAAAATGGAGAAAGCAGAAGCTATATACAATACAAATTTAGAGTCTTTAAAAATGCCAGCTAGCGCGCCAATAAAAAAACCACGGTTGTATAACTCTTCAACTATCCCTCCACCAATGATACCCAAAGGTAAATACCACAAAATATTCACCCAGTTAGAATCAAGCATCATAAGTATCTCAGCTACATCTTCACGGGAAGCCCCGCCTGTATGCGGGATGATCCAAATAAATTGCACTAGGGCCCATCCAATCGCTACAGCTGCCCCCAATAGACTATCCTTTTTCCAATTATCAGTGGTTACGCCTATGCTTCTAAAATTCATCTTTAAAAATCGTAATCCCATGTACAATAAAGGAATGATCGTTATGGCTTGTAATAATCCAACGAAAGTTAAACCAGCACCCTCATATCCACCAAACAGCCCCATTTGAAAAGGAATTTGCGTGATGATAAACAGGATGAATCCACCTATAATGATTGAAAACCAAAGGGCCAGACTCTTAATCATGCTTGCCACCCCATTTCAATAAGTAGGTTACGTACAGAAAGTGGCTCTCTCCTAATGTTGAAATGAAAAGTGATTCTTCCAATGGACTTCCCCAATCAAATTCTCTTCATTCTATGGACTTAATAACCATCTTCAGGAAGCATCTTTATATACGTATATAGAAGAAAACCGTTTCAATTTCCAGTGATAATAAAAAGAAAAAGACTGCCAGGATCATCTCCCGACAGTCTTTTTAGCTTAGTTCTGAAAGTTTATTGTTGATTTTTCATAAAGAAGCTTATTACGCGATAGGGCCGGTTACTGTAAAACTCCGTTTCGAAATATCTTATGAGAGGAGAGGTCCTGCGGGGGATGACTCGCTTTCCGCGGCCATGTGCTGAGCCTCCTCGAGCTAACGCTCTCCGGGGTCTCACCGATCATGTTCATCCCGCAGGAGTCTTCGTCATCCCCCTCCGGACCTTGCCCAATCAGAAGCTCGAAACCACTACAACCATCACCTGCGTGATGAGGAATTAGACCATGTGTTTTCTACCTATTTTCAGGATGAACAACCCGCAATACCCCGTCATAAAAGCATTTCATACAGGTTAAGGAGGCGACCCTTCCTCTTCTGGAAGGGTCCGTTCACAAAAAAACGCTGGGGTTGGTGGGGAAATGATGAGACTCCCGTGGGAGAAGGAGCGAGACGAGACCCCACAGGGAGTGAAAACGACCGAGGAGGCTTGCCAGTTCCCCCACAGGAAAGCGAATTATTTCCCCACCAACACTTTTCCATTTAACATAACGGTCCCAATTGTCTCGAAACTGGTCTTCCAGTATCGGAAGCTTAACTTTAAAACCAATATTGAATTTTAACAAAGCTTTTAACTTAAATCTCGAACCAGTTATTATGAACCGTCTGCTGATACCAGTAATAGCTCTCTTTCTTCGTTCTTTCAAATGTCCTGTAGTTAACATGAACGGATCCAAATCGCTTGCTGTACCCTTCCGCCCACTCGAAGTTATCAAGCAGCGACCAGAGGATATATCCTTTAATCGGAACCCCAGATTTCATGGCACGATGAAGAGCAGTTAAGTGTTTTTTCAAATAATCAATACGCGGCTGATCGTTAACGATGCCGTTTTCTACTTCATGGTTGTAGCAGGCTCCATTTTCCGTGATATAAATCGGAACCTCACCGTATTGCTGATGAATATAAGTTAATAGTTTATAGAAGCCCTCTGAATAGACGGGCCAGCCAATATCGGTCTTATCGTAGTCCACCCATATCGGTTCAGCTTCAAACAATCCGCTACCTTCTTTATAGCGCGCAATACTGCCCGAATAATAGTTGATTCCCATAAAATCAATCGGCTGAGATATCGTTTCCATATCGCCCTCTTCAACTTTAAGGTACGCATTGTTCTCGGCAAAAATGGATTGAAGAAGATCTGGATAAGTGCCTTTGAACACTGGATCCATAAACCACTCGACCTTCCATTGCATCTCGCGGCGGCAGGCCTCATGGTCCTCTTCAGCCGAACTGAACGGCTCCAGCCAGTCCGCGTTCGGTGCATAGCCGATTTCACCGTCAGGAACCATCTCACGAAAGGCTTCCACTGCTTTTCCGTGCGCTAGCAATAAGTGGTGGGAGACGTCAACAGCTGCCTGAAGATCCTGTTTACCCGGAGCATGGACTCCTAAGTAATTGGAAAGGAAAGAAGCACACCACGGTTCGTTAATGGTAATCCAGTTCTTTACCTGATCTCCAAACGCTTCATACATAGCCTTCGCGTACTCCTGAAATGCTTCGACCGTATCGCGGTTTTCCCAGCCGCCCTGATCCTGAAGCGTCTGCGGTAAATCCCAGTGATACAACGTGATCATGGGTTCGATTCCATTCTCAATAAGCGAGTCTATTAAACGCTGGTAATAGGCGACTCCCTCAGGGTTCACCTCTCCCTTTCCCTGAGGAATGACACGTGGCCAGGAAATAGAAAAGCGATACACGTCCACGCCCAGCTCCTTTAATAGCTGTACATCTTCTTCATACTTGTGGTAGCTGTCACACGCATAGTCCCCGTTGTCACCATTTTTCACGTTTCCTGGAGTATGCGAAAAGGTATCCCAGATCGAAGGAGCCCTGCCGCCTTTATCGGCTGCGCCTTCAATTTGGTAGGCCGCTGTAGCCGCTCCCCATTTCATTGATTTAGGAAATTCGATTGTTGTCATGTTCCGTACCTCCGAATAGCTTTATAGTTAAGTCGTATGTTCATGCGATTTCTTACTTCACAGAACCTTCTGTAATACTTGAAATAAATAGTTTATTAAACATAAGGAAAATGATGATGAGTGGTACAGTTGCCCAGAACACACCGGACAGCACCATGCCAAAGTCCATATTATACGATTCGTTCAAGGAAGCGAGCGCTACCTGAAGTGTATAAGATTCCGGACTCCGTAATACCGTGAACTGCCACAGGAACTCGCCCCATACTAGCGTGAAGACGATAATTCCAAGCGTCGCAAAGGCCGGCTTAATAATCGGCAGTACGATACTGCGGTAAATCCTGAAGTTCGAACACCCGTCCAGTTTAGCCGCTTCAATTAATTCATCAGGCACCGACTGGCTGACATATTGCCTCATTAAGAAAATTCCGAGCGGATTAAGCAGGTAAACGATACCCGCTCCAAATAATGTATCAAGCCATCCTAGTTGGGAAACCAGATAATACTGCGGAATTAATCCAAGTTGAGGTGGAATAACCATCGTGAGCAAAATCGATACAAATAAAACGTTTTTTCCTGGAAAGTGGAACTTGGCAAACGCAAATCCAGCAAGTGAACTAATCAACAGCACGAGCAGTGTCGTAATGGTACAGAGCAGAAACGTATTCCACATGGCCTGGAAGAACGGAATCTGATCCAGCACATTTTGAAAGTTTTCAACCAGCTTCGTCCCGGGAATCATAGCTGGCGGAATGGAGTTATACGCTTCACTTGGCCTTGTCGCCATAACAAACATCCAGTAAAACGGAAATAAGGATAAGAGAGATGCGAAGATCAGCACGGCATATATCGGAACCGATTTCATAGAGAATTTTTTCTTATTATCCTTTGGCATGTTTAGCCCTCACTTTCTTGCGTCGTTTAGACCCTGATGTTAACCAAGTGTTGATGGATGCAATAATCACAATAATGATAAGCAGTAAGACTGCCGTTGCAGATGCTGTACCGAAGGAGTTCAGGTTAAAGGCATCCCGGTATAAGTACATAACGACCGTCATCGCTTCATCACGGTTAAACGCTGATCCACCAAGGAAAACAGTAGGCTCTGCGAAGAGTTGAAGTGCTCCAACTGTGGACATAAAGACGGTTAACACGATGAATGGTTTTAAAAGAGGAATCGTAATGTGGAAGAACTGCTGCACGCCGTTCGCCCCATCGATCTTCGCCGCTTCGTACAAATCTTTAGGAATACTTTGAAGTCCAGCAAGATAAATAATCGTGTTATATCCTACCCATCTCCAGAACACCATTAAGGAAATGGCAATCTTCGCTCCCCATTCTGAAGTTTTCCAGTTGATAGGATCCACGCCAAACCAGCCGATGACATAGTTCGCAAGGGCTGACTCGTTGTTACTAAAAAAGACACCAAACACTAATGCGACCGCAACCATTGACGTAATATATGGCATAAAAATGGTCACACGGAAGAAATTTGTAAACTTAATGACCGCTAAATTTAAAAAGTAAGCGAGTATAATACCAACTATCAATTGCGGGGCGGTACCCATAACCCCGATAATAAGCGTGTTATAAAGGGACTTCCAAAATAATGGATCCTGAAGTACCAATGTAAAGTTCTGCATGCCGACGTATTCCATCTCGCCAAACCCGCTCCACTTTTGAAAAGCAAGATAGATGCTGAATATAGCGGGGTACAAACCGATGATGCCGAAAATGATAAAGAAGGGAGCTACATATAAATAGCCGGAAAGCATATCTTTTTTACCTTCAGATAGCTTTCTTTTTTTCGGTTCAGCCTTGTCCTTAGCCTTAGACCTAGTTAAATCCACCCAGACAACCTCCTATTAATAAAGGGCCAGATCATAAGCAGCATCCAGCCCTTTGATTTAAAAATTATCGTTTCATAATGTCCTTGATTCTAGTAACAGCAGCTTCCCATTCTTCTTCTGGGTTCGCTCCTTCACTTACGTTTTGAAGAGCTGTCAAAATTTCGTTGTTCACCGTTACATAGTTTGGTCCTTTATAGGTAGCGGTAACTTTTTGAGCCGCTTCAGCAAATACTTCTGCTGTATTTTGATCGCCAAAGTACTCGTCCGAATTCTGAGTAAACTCTTCCATTTCATACGTAGCTGGAGTGGATGGGAATAATCCGCTTTCTACAAATGACTTCAATTGGTTTTCAGGATTGACTAGCCATTTGGAGAATTTATAAACTTCTTCAGCATGCTCCGTTTCTTTTGGAATGGAGATGTAAGATCCGCCCCAGTTTCCAGAGAACTGTTCAGGCAAAGTCGTTACGCGCCATTCACCTTCAGCTTCTGGTGCGTTTTCGGTCATGTAACCTTTCAACCAGGCAGGAGCCATCTCTACAGCAAATTCACCTTTGTTTAACGCTGTTGCCCATTCCGGCGTCCACATTTCATAAGATCCTACATATCCCTGTTCTTTTAACTCAACTGCAAAATCATAGGCATCTTTTACTTTGTTATCCGGATTTTCAATAAGCAGCTCACCTTCACGGTTGAAATAGCTCACTTCAAGAGCATCCATGTTCGCACGGAACGCCATTTCCATACTATCGACCATTGGCTTTCCGGTAGCTTCCTGTACTTTTGCTGCCGCCTCTTTAAAAGCTTCTGGACTGGAAATTTGCTCTTTTACCTCTGCAGGATCTGTTGGAAGACCTGCATTTTCAAATACGCCTGTGTGATAATACATGGCTTTCGGTCCGATATCAGTCGGAAGTCCGAATAGGAAATCTCCAGATTCATTCTCCGCTACTTTCCATTTCCAATCTAAATATTCATCCTGGATGTCGCCCGCTCCCAGGTCATATAAATTCGTAAAACGCTCCTGCGCTTCTCGGAAGCGATCCAGCTGATCCACTTCAATCATCGTTAAGTCCGGTGCGCCTGTTCCAGAAGAAATGGCTGTGAATAAGCTATTGTGGTGATCTCCAAGTTCAGACTTACGGATTTTAATGGTAACGTTCGGATTTTCTTCCTCATATTCTTTAGCCAGGGACTCGTAATTCGTGGCTCCAAACACCCAGAAATCCAGTTCAACTTTTTCCCCGTTGTTTCCATCGCTTCCGTCACCTTCACCTGAAGCGTTCCCATCATCATTACTGCACGCAAACAAAATCAAACTTAAACCGAGAAGCAGACCAACTAGCAAACTCTTCTTAAACTTCACTGCGTTTCCCCCTTGAATTAAATAATGAATATCCGAAGAGTTCTACTCGCTTACACCCTTTATCGAAACCGGTTTCCGTTTTACTTAAAAAAAGAGAAAACCTTATTAAAACTGTTCCGAAACCGGTTTCCGGTTGGTGTAAAAAAAATAGCCCTTCGTTTAACTTACTTTGATTATAAGACGAAATGTATCCGTTTTCAAGGTTTTTTTACAAAAAAAGAAACCGCTTTCGATTCTTAAGCTGCGGAATAAGGGCTTTAAGCACCTATTCTGTTAAATTATTTACTATTTTTCATATGAAGGATTGCACCTTGGCCGACTTTAAAGAAAATACCGCAGCCTATAAAAAAACAGCCTCCGTAGAGACTGTTTTCAATTCAGGAACTATATTCTTTAACCATTTCCTGCACATTCTCTACCTCTTCGTCAGGAACCTGAAGATAATAAATGCCATCGATTTTTGTACCGCTTCCTGTCATCTGATACGTCGTCATGTTTTCGCGGGCACTTCGGTAATTCATCAGCATATTCTGCATCGTACTGAAATCCATATTCGTCGTGACGTTATCTCCGAGAACATCCATAATATCACCGATTTTGTTTACGGATCCGACACTAGCGCCTTTATCGATTATCCCTTGAATGACTTTACGCTGACGTTCGTTCCGTCCGAAATCACCGTTCGGATCCTGGTATCTCATCCGAACGTACCCCATCGTCTTCTCACCATTCATTTCAATATTGCCCTTTTCGTATTTATATCCTTTTTCATAATAACCGGTATCGGTCCAGCTCAGTTCATTGTCTACGGTTATTCCGCCAACTGCATCGACCATTTCGGATAAACCTTCCATGTTCATCTTCACATAATAATCAAGTTCGAAATCCAGGAAGTTCTCCACGGTATTCACAGCCATATCTGTACCGCCAAACGCGTAAGCATGGTTAATCTTATCCATATTGCCGGCCTGCGGATCATCGCCGATCATTTCGGTCCTTGTATCACGAGGAATACTGATGAGCTGGCTGCGGTTGTTCTCGGGATCGACGGACAACACCATCAAGGCATCCGAACGACCGCGATCACCACTTCTCTCGTCTACTCCCATCAGGAGGATATTTAACGGTTCTTTCTCTTTCATTTTCTTTGTGGTTACTTCGGTATCTATAGCTGTTACTTGTTCCTGCATTTTTTTATCAACTGTATTTTTCGCACCACTATAGATGGTATAGGCGTACACGCCCCCGCCAATTAATATGAATGCCAGTAAAAGGAGCGGGATTTTCCACCATTTCCCCTTTTTCATTTTTAACCTAGAAGAACGAGACATTTATTCTTCACTCCAGATTCTATCTAAATTTCACACTATTTCCATTATATCTATCAACCTATCATTCTACAAGATAATTTAAAATAATACAAAAGGTAGTAAACGCAGTGAATATAGATAAGTGAATGGGTTACACAACAACCCCCATTCACACCCAGCCCAGTAGACGCTGGCCTGCGTATGAATGGGGGTTCGTATATCTGTACAGGTCACTCAAAATACTTGAGAATTTCTCCAACATAGTTAAAATCTCCGTAACACGCATTCAATTCTGCTTCTTCCGGTGTACGGCAGGTGTAATGGCCGGAATCTTTTAAGTTCGTAAACATCTTCTGAGAATAGCGAATGGCCAGCTTCTTCGTGTAAGCTCCTCCATTTTCTTTTACATAGTCAATAAAACCATTACCGAAGTTATAGGATTGCAAAGCCAGCTTCACATCATCATTGGCTTGATTTAGAACTTCGGAAAAATAGTAGACACCCTGTTTAACGGATTGTGAAGGTTCATCAATACACCCAGTTTCACCGCATAAGGATTCAGAAGCCTGCATCGGATCTTCTCCTTTCCCTTGAGACTCTTGCATCATCAAGGCCATAATCAAATTGGAGTAATCCTCCACTTCATACGATGCAGCGTGTTTTTCAATTTGTTCTTCGTACTGCTGGACACTTTCTGAAACGTCAGGCGTTTCTGCAATCGGGAATTGCTCGCCATCATAACTGATTTTTATGATGTCTTCTTCGGCATCTTCAGAGCTTACCTCAGACATTTCCGTGGTATCTTTCGTAGACTTTTGATCAGTAGAACGTGATGTAACAAGAAGCAGGGTTACAATTAAAATAAAACTGGAGCAGGCAAGTAAAATAAAAAAGGTTTGTCGTTTCATATACTAAAACGCCTCCTATCAATCTATTACCCCAAAAAATGAAAAATTATCCATTTCTAATAGTAACACCCTATCTTGTGTCGTTATCTCCATAGAACGCTTGAGATAGATAGCGAGCATATATCTTGAAGTTGAGATATACCCACCTTATGATGTGAAAGTAGACCAAAAGGAAAGGGAGTGGAATCATGAAATTTGAACATCTATTCTCAGATATACATGTAAAAAACGTGTCCTTAAACAATCGCTTCGTTGTGGCACCTATGACGCGGATCAGCGCTTTCGATAACGGTCATGCGAATGAAAAGATGAGACGTTATTACGAAAGGTTCGCTAAAGGCGGCTTTGGCACGATTATCACAGAAGGCATTTATACAGATGAAAAGTATAGCCAGGGCTATTACAATCAACCGGGGCTTGCGAATGATGAACAGATGAAGACCTGGGAACCTGTAGTGGAAACAGTCCATCAAGAAGGCGCTCACTTAATTGCTCAGCTTATGCATGCTGGTGGACAAAGTCAGGGAAATGCCTATACCGAGGAGACGATTGCTCCTTCAGAGAACGCTCCTAAAGGCGAACAGCTTGGTTTTTACGGTGGTTCTGGCCCCTTCCAGACACCAAAAAAAATGACGGAAGAAGATATTAAACAAGTGAAAGAATCCTTCGTACAAAGTGCACAGAGGGCTAAGAGCGCAGGTTTTGATGGCGTGGAGCTTCACGGGGCAAACGGGTACTTGCTCGACCAATTCTTAACCGATTATTTGAACGATCGAGAGGATCAATATGGCGGTTCTGTTGAAAATCGCCTCCGCTTGTTCATTGAAGTCATTCAAGATGTACGCGAAGCTGTGGGTGAAGAATTTATGATAGGGATTCGCATGTCTCAAATAAAAGTATCAGACCCTGAACACAAATGGGCCGAGGGCGAGGATGAAGCTGAGTACATTTTCTCAACACTTGGAAAGAGCTCTCTCGACTATATCCATGTGACAGACGGGGACGGTTCTGCTCCTTCCTTCGGAAAGGACAGCCGTACGTTAGCTCAGGCAGCGAAAGATTTCAGCGGACTTCCTGTCATCGCAAATGGAAAACTAGGCGACCCTGTGAGAGCAGAAAAAGTACTGGAAGGAAAACAGGCCGATCTAATCTCGCTAGGTACCAGCGCGCTTGCCAATCCAGATCTTCCGAATAAAGTTCAGCTTGGACAGAACTTGAACGAATTCGATTTCGAATCTACATTATTGCCTCAAGCTGACATCAAGGATCATGAATTACAAATGGAACTCGTGAAATAGTTTACGACAAAAGCTGCTCTCCCAATCAATAAGGAGAGCAGCTTTTTTATACCCTTTACTAATATTCTTCTAGTACTGGTGATTGATTTTTCATATAAGACTTATTGAAATATAGGGCCGGATTGTGGAAGACTCAGTTTCGAGATGAATTGGGTCCATTACTTTATAGGTATAGGGCTGGTGGGGAAATAGCTCGCTTTCCTGTGGGGGAACCGGCAAGCTTCCTCGGGCTGCGCCCTGTGGGATCTCGCCTACTTCCTTCTCCCACGGGAGTCTCGCCATTTCCCCACCAACCCAACTATAGGATAAGAACGGGCCCTCCTATAAGAGAAACCAGCGTCCTACATTAATCTTAAATGCTTCTATAGCAAAGTTTACATCCCTGAAAATGCTGAAAATTAACGGTGCATCCAGGTTTTCCTTTCTCATGGACCAGGCGTTTTCGTAGAGGATTTCGAGCTCTATATATCGCAAGGTCCGGAGGGGACGATGTAGACCTGCGGATGAACATGAGGTCGCTGAAAAACTAAAAATTTATGAAAGGTAGACTCCAAAAAAAGCGTCCCGTATGGATTTAGCATCCCTCCAGGTTCTTTTACTTTTATAAGTTCCAAAAAACCCCTCTTTTCAGATGGGTTTTCGTTGATTCCACGATGAGCGTTCGGTGTTGATGCCTGCGGAAACAGCGTGAGCCGAAGATCCACTTGGTCAAGTGATCTTCTTGACCAAGTTAGCTGAGGCCGTGCCCGCGGCAAGCATCCACCGACCAGCGAGTCGTGAGAAGCAACAACAAACGTTACCAACTCCCCTATGGTAGAATGGTGTTTCTCAGTGGCCTCATGAACATGATCGGTGAGACCCGCAGTTCATTGCTCGAGGAGGCTCAACACATACAAGAAGTTCGACTAAGATCGCCACATCCTGTGGCAACGTCGAACGACCCTGCGTCGTGCAGGGCCAGATTCTTTTTACTATATAGGTATAATTTTTTCGAAACGCGTTTTTATACTTCGCTTTCTGGGTAATACATGTGGAGGAATTAGTAAACAGAGGTGATCACCATGGGAGCATCAACAATGAGATTAGGTTTAATTGCACCTCCCGGATATCCTAAAGAATTAGGGAAGAGAATGGAGCAAGAATTGCCTGAATGGCTCAGCTATTACGTAGCTGACGAATATAACTGGGAAGTAGAATATGTCATCAACGCTCTTACAGGAGTGACCGAAGATTCTATAGAAGTATTAAATGCGACTATGGACAAAAAAGACGAAGAGGATTGGGACTTTTCCGTCTGCATCACCGACCTCCCTCTATTCAATAACAAAAGACTAATCGTGGCTGAAGGTTATGAAGAAGGACATGTTGCTTTAATCAGCCTTCCCAGCCTGGGTTCGACTCCGATGGTCAAACGCGTTAGGGAATCCATCTTACAGTTAGTCAACGAAATGTATTATGGAAGCTCGGAAGAAGAACGGGAAGAGGCAGAGGAAAGAATTCAATCAAAAGATAAGGAAGATCACCACGAGTTGCGAAATAAAAACTCCACAAGCCTCGTCGGCACTCGTGCCTTTGAGCGACTTTCACCCATACGGCGTGAAACGCCCGATGAGGAGGACTCAAACGTTGACGTTCGATTTCTGGTAAACTCCCGGGGCAGCGGAGCCCTGCGTCTAATATCCGGGATGGTACGTGCTAACCGTCCCTGGGCGATGTTTCCAGCTTTTATGAAAGTCATTGTCATCGCCTTTACCACAGGAGCCTATGCCCTTGTTTTCCCTACGCTATGGCAGCTTGCCAACAATTACGATGTCTGGCGAATGTTCATGCTTTCGATCGTGTCGATTCTAGCTATGGTCGGATGGGTAGTTGTCGCGCACAATTTATGGGAAAAACCCAACAAGGAACGGGCGGATATCATACGTAAGTTCTACAATACAGCTACGCTTCTGACGCTCTTTATCACCGTTTGTTTATATTACACTCTACTATTTGTTTTGTTTTCACTCGCTGTCATCATGATTATTCCAATTGGTATGCTGGAGTCACAACTGTCCGGCACTGTCGGTTACAGTCACTATTTTTATATCGCCTGGACGGCAACCAGCATTTCAACCATTATTGGTGCATTGGGATCCGTACTTGAAAATGAAGAGGTTGTCCTATCCTCTACTTATGGATACCGTCAGCGCCAGCGTTATAAACAGATTAAGCGAGCGGAGGAAGAAAAGCAGGAAGCTGAAGAAGAGAAAAAAGAAGCTGCCGAAGAAAAGAAAGAAGCTGCTCAGGAAAAAAAGAACGCCCAAAAAGCCAGCTGATCAGGTACTTGGACGATGTTCTGTTTCTCCCTATTTAATCATATAATCGACTCAATAAGCCGGGACTGATTTCTTAATTGAAACCAGTCCCCCATTTTTGATCTACTCATTCATCTCTATACGTATAAATGTATGAAGAAATTCAGGCATTTACTCCATAGGTAAGAATAAGAAAACTGCCCAGCCAAACCATAATGCCTATTTGAGTTACAACATACATCACTTGTTCGAAAGACGACAATCCTCTTTCCTTCTTTGTTTTTTTCAGCTGGCGAACATAAAAGAGTGAACATAGAAGCAGAACAGCTATCGAAATTTCATAAACGTTCTCTAAGAAATCTATCACGTTCCTCTCCCCCTCTTAGCCGTTTTGACTGAAAGATATTTTAAAATACTGTAACATATTAAGCCGACCAAAAGGAAGAATTTGGTCGGCTTAATGGATGAAAAAAACGATTTCCTGTATACATGTTAATCTTGTTCTAAAGACTTTTTATCTATTCTCCCGTTTCAGCAAACCGTTGAATTCGCTCACCTATTTGGTCACGAACTCTTTGGAAAACGGCCCATTTTTCTTCTTCCGTTCCTTCTGCTTTAGCTGGATCATCAAATCCCCAGTGGTAGCGTTCAACATGCGGCGGAGTCATTGGACATTTATCATTAGCATCCCCGCACAGCGTGATGGCGTAGGCTGCGTTGTTCAGGGTATCAGGATCAATAATATCGGAAGTTTGATCTGTAATATCAATATCCACTTCGTTCATCGCTTTTACCGCGTTCGGGTTTAATCCATGAGCCTCAATTCCGGCAGAACGGACGTCGTACTTATCCCCTAAATATTCTTTTCCAAATCCTTCAGCCATCTGGCTGCGGCAAGAGTTTCCTGTACATAGAAAGTAAACAACTGGTTTTTCAGACATCGTAAATTTCTCCTTTTTGTTTGGTTTATCCAATCTCGGTATTGCTTGCTGCAAATAAGCTTCCGTTTCTGTAAGACTCAGTTTCAATATATCTGATGGCAGGAAGGGTCCGTTCATCAGATATGGTTGGGTAGGTGGGGAAATGGCGAGACTCCCATGGGAGAAGGAACTAGGTGAGATCCCGCAGGGAGTGAAACGAGCGAGGAAGCTCACCGTTTCCCCATAGGAAAGTGTCCAAATGTGGAATCACCCCGATAGACACGAACAGCATAAGCCGAGCATCAAAAGGACGGTGGTCTTGCCGTCCGTTGATGAACGGCTTATGTCTCGAGTGTCTGGGTGATGGAACAAGACGAGTTATTCCCCCACCAACCCTTATACCTTTTAAGTAACGGACCACGATTTATCTCGAATTCGAGTCTTCCACAATCCGTTCCGATAGTGCAATAACATGCTTGTAAAAAACATCAACGGTTATTAGAGCTTTTTATTTAAATAATAATTAGATAATTAAAAGCCATACATATAATCCGACTAGCGTAATAAATAAGGTAGGAACGGTCAGCACAATTCCAACTTTAAAGTAGTATCCCCATGAAATGCGGAAGCCTTTCATTGAGAGAACATGAAGCCAAAGCAGAGTGGCAAGCGACCCAATCGGTGTAATTTTCGGCCCAAGGTCAGAGCCAATCACATTGGCGTAAATGAGGGCTTCCCTCATAGTCCCTGTCGTGTTCGTATCAGAAATCGCCAGCGCATCAATCATCACGGTCGGCATGTTATTCATTACCGATGAAAGAATCGCAGCAATGAATCCCATCGATATGGTTCCTACAAATAATCCCTGGTCCGCTGCCGCCTGAATGACACTGGCTAACATATCGGTTAATCCTACATTCCGCAGTCCATAAACGACGACATACATGCCTAACGAGAAGAACACAATTGCCCATGGAGCGCCTTTAACCACTTCTCCTGTTTTCACAGCGGCACTTCTTTGAGCCATGATTAGAAAGAAAATAGCTACAATTCCAGCAATAATGGAAACCGGAATTCCGAGCGGCTCACTTGCGAAGTAACCGACTAAAAGTACTGCCAGAACGGCCCAGGACATGCGGAACATTTTGTGGTCCTGAATCGCTTCATTCGGCTTCTTCAACTGGGATAAATCATAGTTCTCAGGAATACTTTTTCTGAAGAAAACAAATAACACAAGAATACTCGCCACTAATGAAAATAGATTGGGAACGATCATTCGAGATGCGTATTCAATAAAACCAATGTCAAAGAAATCGGCAGAAACAATGTTCACCAGGTTACTGACAATCAAAGGCAGTGAAGTCGTATCCGCGATAAATCCACTCGCCATAATAAATGGCAGGATCATGGCTTCCTTGAAATTTAAATTTCGAACCATGGCGAGCACAATCGGTGTTAAGATTAAAGCTGCCCCATCATTCGCAAATAAAGCGGCTACAACAGCGCCAAGCAGAGTAACGTAAATAAACATCCGCCGGCCATCGCCTTTAGCTATGCGTGCCATATGCAGAGCGGCCCATTCAAAAAAGCCGATTTCATCAAGGATTAAGGAAATAATGATGATGGCCACAAAAGCAAGCGTTGCGTTCCAGACGATATCAGTTACGGCGAGTACGTCATTGAAATCCACAACGCCAAAGAGTAAGGCTAAGACGGCTCCGGCACAGGCTGACCAGCCTATCCCCAGATTCTTGGGCTGCCAGATAACGAAAACTAATGTAAGTAAAAAAATAATGGTTGCTACAATTGCCAAATTCAAGAGAATCCCCCTACTAATCGCATTGGATACGTAAACCGGCTTCCTCCAATGCCGCTAACTTTTCTTTCTGATCCGGTATTTGATCTAATAATTGCTGTATGATTGGATACGTTTCATGCTGATCATTCAAAGAATAGAAAATCCATTGACCTTTCCGCTTTTCTTTCACAAGTCCAGCGTCTCTTAATTTCCTAAGATGCTGACTGACAGAAGGCTGACTCATCTCTAATACTTCAACAAATTCACAGACACAGCATTCCCCGTCCTTCAGGAGGCCTACAATTGTTAAACGGCTTTTATCTCCCAAAAGCTTCAGCGTTTTGGCTGCATCCTCTATCTGTATGATGGTTTTTTCCATAACATCACCTCGGGAATCAGTATATAAGTATATACTTATATTTGCAACGAAAATTATTCCCGCTCCTTATATTTTTCTCTACTGGAAAGCCACTTCGATTCCATATACCTTGATCGTACAGGTTTTTTTCCAAATCTGAGCAGAAATCCACACACAATTCCTACACTTATAACGAAAAGGATCGCAACAGCAAGAACTTCCATTAAGCGTTCATCCTGCTTTTTGAGCATTCTTCAGGTAAATCACACCAGACCCGTTGGAGAACCTTAGCTTCATCGATACGAAGACTATCCGCGATCCGTTTTATCAGATTAGAGGAAGGATACAATTGCTCCTTCTCCAAACGATTAATTGCTTTCGTATCCGTATTCAGGAGCCAGGCAAACTCTTCCTCTGTCATTTTTTTCTCTTCCCTTAAAAGACGAATCTCTGCACCAAACCCTTTACATGGTCTTTGAGTTACCATACGTGACCTCCTCAATAATGATATAAGTATATACTTATAAGTTAATGGGTGGTTGTAAATCTGAGATAAACTCCACGTAAAATCCAGGTAAAGTTCATGAGGACCTCTATTAAACCTTTTCCCCTTAAAAAATAAGGTTCTTCAGCTGACTATTTATCTTGCATAATAGTAACCGATTTGTGAATTCTGATGAACGATCACGTTTAGATGCAAACATGATTCCACCCCTGTATGAATACGATAGGTACAATAACAGAAGTTTTATTTTAGAAGAGGGGGATTCATATGATCCAAGTAGCCGGACGGCCTTTTCAATCTAGCAACTACTTGAACACGGATGAAGTCGGGAAATTCATCATTGAAGCTATGCAGGAAGTTCAAGACCTATACTCTTTTTCTTCAGAAAGGGAACTTTCCTTTGTAATCAAAGCCAGAAAAAACATTATTCTAAGCGCAAGGCAAATGGATCAAGGAGAATCAACTTTTGCCACCTTTAAGGGTTCCTCCTGTAACCCTGAGTATTGGACCCTGACTGAAGCTGGCGGATTCTTATTAAAGCCCCAGGTGCGCCCTTCAGATGCGATTTTTGATATTTTTAAAAATAGTGATCTTTATAAATTTGAATGCGCGACCGCCTGTGTCATTAATTTTTACCACGGCATCTTGCTGACGATGGGCAGTCTCTCTTTTAACACTCTTTTTCCTAGACTCTATTTATATAGCTGGTACACGGATGAAGACCTTGGGCTGTATTCTTTTTATGCGGATCATTTTATCCCCGGTGATGTGGTCTATTTCAATAACCCTGATTTTGACCCCGATACCCCTTGGTTAAGAGGGATTAATGCAATTGCCATGGGGAATGGTCGTTTTTTTGGACATGGATTCAGTATCAGGACGGCAAATCAGATGATTGAAGCGCTGAACCGAAATAGAAAGACGGATAGTCAGCAATCAGCCTATTTAGCAAGCTTAATTACACGACCATCTTTCAATCAATTAGCTAATTTCTCAGGTGGCGGGCGTGTTCATAAAAGGACATCTTTCGTCGTCCATCACAACAAGGATTCAATATCTTATATGACTTACTTGTTTGAGCTGAGTTATAATCTGACACCTTGAAAGTTGAAGTTGTGTGGTCGTGACACCTACCCATTTTTAAGGTTGACGGGCTCAACTTTCTGGTAGGCGAGTACTATATAGAGACGAACACACAAAAAGGAAAGGAAGTTTTCAAATGGATAACTTAAATTCTCCGTATGCTATGGCCGCTAACATGAATTCACCTTATATGGGGGCGAACGTAAATGCACCTTATATGGATGCAAATGTAAATGCACCTTACATGATGGCCCCGCAAATGTCCTGTGCTCCTGTACACCACTGCCCTCCGCAGAAAGACAATTTTATATTAATTATTGTGTTGTTTATATTATTAATTATTGTGGGATGCAGCATTAGCTGGTAATTCATCTGTTGTTTTTTCAGTCAAAAAGCTAACACCCCTTAGAAGCATCCAGCTTATGAGAAGGCTGCAAACCGCTCAGGTAAAGGTAATCCCCTTTTACAAATAGAACGAGATAAACTTAAACCAGCTCTCCTTTTCGATGGGTGCTGGTTTTTGGTTTAAGAAACCACGGGAAGTCCGAAAGAAACTTTCACGTTCTCTTTTGTTATGGTTACATAGAATAGGGCGTGGGAGTAGGAATTAATGGATAACAATTCTTTTCAGCTGGCCTTAAGAATGCTTACGCTCTTTCCGGGCTTCCTTTTTGAGAGCAAAGGAAAAACCACTATTAATCTGAAATTCCAACTATGTAATCTCCTAACGTTAACGTAGCTCCGAACTGGTCCAGAAAATTAACTAGAATAAAAGATATATAGTATAAGAACCACCCTGAAAGCGCACCTGATAAGGATGTAAGTTTTTTGGGCAACTTCCTCCCCCTCTTATCCTATTTCTATGTATTGATTCTTTCAGTCTCTTTCCACCTGCTCAACCTTCTCAGTGGCACCAAAAAAATAAGCTGTCGAAAACTTTCTCGACAGCCCGAGAACCAATCCTCGGTGGTTCTCATATATTCAGGAATCCAAATTGTATTTATCATAATAATGACGCTGGTTCTTTTTCCAATCACTTAGTGTAGTTTTAAACACTTGTTCACCTTGCTGATCATAAACTCTTACGATATTTTGATTGCTCGTAATGGCATATTCCTTTTGCTGATCAGCGGTTGTGGAAGTCTGTTCTGTTTCATTCGCTGAGGTGGCAGATGCTTTTGCACCATCCTCCTGATTATTTTCTGCTGTTTTAGATTGAGATTGATCTTTTGAAGCTTCTTTTTGGAAGTTCGTAATCTCGACCTCTTCTTTTGCTGATAATGTTTCCCACTGCTTGAACTGGGTCATAAACGTTAGAGCCAGTCCTAGAAGTACAAATGGTATAATGGATTTTACAGTTTTAAACATGACAAACTCCCTCTCTTTCTATCAATCTTTTTCCATGCTATTTTCCTTAACCTGCCAAGCACCAGCTCGCCGTGGATCTGAGCCGCCATATACCCTGTTTTCTTCTTCATCAACAACCAGAGCTTGGACTCCTCCGTAGTAAGTGGGGGTTACCTCCAGGTGAACATCATAATCTCGTTCCTCTAATTCTTCCTTCACTTCATCATCCAGATCTTTTTCTACATAGACATTTTCATCTTCTATATAAAACCTGGGCGAAGCAATGGCGTCCTCGAGTGGTTCACCAAACATCACATTTTTGGTAAGAACTTCAGTGAGCATCATCGGAATTCTTTCTCCTCCCGGTGAACCAATACCTATCTTTCTGTCTCCATTTGTCATAATGGTCGGGCTGGTAAAACTCCTCGGTCTTTTTCCAGCTTCCATTCCGTTTATTGAAGAGTCATCAGGACTGAAGTTTTTAAGCTGATCGTTTAAAAAGAAACCGCCGATTTCTTCACCAGAGCCAAAATAAGCGCTTAACGTATTCGTTACCGAAACCATGTTACCCTCTGCATCTACGACTACATAATGGGTGGTACTGACATGATCTTCTTCTGCCACTGTATCACTTGTTTTATAGTCATCGGATAACTGATCCATATCAATAGAAGCAGCGAATTCTTCTACATAATCATCCTTTGTCAGTTCTTCGTATGATTTATCAGTGAATAAGGGGTCGCCGATATTCTCCACACGATCATCGTACGTTCGCTTGGTTATCTCACCAATCATATGGATGTAATCAGCTTGACTGCCTTCCGCCTCTTTTAGATCAACCATTTCGCTGGCTTTTAAGGATTGAATTAACGTTACACCTGACAATGGCGGCGGGGCTGAATAGACTTCATAACCTGCAAATTCACCTTTTACGGGAGCACTTTTCATAACGCTGTAATTACTTAAGTCTGATTTGGTTAATTCCTTTACACCGTCCGTGAGTTTATCAGAGATATCTCCGGAGTAAAAAGCGCCTGAACCTTCTGATTGAATGCTTTTTAGAGTTTTGGCTAATTCTTTTTGTTTTAATGTTTCATTCGGTTGAATCGGCTCTCCATCAGGAAAGAAATGTTCTAATTTTTTAACAGGCATACGCTGAGCATTATCCTCCAATCGCTGTGTAAGGTGCTCATCCGCCTTAAACCCATCTTCTGCAAGTGAAATGGAGGGCTCCAACAGTTTTTCCATGGCCATGGAACCAAAATCAGAATGGGCTGCCTCGAGACCCTTAACGAGGCCTGGAACTCCAAATTTATTAGAAGGGGTTGCACCTGAAATCGGTGCTGTTTCCCTGTATTGATAAATAACGGGATCCTCCTCTTCGTCAGCAGGGTGAATCAGCATAGCTCCCCCTCCTCCGATGCCTGACCCATAGGGTTCAACGACTCCGAGAGCATAGGAAACAGCAACGGCTGCGTCAACAGCGTTGCCGCCCTTTTCGAGGACTTCCATGCCTGCTTTAACCGCCAGAGGATGTGACGAACTTACTCCGTATGCTTCCGTAGTACCGGTGGATGGAGAAGGTTTAATCCCATAATTAGGAGACTTTTCCATTCCTTGATTACTAATAAAGTAAGTAACGCCCACTGCAGTTACAATGATCAGCATCATAAGAATAGAAAGGATTTTTTTATTCATCCTCCTCTAATTCTCCTTCTTCTAAAATGGAAGAGTGGTCAACTTCGATCACCAGTTTTCCATTTTCTACTGTAAAGTTCGATTCAGGCTCTCCTCGTTTTAATTGAGTAAAGATTTTCTTTTGATTGTATTTATTATTGGTCACGGCAGGACGTGATTCCCTAATTCGCATAGGTAAGATTTCAAACCTGCCAGTTCCATCTTCCATCAAGTCATAGTTAACTAAAGCACTATCTCTTGTACGGGACCAGCCTTGATCAAAGATAAAGTTTCCAAGGCTGTAGAAAATCACTGAATTATCATATACCTCGATCGGAGACAAGACATGAGGGTGGTGGCCTATAATGACATCTGCACCGGCACCCACGATCGCCTTTGCCATTTCCTGCTGTCTCGGATGAGGTTTGTTATCGTACTCCGCTCCCCAGTGGATGTTGACGACCACCATATCCGCATTCTCTTTCGCCTCTCTTACTAGAGGAAGAAAAGACTCAGGATCTGCAGCTGCAATCCCTGGATTATATTCCAGAGCTCGAAAACCTGACACGTAGACATCTGAAAAGCCCAGGGTTGCTATTTTTAACCCATTGGTCTCCTTGTAGTCAATCTGCTGAGCTGCCTCCAGGTCTTTACCGGCACCTACAATATCAAGCTCTTTATCTTTAAAGGTTTGAACCGTGTCAAGCAGCCCCTCGGGTCCAAAGTCCATGGCGTGGTTGTTAGCTAGATTTACATTTGAAAAGTTAGCATCTTTTAAAGCTTCTACAGCACTTGGATCTGCACTCAAATGAATAGACTTATCGATTTGATCGTAGCTTTTCCCCTCTAGCGTCACAGGATTTTCAAAATTCCCCGTTACATAGTCTGCGGACTCGAAATAGGGAGCCACTTTTTCGAACAGATAATCGGTCCCTTTTCTCTCTGTAACTTCTTTTACGTTCCGCCCAAACATCATATCGCCTACAAAAGCCGCGCTGAAGTAAGAATTTTCTTTTTCTTCAGCTTCTGGAGCGGGCTGCTTATAAAAAAGTTCGAACCCTACAATAAATACAAATAAAACAATAATTCCAATGATGACGTGTTTATTGGTAGACTTTTTATGCTTCTTAATTTTCTGTAAAAATTTCTCTTGATATGATAATTTCATAGACATACGACATCCATCCTATATGAGATAATAAACCGTCATAATCAAAAAGGTTACTCCACTTAGAAGCAGCGTACTGCCTGTGGTAATAATCAATCCCTGTTTCTGCATGGTATTGGCAATTAAGCCGGGAACAATCACACCGATCCCCCGGAATTCTAATATTTCAAATGGAGCCATGGGGTAAAAATAGTCGAACAGCAATTTGAGCACTATTCCTGTACTCAGCATGGCCGCGAACTTTCTCCGCCCATAAAGAATCATAAATTTAGAAACGCCATACGTGACAATTAAATACGTCAAAAAACTAATAAATAATACAACGGCTATAAATATAGGCTGGTCAAATACAAGAGCTAAATACCCTGGCACTACTAATCCTGCAGGCATGACCCCGGTCTTCTCAGCAAAAATCAAGCTTAAAATTACCCCTAATACAAGGGATATATATAAATCGGAACCGAACATATGCTTTTTCCTCCTAGCTGACAATCGGTTGAAGTTTATTTTCGTGAAACTTATCTATCAATGGTTCTGCAGCTCCGTGGATGTTCCCTACTCCGTACATGACCCGGTCTTCTAACATCTCAGACAGAACTTCCATAATCTGTTCTGTAGTATAACCCTCTAAATCCAGAAGATGATCTACTTCAATTTTTCCTTCATTAACATCTGTAACTATTGGTTCTGTGGTTTCCCCTATCAAAACGAGCGTATCAGTAGGGATGTAAGGTAAGACATCTTTGGAGAATTGTTCGGTACGCTCCACCCTGTCATCCCGGCAGTTCATAATAATGATGGGATTTTCAGAGGGGTAACCGAGAAATTCTACTCGTTTCCATATATTAATAGTAGAAACGGCGTCATTAGCCGCAAAGCCATTTACAAAATAAGCTGGCTTTTCAGGACTACCAAGTGGAAGAATGCGCATCGCCCCAGGATCAGCAGGAGCCTTTAGCATCCCTCGGGATGCCGTAGCTTCATCAATTCCAATGGCTTCTGCCACGGCTAATGATAATGAAGCATTTTCAGGAAAAACCATATATTCAAACTTCTTTAAATAAGAATCTGAAATTTTACTATTATCCGCTACGATCACCTTCGTGTTCCTCTCCTCGGCAATTCTCTTATAGTAATCCACATAAGGACTCTCGGATACTATCAAGTGACCATCATATGGAATAGTGGATACGAAAGCTTCCGCAACTTCATCAAGTGTAGGTCCCATTACGTCCATGTGATCTTCTAAAACATTTACAATAACGCCGATATTGGCCTGCAGCATTTTTTCCTGAAATACAACCTGGTAATCAGGATTTACGGCCATACACTCACTGACCAATGCCTCAGCACCCTTATCAGCCGCTTCTTTCACGACCAATCTTTGCTCTCTGATATTAGGCCCTTCTCTTCTACGTTTAATCGGCTTTTCTTCCTCTGTGTCCCAAAAGATCATTCTTGCTGACGTTCCTGTGGTCTTGCCTATTGTTTTGTAGCCTGATTCTTTCACGATACCGGTTATTAATCGAGTCACTGTTGATTTACCTCGAATACCGTTGATGTTTACCCGGATAGGCAGGGCATTGACGTTCTTTTTATGCTGATGCCACTCATAAGCACCTATAATTAGAACCGTGATCAACACAATAGGTATTAATAACATGTGTTTTCACTTCCTCTATCTTCATTAGTCTGTAACCCTAAGTCAGTTTAAGTTATATAATTTCAATTCACAACAGCTAGGGATAAACTTAATATTTATATAATAAAAATCCATACTATTCCTCATATCTACTAAAATATTAATATTAACCGTAAGGAATAAGGTTTATTTTTTAATCCAATATATAAATACAGAGGAAATTATTGTTATTTCGAGACGTTAATTGTAACAAATACGTAATATAGGGTGATTTTTAGAATATTATACAGGGATATGTAACTATGAAATTTCATAACTATTAGATACGGGACCTTATTACTAAAGATGAGAAATGGTATAGTAAAAGATCAAAAAATTTGATTTTCGTTAAAGTATCATTCTTCTTTCTATCCAATGTAAAAATGGGTAGAATTCTTACTAATGACTTTGATACTGTGATTTCAAAAAGAACTAAAAAATCAAAAAATATCCATGTTAGGACATATGTCCTTTCGAAAGCTTATAATTTCCTCTTTAATAAATGCAGAAGAGGAGGATGATCAATGAAAGGAGCAATATTTGCCCTGCTTGGAGGGCTCTGCATTACAATGCAGGGAATCTTTAACGCAAGAGTAAGTGAAGCAATTGGCGGATGGCATACGACTTCCATGGTTCATATCATTGCCTTCACCATAGCCATTATTATTTATTTAAACGTACGGGATGGAAAAGGAAAAAGCTTCAGGCAGGTACCCTGGCTTTATTTGGTGGGAGGATCGTTTGGGGTGATTGTGGTGTTCTCAGAGTTAACAGCAATTCACAGAATCGGTCCAGCGCCTGCTATTGCTTTACTCCTTGTTTCACAAATCGGGACAGCTTTTATCATTGAGTCACAAGGATGGTTCGGTGAACGAAAAGTTCCGATCACACGCAGACAGAGTATCGGCCTGACCATGATGCTCGTCGGTGTCATCCTTTTTCAATTGTAAATAGAAGGAGGGCTTAACGTGAAAGAAAGACCGCATACAACACTAGACTCCAATATCCAACAGTACCAGCTGGACGATTTATTTCCAGCTTCCTTCAGGCAGCATATGAAGGTTTCCCCTTTTGAAAAGGGCGAAACTTTGTTTTCTGCCGGGGATGAACTTGAAGAATTATATTTTCTCGTCGAAGGAAAAATTAAAATTTTCACGCTGACGCCGGAAGGAAAGTCGCTGATTAACCGCTTTAAACAGCCACTCGCTGTAATTGGAGATGTGGAATATGTTAAAGGCAGCCCGGTCCTCAATTCGGTGGAAGCCGTTACCGAAGGCGTGATGATTTCCGTCCCCTTTTCACATTTAACTGCGCTTGAAAAGGAGCATCCAAGCTTCATCCGGTTTCTGCTGGAAACCGTAGCCCATAAGTTTTATACCGAATCCCATACGACTAGTATGCACATGCTTTACCCCGTAGAAGTGCGGCTGGCGAGTTATTTATTATCCATCTCATCGGTAGGAGAAGGAACGGTTTTTCATCAGGAAATGCGAACGTCCAATTTAATCGAACTCGCCGAATGGATCGGCACCAGTTATCGTCATTTGAACCGGGTTTTGAAGAAAATGGCTTCTGATCATGTCGTCGAGAGAACCAATGGATCGGTTACGATTAAAGATCTGGAAAAGCTTCGAACCCTCGCAAAAGGAAATATCTACGAATAAGGAGGTGCTCTTATGGTTGGTGCGTCACTCGCCATCATTTCCGGAATTTTAATTAGTCTGCAAAATATATTTAATGCCAGAGTCAGTGAAAAAACAGGACCCTGGGCTACCACTACACTTGTGCTCGGGTTAGGTCTCGTCTGTTCCCTGCCTGTCTTTTACTCGGTCGAACAAAAAAGCCTGTTTGCGTTTGGAGATGTTAATCCCATCTTTTTATTCGGAGGTGTATTTGGTGTCGGAATCGTTTTCTTCTTAATGAGGGGCGTTTCCTTGATCGGACCGGCCTACGCTATATCGATAGCACTGATTTCACAGATCCTGATTGCTTTTACAATCAATACAGCGGGCTGGTTCGGGTTCGAATCTTCTTCCATCTCATGGCAGAAGCTGATCGGTATCACGCTTTTGATCGGCGGGGTTCTCGTTTATAAATTAGAAAAAAGGGTGGAATGAGGGGGGCTTATAAACAGCCTGGACGAATTAGAAAAGCTGAAGATGAATAAAATCACCTTCAGCCTTTTTTAATGGCTACTTCTCCTCATTCAGTTCCATTTTAAAAATAATGGCGTAGTCCTCATTCTTAATGGATGGAGGCAATGTCTTCAAATTCTCCGTCCCCCGGGTGGATAATTGACTCTGACTTGATCCTATTACATAAGCCCAGTAGATGGTTTCTCCCTTATTGAGCGTGACCCGTTCTTCCGGATGTTCAAACAGGAACGCTTTTAGGTCTTTGGGCTGCTCCGCTTGTCCCGCTACATATCCATCTGGTCCTCCAATCGTTAAATCATTCATCTCCTCCCCCATACGAACTTGAAAAGAATGGAGAGCGTTCTTATATTTACTATTCTCTTCAGCCGTAGACTGGGTGGTGATTTCATTGATCATTTTCCCGTTTTCGTAGACTTCAATGGAACTGATCAAGGCTTCTCCCTCTGGTACCTTTCCATCCACCGTGAAGAAAGTTTGATAATCAACACCGATCTGATTAACAAGCGTTTTCTCGCGCTTGGAAAGCTTCGCGGGCTTTACCACCAGTGAGGATGAAGAAGCCTTTTGACTGTCGTTCTCTTCCTGAGCATGCCCCGTTTCGCTGCTGCCTTGATTCGTACACCCGGCCAGTACAAGCGCTATTCCAATCAGAATCATAAGTCGCTTCATTTCTTTAGCCCCCATTCTCGTTTATACCAATAGATGAAAAAGAGAGTGTTGTTTAAGATCATCTTCTCTACATACGCTTACGATTCCATGGACCGATAAGTTTCAGGATAACGCGTTCGTTACATACACATTAGGTTCAAAAATTCGAGATTTAATCTGTGAAATATTGGGTATATTCTTTTCGTTGTGAAGTTTTCGCTTGTTCGAAATGTACGAAAAACTCCTCCCTAATATTTTACAAACGGGAAGTTTGACGGTCGCATAGCTTCTATGTAAAATGGCGTCACAAACGTTTTTTGCACGTGTGCAATTTTTATAAAAATATACAACATTGAGAGGTGAATAAATATGTTAGAAGCCTTCAAAGAACTCCATCCTACTATGCAAGCTTTTATTGGTACATTATTTACATGGGGGATGACAGCTCTCGGGGCCGCTCTCGTCTTTTTTATCAAGGGAACGAATCAGAAATTCCTTGATAGCATGCTCGCCTTCGCCGGCGGCGTGATGATCGCAGCCAGTTATTGGTCTCTGCTTGCTCCTGCGATCGAAATGTCATCTAAAAGCCCAGGTCCAGCCTGGCTTCCGGCTGCCGTCGGTTTCTTATTAGGTGGCGTGCTGCTGCTGTTTGTCGATCGCATGCTTCCAGCGATTGACACCGATCGTTACATGCACGATATTAAAGATCATAAGGCTAAGAATCGCACAGCTCTGCTTTTCTTTTCCATGACCCTTCACAATATTCCTGAAGGGCTGGCTGTCGGCGTGGCCTTTGGAGCTCTTGCTTCCAACATGACAGAATCGACGCTTGCGGGGGCTTTGGCACTCGCTCTTGGAATTGGCATCCAGAACTTCCCGGAAGGTACGGCCGTATCCATGCCGCTTCACCGTGATGGGATGGGGAAAAAGAAAAGCTTTATGTTCGGTCAATTCTCAGGGATGGTCGAACCAATAGCGGCAGTCGTCGGTGCGTCGGCCGTGATTGTCATTGAGCCTATTCTTCCGTACGCACTCAGCTTCGCCGCTGGTGCCATGATCTTTGTGGTGGCTAAGGAAATCATTCCAGGCTCCCATGAAAAAGGAAATGTCAATCTCGCATCCATGAGCCTCATGCTTGGTTTCACTCTCATGATGACACTCGATGTCGCGCTTGGCTAATTGAATAAGAATCAAAAATGTCCAGAGTGATGTACTCTGGACATTTTCGTGCCGGCAAAATTTCCATCATGCCGCCCATTCACTTGCATAGTTAAATGAACAATAACATGACCGGTATAACCTTGTATGTGCAAATACGTTTTATTTTCCACTGAGCGAATCTCTATGAAAACCACCTTTTGCTTCATAAAGATATTTATCAGGTACTGCTTCTTCTATCAATGGGAACAATTCTCTTTCTTCCAGTCGTATATGCTCATCCAGTAATTTGCCTAATTCATTCACTTTATCATAGGATGTATTGTGACTTTCTCGAAGATGACGAATCAGACATCTGATTTGCGCATGTTGATAGAGCATCTGTTTGACCAAAGCTTCATTAGGTTGTTCAGCATATTCAAGATAAACCGGTAGTAGAATATCCTCTTCATCCCTAAAGTGATCCCGGCCATCGTCTTTCCAAAAATCAATCATGTCCCTTATTAATTGCTTATAGTTCTTTTGACTTTTTTCTGTTCCAGCTTTTTTCATTTCAAGAGCCATCACTAAAGCGTGATGGTGGTGGTGGGATAGAGGGATCAAAGCTTCATGTCTTTTCATGTCCATCCTCCTTTCCATAAGCACCTTCAAGACCACTAAGCAAGTGAACGAAAAGCTGTAAAAGATAGAAAGCGAGTCTTTCCCTGGAGTTTCTCCACCAAACATCTCGAAATGGAGTCTTCAATAATCTAACCTGATTTTTTAATAAGTCTCTCATGAGAATCAACAACACGGTTTACAGATTAATTGGCTATAGATATAAATAGCCTCTCTCTATTCTGCGTTTTCATCTGTCTGATGAAGACCGAAAATATTTCCTTCGCTATCCAGGAAGTATCCTTGCCAGGCCATTCCTGGCAGGGCATATTTCGGCATTGCGACCTGGCCGCCATGATTTAAAATCTTAGATTCAACAGCATCGAAATCTTCCACACCTATGGTACATGCATAGCCATTTAGAGCCTGATTTAATTCAGGAGGCGCGCTTTGGCGCTGCATTAAAGCTCCATTGATCCCAAGCTCCTTGTCATCGCCGGTCACAGCTCCGGCATAAGGCATTCCCGCGTACTCGCTCCAATCTTCAAATGTCCATCCGAATACCCCGCTATAGAAATTCTTAGCCCGTTCCATATCATCCACATGAATTTCAAAATGAATAACTCTTCCCATAGGAACCTCCTGTTGATATTTTTTTAAAACATTCCAATCGCTCATTCAAGTATGTATATTCTATTTCTAGTTTCAGACTCCTTCTTTATGCGTAAGTATCCTGCAAAGTACCTATTACTCCGAGTTCCTACTCATCATTCCAGAGCAATTCACTCCTTACTTATCACCATGTCCCCCAGACTCTATATTCGCTTTTATTTCCTCTAATAGTTGCGTCTGCTGGTCCTGCTTCTCCAATACCTTATCCGTTACCTTTTGGATAGTATTGGTAATTGACCATAGAGAAAGGATGATGACAACAATAATTAATAAACCATTCATTCGTTTCACTCCTTTTTGTATCCTAGGATGTTTCTTCTTTTAAAACCGGAGGGATAAACAGATGATCAGTTGAATCTTAGTGATTATCTTGTTTCGTTATACCATTTAATTGCAAACCATACTGCAAGCAGTTGCGAGATAAACCCGGCTAACCATCCTATCGCAAGTGAATAATTCACATAATCACGAAGACCTATGCCTCCTGAAATCAAAATTGAGCCCAACAGTATAAAAATAATAGTTAGTCTTTGATTTTTGTTCATCTGCTTCCCCCCCATAATTAAACTCCTGCCAATTCATAAACAATTTTACAAAATACAGGTGTGTTTTTCTCGTTTAAAGTCATATAGACTTAATCATTTCAACTTGTATCCAAACATCGAAAAAACGGAACCCCCAGTATCGAAGGTCCCGCTTTTCAATGGATCAATTGATGAATAATAGAGCGATGGAGATCGGAATGAAACTCCAAAGAAAAATGATCACGCAGAATCCCATAATATCTTTCACTTTCAACCCAGCGATTGCAAGCAGGGGTAGAGCCCAAAATGGCTGAATCATGTTCGTCCATGAATCTCCCCAGGCAACAGCCATCGCTGTTTTGGCGGTACTGACATCAAGATCCATCGCAGCCGGAACCATGATTGGTGCTTGGACAGCCCATTGCCCTCCGCCGGAAGGGACAAAAAAGTTAATAATTCCAGCACTAATAAAAGCAAACAAAGGAAATGTGAATTCCGTAGATATACTTACAAACCAGGAAGACATTTGCTCAGATAATCCAGAAGCCACCATCATTCCCATAATCCCTGCATAGAAAGGAAACTGAATGATGATACCACCTGCGTTTTTTACCGCTTCGTTGACACTGTTCAAAAAATTCCGAGGGGTTTTATGAAACAGAATCCCCAGGAACAGGAAGAGAAAGTTGACGATATTGATATTCAAATCGAGACCATTCTGTACGAAAAAGTAAATAACAAACGATAGCCCTAACAACCCTATCGCGATAGAAACGATGGCGCTGTTTTCTAAACGTTCGGCAGGTGTCATCTGCTCAGCAGTTGCTGCAAGCTCTTCTTCCGCCCGATCTTCATGTAACAGCTCCAGGTTATTTTTGCTCAAATCACCACTGGTCTTTAACAGCCATAAATTCAGAAACGGCAGGGACACTAATAGAACAAAGACGATAAATAAATTCATACCGCTAAAAAGAGTCTCTGTAATCGGGACCGAACCAATCGTGTCCGAAAGAAAATGATCTTCCGTTGCAATCGTAAGAGGGATGGAACCAGACAATCCTCCGTGCCACAGTAAAAATCCACTGTAGGCACTGGCCATTAATAATCGATAATCCACGTTTGGTACACGTCTGGCTACGTGAATCGCCAGTAAAGCTCCTACAACTAAACCAAAGCCATAATTAACTAAACACGCTGCCGCTGCAGTAAAAGAAACTAACAAGATAGCCTGGCCTGGCGTTTTAGCCAGCGTACTCAATCTCTCTAGCCCACTCTTAACAAGCGGGGTGTTGGCTAATATGTATCCAGTTACAACAATTAAAGACATCTGCATGGCAAAAGCTAATAAATCCCAAAACCCGTCTCCCCAGAATTGAACCATTTGAACGGGAGAACTTTCTGTAAAACCAATCCCAAGACCGAACACCACGAGTGTTAATATGACCGCAAACAAAAAAGCATCCGGTAGATACCGCTGAACCAGTCGATCAAAAAACAAAGTCATTCCTTTAAGCAGCTTCATCACCCCTCAATTTTGTAAACGTTTTCAAAATAATCTAACATGTTCTAGTCTCTCTGAAATGAATGGAAAATTCAAGGTAGATTAAAGAAATTATATCCAGTCAGATCAAATTGCTATGCAAGATGATCCTTCAAAGGTAACCCTTTAATACATGTCTCTGTTAAAGTTTAATGTTGATTTTTCATAAGAGCCTTATTACGCAATAGGGCCGGATTGTGGAAGACTCAGTTTCGAGATATTCTGCGTCCGTTGCTAATAAAGAGAGGGGGTGGCTGCAGAAACAACTCGCTTTCCTGCGGGGGAACTGGCAAGCCTCCTCGCTCGTTTCACTCCCTGTGGGGTCTCGCCTAGCTCCTTCTCCCGCGGGAGTCTCGCCGTTTCCTCCGCCATCCTATGATTGAGGAGTGAACGGACCCTTCCATAATAGAGGTAATCGTTCTGGATCAGCCTTAACCCCTTATATATCAGGGGTTGTACACTTAAATAAGCTAGATACTCTTTTGCTCTCCCGTTAATTTTAGTAGGCATTTTTGGTGGATTTCGAGTTTCTGATTCGGCCAGGTCCGGAGGGGGACGATGAAGACTCCTGTGGGATGAACATGATCGGTAAGATCCCGGAAGGCGAAGCCTGAGGAAGCTTACCACATGGGATGTTCGACTAAGGTCGCCACGTCCTGTGGCAACGTCGAACGACCCTGCGTCGTGCAGGGCCGGAAAGCGAAATCGTCCCCCGGAGGACCTTCCTTATAACCCATTTATCTCGAAACTGAGTCTTAAACAAACGGGAGCTTTACCTTAAAATCAACACGGAAGTTTAACAGAGTCTAATACATAATAAATTCCCCATTTAATCTCTGATCCTTTACGAAAAAGTTGAACCTTTTCCCGGCGTTTTTTCGTATAATCAAGGAAAGGAGGAGATAGTGATGTTCAAGAAATTTTTAGCAAGTGTAGGTGTGGGATCGGCTAAGGTAGACACCCAGTTGGAAAAAGCACAATTTGTACCAGGTGAAGACGTGCACGGGAAAGTCGTCATCAAAGGAGGAGATGTAGAACAATCCATCGACTCCATCCACATTTTCCTCATGACAGAAGCCCTCCGTGAATCGGGCGATAAGAAAATCAAAGAAAAAGTCGCGATCCAGAAATACCCGATCGCTCATCAGGAGACGATTAAAGAAGGTGAAACAAAGGAAATCCCATTTTCAATTCAGCTTCCGTATCACACTCCTGCTTCCCTCGGAAGGCTGCCGCTTTGGTTTGAAACGGGATTGGATATTCCTATGGCTCTGGATCCAGAAGACCGCGATCCGATTAAGGTATCCCCGCACCCTTACATTGAAAAAGTACTGGACGCATTAGAGAACAGACTCGGCTTCCGCCTTAGAGAAGTGGAAATGGAGTACTCCAAACACTTTGGTTACGTGCAGGAATTCGAATTCGCCCCGGGCGGAGAATACCGTTCTTACTTAGATGAACTGGAAGCGATTTTCTTTCTAAAAGAAAACCATGTCGATGTGATGCTTGAAGTGGATCGACGCGCACGTGGTCTTGGAGGGTTATTTGCTGAAGCCCTGGAAATGGATGAAAGCCGAACGAAAGTCACGCTTACGAGCGACGAACTTAACGGTTCGTTAGATGGCGTGGCGCGTAAGCTGCAGCAAACGATTGATCAATTTAAACAATGATAAGCAAAGCGTCCAGGAGTCCCCTGGACGTTTTATTTATGAAGCACGAAATCCATCCAAAGTTCTCCCTATTACACGAAGAGTATGCGCAGTGGAATTACATTTGTTCATGCAAAAAAGGAGCGTCTGTGCTCCTTTTTTAAGTCCTAGCTTCTTCTTTTAATGCTTCTTCCTCCACACGGTCCTTAAAGTCATTTACGACCTTTTGGTTGTTCTTCTTACTTCCAAGCTTCATAAACGCTCTGCCCACAAAGTTGACTCCCCGGTTATTCCCTTCATAAATAAAGCGGGTCGTGGACTCAGTCACTTTTTCAAGGGTGAAAGAAAAAGTAATATCGAATGCTTTCGCTAAGGTAAAGTTAAGCTGTTTAAACTTTTTCTCATCCGTATCTTCATACCCTACCGTTTCCACGATATAGGTTTCTACGCGTTTCCCTTCCTGGTACTTTTGCCGGTATTTAGATCCCACTCCCCCTTCTTCTATGTGAACCGGCTCATTTTCAATAACTTTCGGCATAATCACAAGCATGTTTTCCTCCCGAAATAAATTCCATACCGTTTCTATATTCGCTTCTATGGTTCGCTCTTCTTTCCATTCCATTATTTATCCCTCTCCTTTCCGGACTCGATAAACTCGTCAATATCTGCTACCTTAGAACGTAATTCTTCAATCTCAGATTCGATGTTTTTCTTTTTTTTAAGCAATAATTTTTCCAGATTGTCAAAGGATTTATCGTTCATAACAGTCTTCATTTCCTGGATGGTCAAGCCGAACCCCCGCAGCTTCGCCAACAATAAAGCGAGAAGGTAGGATCCGTCGTCGTAATATCTGTATTGGTTGGCTGGGTCGACGAACACAGGCTCTAAAAGCTCGACTTGGGCATAGTATCTTAATGTTTCTTTGCTTAATCCTGTTAAAGCTGAAAATTCGCTGACTTTATACATGAAGACCTCCTCTTCTCCTTTAGCTTAAACTATGGGGTACACCACACAGTCAATAGAAATTCGCAGATAACCTGGCATAATGACAAGGATCCCCTTTTTCCATGGAGAGGGTTATAGAATTGACCAGAGGAACAATCGTCCCTTAGAACAATTCGTTACTACCTATCATGAGGTTTCTATTAACCTCCCTTTATTTCGTTCATTTTGACCAAACGATTTTTTCAACCTATCGTCTTTTTGCAGTGAGGAAAAGCTCGGCAAATTCATGGGGAATGGTTAGGAGGGGATCTTCCTTTACCTCCTGCTTCATTTTGTTCAGCCATTTCTCATATACATCGTCACTGATTAACGTCAATACGGAAATATCCCGGTTTTCCGCATGCGGAAGATAGTCCGAGACCGTGACCTCCTGCCGGCGATAGTCCACGTGTAATTGAACTTCAAGACCTCTTTTCTTAAGTGCTTCATAGATCTCATCATGATGCCAGAATCTTTGTACATCCTCAACATAAGCTTGAGGAAAGTAGTGATACACCCACCCCTTTGGCATGGCATGAATAGCCATATTGTGCATCTTGTGCAGTCCATTTGTCGTGAGAATCCGTGTAATCTCATCCAAAGCTCTTTCTTTGTCCTGATAATGGTGGAACGAATAGTTATTGACTATGTAATCAAATTTGTCTGACTCAAAAGGCATACTCTCCGCGCAGCCATGAACCAGCTGAATCGATCCAAGCTTTTCTTTTGCTTTTTCAAGCATAGCTTCCGATGCATCCAATCCAGTCCATCGAACTCGTGAATCATGAAATAAAGGAACTTGCTTAGCATGATACAGCCCTGTTCCACATGATAAATCAAGCACTTCATACTTCTCTTTCTTTTGTTTAGTGATATGGGCCTTTAAGGTCGTATCCTTTTCTAATTCTTTGACTCTATAATGATTATTATCGTAGTGATCAGCAATAGTAGAAAAGTCGGTTTCTTTCATAGGTAATCTCCTCTCCCTTTTCATAACCCGGACTCATTACCAAAGCGGCTCCTCTTCATTGGATAATTCCATGATAAAAGGCTGCACGCTCATCACAAGTGCTCCAGTTCCTATTAAAAAGAATAAAAAGAGTGGGGAAGAGTTATCGAATAAAAGAGAGATCAACATAACGAAAGGAATAAGGAAAATACTTAGACTGCTTTTCTTTCTGGAGGAAGCAGTAAGGTATTGCTTCTTTTCACAATGCGGGCACGTAATTCCAGCAGCTAACGTAAAAGATTTCTTCATGGTTTCACCCCATGTCCATTCTTCTTTGCAGCTTTTGCATACAGGCATTTTTCACACTCCTTTTTCATTCACATTCTTTGTTATTTGTCGTCTTCTCCTCCACTTCACAGCATAAAATAAAGCAAAAAAATTCGCGATAAGATTTCCTCCCCATCCAACGAGTATCGAATACTCTGTATAGGATTGAAACACTAACCCTCCTGCTAAAAAGGAAGCACTTAGAAAAGCAAAATAGACAGTCAGTTTTTGATACGTATGCATGCTCATTCCTCCGAGAGTTTTTTTAGCATGTTTCAATCAATACATACAGCAACTAGTTTTCTGCTTAACCTATTCATTTTTACCAGTAAACTTTAAGAATCTTTAATCAAAAATTGCAGCTTCCGTTTCTTCCAGCCATAGATCAACCGCTTTGACTGGAAAATAGTATTCATAGCCAATCTGTATGTAAGGAATTTGGCTCTTGGTGACGTTTCCTTCTTTTTTTGGCAGGAGCTTTTCTACTTGGTCCTGTTTAATTCCTAAGTATTCTTGTAATTCCGAATGACTCAATAATTGATCTTTCGTCTGGGGTTTCACTTGTACCTGTTCAATAGAATTCCCAGAAGGATTATTATCACTCATCGCATCGGCGATCATCCAGGACCCTGCTAAAATACATAAACCTAAAAAAATCTGCGCTAGACTGCTAGCAAACTGCTTCATCATATCCTCCATTCATATTTTCTGGTATATAGAGATAGATTACCTCTCTATTTTTTCAACTTACCATCTTGTTACCGGATTTTACCACAGATTCCACTCTGCCTCCTCACATATTCTCTACCTCTCCCCAAACTCCTTGTTTCATCTGTATTAAGACCGTCTATATTCCCCTGGTCTAAAACAAATGAGTGGGTTTTTCTTCATGCTGTAAAACATAT
Source organism: Halobacillus sp. B29 (assembly GCF_052246755.1). Classification (NCBI taxonomy): domain Bacteria; kingdom Bacillati; phylum Bacillota; class Bacilli; order Caryophanales; family Bacillaceae; genus Halobacillus; species Halobacillus sp. B29. The sequence continues at coordinate 94,868 of NZ_JBQQCM010000012.1, forward strand.
TCTTCCAATCCTTTTTCTTCATCGGTGTCTGTTTAATATTTACTCCATCGTCCTTTAACTTTTGAATGCTAGAATTGAAAATTCCGGACATCTTTCTGCCTCCCCTATTATGCATACTTATGGCTTCCCACCCATAACCATCGAATCCATTTCTATAATATTGCAGGTTACGATCATCTTTCCTCTCTTCTTCATTGTTCATAAAAAAAAGTGGCCTATACACGTGTATAGGCCACTCCATATCTATAGACCTATACCCGGACGGTAAGGTCTTGCTAACAGCATCACTGCCAACAAAGCCGAGAGTGAAGTTCACTCTGGATTGACGACTTTGCTGTAAAAGCTACTCCCCTTAAAAGGAAAATATTCAATTACACTACTAACATAAACGTAAATGACCGGATAGTCAATGGATAAAAGAGGATAATATTTTTATTCTTCTAACTTTGACTTGATGGTCATATCGATAGAAAGACAAACGGAACGTACAACTAATAAGCGACCCCCTTCATGAATTACAAATAGCACTGTTAATTCTCAAAGATTGTTTCATATAAGCTCCCGATACTGGAAGAATTGAATTCGAGATAGTTAGGTCCGTTACGTAAGATGGAAAATGGCTGGTGGGGAAATAACTCGCTTTCCTATGGCCCTACACGATGTGGGGTCGATCGACGTTGCCACAGGACGTAGCGACCTTAGTCGATCCTCCTTTTAACAGGAGCTTCCTAGCTCGTTTCACTCCCTGCGAGATCTCACCTAGTTCCTTCTCCCATGGGAGTCTCGCAATTTCCCCACCAACCCATCATGATTAAGAAAAACGGACCCTTCTAGGAGAGAAAAATTCCCCTGCTAAATCTGGATTAAATGCTTTTATGACGGTCTAGGGAAATTAGTTACATCCTGAAATAAGTAGAAAACCACTTGGTCTAATTCCTCATCACGCAGGTGATGTTTGAAGTGGTTTCGAGTTGCTGATTTGGCAAGGTCCGGAGGGGGACGATGAAGACTCCTGTGGGATAAACATGATCGGTAAGATCCCGGAAGGCGAAGCCTGAGGAAGCTTACCACATGCCCACGGAAAGCGAATCGTCCCCCGCAGGACCTTCACTGTAACCCGATATCTCGAAACTGAGTCTTCAACTAACCGGCCCTTTAGCGCAATAAGTTTTTTAAATAAAATAAGCTCTTAGTTTAGAAGCTAAATCTAAATACTCTTCATGTTTTTCAAGATTCGAAGCCATTCCTTTGACTACTGCTACACGCGGAGAAGTGCGTTCCAATTCAAGAGTGAGAACTTCAGCTGTATCTTTAATATCCCGATCCGCTTCTGACACGGTGACTTCTTTTAACTCACGGATGATCTCATTCAGCTGTAAGAGACCGAAGTCGTCTGGAGCCATCTGCTCAATAATCTCCTCCGTGATGACGGGAATATCCTTGTTTTCCATAATCCCCTTCATCATGTAATCTACCTTCGTAACAATAGAGTTAGCTACTTCTAAAAAGTTAAACTCTACGTTATCTATGATGATTAAATCAATGTAATTACTGACTAAGCTTTGGGTGATTAAGCTTCCTTCCCAGGCATAAGCCTCCGCCTCTTTTCCATAGATGGAAATTAGATGATTTTTATAAAATAAATACGAATGGTAGCGCATCTTTTTAATAAATTGCTCGATATTTTCATTAAAAGGAATAACCTGCTCACGGACCTGCATAATAATGAATTCCCTGTGATTCGCTACTTCCTCAATTGTAATCTTTAGCTGCTGGGCGAATTTTTCATTCGGCTCAAGAGGCTCGGAAGAAACCTCGTTGACCCGCCGCTGCATTCTTCTCCAGTAATGCTCAAACAATTCATATAACAACTCATCCTTAGACTTAAAATGAAGATAAAAAGCGCCTTTGGAGATATTGCATTCTCTGGCAATCTCCTGCACGGAAGTAGAGCTGAAGCCTTTTCTTGCAAATAGCTTGATCGATTGCTCTATAATATTCTTTTTCTTTGGATCCATATTGATTGTAACCCTTTCTATACGTTCAGAGTTTGATTCTTGACTTATGACCAGTCGGTCATGTATATTTTAGACCAGGTTGACTAAGTGGTCAAATTGAGAGGAGAGGAACAAATGAAGCAGATAATAAATTTTTCCATGAACAACAAATTCGCTGTCTGGTTAATCACGATCATTATAACAGCAGCGGGCTTGTATTCAGGATTGAACATGAAACTGGAAACCATTCCAGACATTGATCCACCTATCGTTACCGTAACCACTACGTATCCGGGAGCAACTCCGGAAGAGGTAGCAGATGAAATATCAGAACCGCTGGAGCAGCAGGTGGAAAATCTGAACGGGGTTCAAACCGTCAGTTCATCTTCCTTCCAGAATGCCTCAAGTTTACAGCTTGAATACAGCTATAGTAAAGATTTAGATGAAGCTGAAGATGAACTGCAAGAATCTGTGGATTCCTTCACGCTTCCTGAAGCTGCTCAGGAGCCGGAAGTATCCCGTGTAAACTTTAACGCGTTTCCGGTCATTAGTATGAGTGTGCTTAATGAAGGTGGTAGTTTAGAAGATTTAACCGCTACCGTTAATGATACCATCGTTCCAGAGCTGGAAGGATTGGAAGGGGTCGCTGACGTTCAAGTCTCCGGTCAGCAGGTCCAGGAAGTTCAAATGAACTTTGATGAAGAAGCCTTACAGGAAAATGGGCTGGATCAGGAAACCGTGACCAATTATATCCAGGGCGCGGATGTGGCTTTCCCATTAGGCTTATACACGTTCGATGAAACGAGAAAATCGGTCGTTATGGATGGAAACGTTACGAATCTGGAAGACTTAGAGAATCTTGAAATCCCGATCACCCCTTCCCAGAACGGACAGGGCGCCGGTCAGCAAGGTTCAGGACAATCAGCTCAAGAGAGTATTCCTACGGTTCCCCTTTCGGAAGTAGCCAATCTCGAGGTTGTAGCCCAGACGGATTCCATTTCCAGAACTAATGGAGAAGAATCCATCTCTATACAAATCGTAAAATCTCAGGAAGCGAACACGGTTGACGTGGTTAACCTTGTGAAAGACCAAGCTTCTGAATTTGAAGAAGACATCAATGGAATAGAATTCGTTTATTCCTTTGACCAGGGTGAACCGATTGAAGAATCCGTCAGCACGATGTTAAATAAAGCCCTCTTCGGAGGACTATTTGCAGTTGCTGTCATTCTATTATTCTTAAGAAACTTCAGAACGACAATCATCTCAGTGATTTCGATCCCGCTATCCCTTTTTATCGCTCTTATTGTGTTAAACCAAATGGGCATTACGTTAAACATTATGACCCTGGGTGCGATGACAGTAGCCATAGGGAGAGTAGTGGATGACTCCATTGTGGTTGTCGAGAACATTTACCGGCGGATGTCGTTAACTGATGAAAAACTGGAAGGTAAAGACCTGATACGATCCGCTACGAAGGAAATGTTTATGCCGATTCTTTCTTCTACGATCGTAACCATTGCCGTCTTCCTGCCATTAGGGTTAGTTGAAGGCGTCGTAGGCCAAATCTTCCTTCCTTTTGCCTTAACGGTTGTATTTGCCTTGCTTGCCTCCCTGGTGGTTGCGGTTACCATTGTGCCTATGCTGTCTCACAGTCTATTAAATAAAAAGCAGGCAGCTAAGAGTCACAAAGAAGGCCCAGGACGACTGGCGAAAGGCTATAAGAAAGTATTAAACAGTGTATTAAATCACAAAATCATTACTTCCCTGGCCGCTGTGGTGATTCTGGCTGGAAGTATTGCCTTAATTCCGCTGGTTGGAGTGAGCTTCCTTCCTTCTGAAGAACAGAAAATGGTCATGCCAACGTATAGTCCGGCACCAGGCCAGACCGTTGAAGATGTGGAAGGAATTGCGGAAGATGCGTATCAATATTTTGCTGACCGTGAAGACGTCGAAAATATCCAGTATTCCGTGGGTGGAGAAAATCCAATGAACCCCGGCGCCTCTAATCAGGCAGCATTTTTCGTAGAGTATAACGAAGACACGGAGAATTTTTCTGATGAGAAACAACAGGTTATGGACGATCTGAAGGAAATGATCGATCGCGGAGACTGGAGTAACCAGGACTTCTCTTCAACTGGTTCCAGCAGTGATATTCAAGTCCAGGTATTCGGAGATTCTACCGAGGAAATCAAACCATATGTAGAAGAAGTGACTCAGATTCTAAACGACCAGGAAGACCTCTCGGATGCCGAATCAAGCCTGTCTGAATCCTATGAAGAATATACGCTGGTAGCTAACCCTGGCGAACTGAGCAGTCTCGGACTTACAGCCGGTCAGGTTGGTCAGACGCTGAGTCCGAATCGTGAACGTCCGGAAGTGACCACCGTGCAGCAGGATGGAGAAGAGCTGCAGGTTTATCTGGAAATTGAAAACGATAGTTATGAAAGCATTGACGAACTGACGAATGAAGAAATTCAGACACCGCTCGGCCAGACCGTGCAGGTAGATGAAATTGCGGAAGTGGAAGAAGGCACGACAGAAGATACGATCAGCCGTCAAGGCGGTCAGGTCTATGCGAGTGTAAGTGCGACATCTTCCTCCGACGACATCGGCTCGATTTCTGCCGACGTGCAGGAAGAGATTGATAACATTGACCACCCTGCCTCCGTTGATCTATCGATTGGCGGCGTGACCGAGGATATCAATGAATCCTTCAGTCAGCTGGGTCTCGCCATGATTGCAGCGATTGCCATCGTTTATTTGGTACTCGTCATCTTCTTTGGCGGAGCGTTAGCCCCTCTTGCGATTCTATTTGCCCTGCCGTTTACCATTATCGGCGCAGTATTAGGATTGCTCATTGGCGGTGAGACGCTGAGTATCTCGGCCATGATTGGTGGACTCATGCTGATCGGAATTGTCGTTACTAACGGTATCGTATTAATCGACCGGGTGATCCAGCGTGAAAAAGATGGATTTACCACTCGTGAAGCTCTGCTTGACGCGGGTACTACCCGATTACGTCCGATCCTTATGACAGCCCTTGCGACCATCGGTGCTTTACTGCCGCTCGCTTTAGGATTAGAAGGCGGATCCATTATTAGTAAAGGTCTCGGATTAACGGTTATCGGCGGGCTCGCAAGTTCGACGCTTCTGACCCTGTTAATTGTTCCTGTGGTCTATGAACTGCTTTCTAAAATAGGCAGAAAGAAACGAACTATAGCAGAAGACAAAACAGCAAACACCTCTCCTTCTTTTGACCGTGACAACGTTTATCAAGATGAACTGGCTGCAACGGAGCTTAAGAACGGGGAATCTCAAAGCCATATTGTAAGCAAAGCTGAACATCTTTTTATCCAAAAAGGATACACTGCTGCCACCATGGCGAACGTGGCTCAGGAGAGTAAAATGAATGAACAAGAACTAAACGGTTACTATACCACAAAGTTCAGTTTACTTTCAGGCTTGATTGAGCAAAGTCAAAAAGCTCTGGACCAGGAGTTTGCAGAGATCAATAAGGACGACAAGCTGACACCGTCTGAAAAGATCTACCACCAGATTGAGGCCCGCATCAAACGAGGTCTATGGTTGCGTAAAATGGTCCATCAACCTGCTGATGCTGAGGCTATTCATATGGCCCTTGTGACATTCAGCGACAAATCCCTTATTGATCATCAGCAATTGCTTATCGCAAGTGTCTATGATCAAACGGAAAAATCATATTCCATGGATGCAGCCGTTATGCTGAATGGTTTGACCAAGGAATATGTGAAACAATTCATGGTGATGGATTCAAACGTTGACTCCTCCCACGTCACTTCCTTCTTAATGGAGTGTCTGGATGGGTATATGACGCAGTTGAACCAGAGCAGTCAGGCTCCGATTCTGACCTGGGCTAATATGAGTCCAACAGATGAAGACAACCAGAATTTCAATTTGACCAGGTTAAGTATTAAGCAGCTGAGAGAAATGGTGCCTCACCTTAATCTCAGTGAAGAGAATCAGCATAAGCTTCTCTCTACTCTGGATTCTGTGGAAGAGGAAGTTAATACTACCTCTCCGAATAAAAAAGCAATTAAATGGATGCTTAGTTATCTGACGACGATTAATAGTCCGGTTATCCGCGGCTACGTGGACCAGATGCTGGGTGATACCAGAAGTAAATAAAAGAGAGTAAAATCAAATCCACTCCTGAAGAATCAGGAGTGGATTTATTTATAAACATAGAAATATGAGATGCAGATTTTATAACGTTCCATTAGAAATAGAATTGAATTGCAAAATGATTCCGGGTATCTCGCTTAAATCATCAATCATGTCATCCGCCTCTGCTCCATCCCATTGATCGTTCCTTTTCCAAATTCCTTTCATCCCAACTTCCCGGGCTGCTTTTACATCTTTATCTGGGTGATCGCCTATGAATACACAATCTTCAGGGCACACGTGAAGCCTTTCCGCTACTCTTCTAAAAATCATTGAATCAGGCTTTTTAACTCCTTCCCAATCCGATATAAGAATGACATCCATGTATGAATCCATTTCCAAAGCTTTTATGTTATCCATTTGAAACTGCCCTTTTCCATTGGTAACCATTCCAACGAGGAAGTGGTTTCGTTTAAGCTCCTCTAACGTTTCTAATAGCTCAGGAAATGGCACACAATTTTCCTTAAAGAAGTTCAAGTAATCTTCGAGTAACTCATGAACAGAAATCCCTTCAATTTCAAATTCTTTCGTTAGTTGTTCAAATACCTCATCTTTCCACACATATCCGTGATCATCCAGTTCAATAAATTTCTGTATGTACTCCTCTTTAGGAATATGACCCAGCCACTTGTTCAATCGATCGTGCTGTTCAGATATAAAAACCTTCAATGACTCATCCCGGTTCAGTAACGTTCCATCTAAATCAAAAATAATAGCTTTAATCATGATCATCCCCTCCTATGAAACACCACCTTCATCCAGTTCCCATCCTATAATGATCTTACCGGCTATAACCTAAAAACAGCTCAAAAATAGCATAGTTATAAATGAAGAAAAGAATTAAGCCTATAATACTTGCAAAAATGTGTCTGAACTTTCTTTCTTCCTTTCCTTTAAACCAATAAATCAGAGCAAAGATGATAACCGCAAACCCCGGGATTAAATAGAACCACATCACAATATCAACTAACTCAGAATTCTTTTCCCAATAGGCTGGAGTCTCAAAATCATAATTGGATTTGATTCTTTCCCTGAGTACCACAAAAATTAGAGTAAGCACCAGAAAATATCCATAGCCAGTGTAAGTAAGAAAGTTCGGAAATAGGGCAGTCATATATAATGAGTAAAATACAACCACCATCAATGGAAGCAAAACAAAGTATTCAAGCATAGCAGCCTACCCACTCCTTCCAATACTTATGATCGAATCACGTTAAATCTTTCACTCGTAACTGAGTTATGGTCCCCTGATGAAAATACAACTGCCATCTGTCATCTATAAATTTCCAAATAGAGCTCCTAAGGGTATGTCTATTCCTTGTTTGATCTTCAATAAAGTACGTTGCGAGTACCACATCCTCAGCTAGCCTGTCGATTTCATAGTTATATAAAGTCATCTGCGATAATACAACTCCAAGTTCCAGACATTCTTTCTTATCATAGATCATGCCTGAACTGCCGATCTCCCAAAAATCATCTGCCAATATCTTATCGAGTTCTTCAGGAGATTCTCTTACCTTAAGATTTAAGTGCGCTTCCTCCAGTTCTCTTATTTGATTAATTAAATTATTAGTCATAAATGATCTCCTTCGTTTCCTGTTCTATTAACTATACAAGACTATCATTACGTTCAATTTTCGATAAGGAAAGAATAAAACCCTTCTTCTCACTTTCCAAAAAAACCCACCTCAGGTCATCCAGAATCTGGATGACCTGAGGTGGGTGATTTTACCATTTAATAGTTTTGCTCTATCGTTTTACCTTATACTCCTTCTATGCCTCCCTAGTGTTAGGCATGACTAATACTTTCAGGCAGGCAATCAGTCCAATGATTAGAAACACCCACTCGTATCCTGCAAATTTTAACACTCCACCAAAAACGGCCGGACCTATAATTGCCCCGATGTTTAATAGAATGACGCTTACACTAAAGCCTTTCTCGGGATTATCAGGAAATACTTTGGCACTCCAGATTGGCAGGTAAGCAGCATAAAGCATAAACGTGCTTCCGAATAGCAGTCCTGACATTCCGACAAACAACCAGGATTGAGAGATAAACAGAACCACCATACTGATCGAGTAGAGTAGAATCGTAACTGCGAAGCAGATTTTATGACCTAATTTGTTAATTAAATCGCCAGCCCATAAGCCTGCAATTCCTCCCAGACCCGTAATTAAGAAAAAGATGGCGTTCGAATTATCTACGAAGAAATTTTCCTTCACAAAGTCAGCGGCATACGTCCAATAAGTTGATTCCGTAATCCCAAACAATAAGGAAGCTACATACAGCGGTCTCGCGTTTTTAGTCAGGAAGGACCGTTTATTGATTTTAACTTCTTTTCCTCCACGGTTGTCTTGATTGGAGGATGGTATGGACCGAAAAGCCCATATAAAAATTAAGAATCCTATGACACTTCCTGTGATCCAAATGATTCTCCACTGTCCATCCAGGAACAGGTAGCTTATGGAGATTACGATTAATCCCAGAGTCGAACCGGTACTAATCACCGCAAGCGACCGCTCCTGGACCGTTTTCTTAACGTGCTGATTGACGTTCTCAGAAAAAGAAGACCACGTTAAACCGGGACTCAAGCCGGCCACCACACACCCCACTGTAAAAATGAGTGGATTTGAAGTAAGGGAAGCCATTAACAAACCTGTTGATGCAGCAAATATCCCGATAAGAATAACCGGGCGCGAACCAAATTTAGAAACCAGCATTAACACCGCCACCACCCCTGCTAAAAAGGAAACGAAAGACAGGCTGGAGATTACTCCTAAAGTAGAGGCGGATACACCAAAAGCTCGTTTAAATTCGGGCACTAATAAACCGTAGCCATACCGGAACCATCCGAAGATAACGGATAAAGCCAGTAAACCTATGATAGATATCGCAGGAATTTCGATCTCCATTTTCTTCATAATTCTCCCTCCTCCCTGAAAGAAAATGACTAATATGGAGACTGTTACCCTTGGTAAAACCACTCAAAACTTTCTTTATATATTATTTAAGTATATTGAATGATTTACGACCGAAAATATTACTAGTAAATACAATATTAATAGAGTTGTTAGGTAGTGCTGTAAGGATATTTAAATTATATTAGAATACTAAAAACTCACAACAAATGTTTGCATCGTTACAACTATTCCACAGGTCTTACTACGTATTTTGTAACTTTTGATCAGCCAAAACCTACTCATCTCTCATAACGAGTCCAATGTTATAGTTAGGGGAGATGAGATCTATACATGACGCTTGCTGCAGCCTGACACAGGAGGTAAATAATGAAATGTTTTACGGTTTGCTTCGCCTTACTTTTCATAGTAGCTGGATGTTATCCAGGTGCTAATGAAGGTGGACTTCTATCAAGGAGCCAAGTATTAAAACTGAACCCGGATGCTGATTTAATAGAGTTGGAAAATAACGAAGTCTATACTCATGGAGCTGAATGGGTAAAAGAAAAAGGGTATCAAAAAGGGGAGAGGCTAGGAAAAGTAAAAAAAGGAATGGCTACGAAATCACCGGTGGGGGCCGATATCTATACGACTGAGGAGAAATCGCCTGTCATCATAGTAGAATATAACGGATTATCAAAGATGTACGTAATAGCCATGGGAGAATAAAAGGTTTTAGAGAAGGTGCAAAGATAAGAGGGGGATCATAATGACAGAAATTCAAACCAATACGATACAAACAAAAGATGACAGGACACTCGCCTACTGCGAGTTTGGAGATCTCTCTGGCTATCCGATCTTCTATGGTCACGGTGGACCCGGATCTAGGTTAGAAGCCCGCTACCTGGACAGTACAGCAAAGAAATTCGGATTCCGGATCATTGCGATAGATCGTCCTGGAATGGGCGGTTCGACTATTAAAGAAGATCGAGCATTGCTCGATTACCCGGAAGATATCAGAGAGCTTGCGGACGCTCTTGCAATTGATACATTCGGTGCGATGGGAACATCCAGTGGAGGCGCCCACACGACTGTCTGCAGCTACTCTTTAGCCGACCATTTAACCTTTAACTTCGCGTTTGCAGGATACACGAATTTTACTGAAATGCCTGATGCTGCTGAGAAACTGGAAGCACCTGCAGACCGGCTGTCTATCAAGTTGGCTGAGAAATCCCCTCCACTTTTCCGCTTGTTATTTAAAGGGATGGGGATTGTCATGAAGATGTTCCCAAAACTGACCATCAAAAGTCTCTTAAAGACGGTAAGTGAGACGGACAAAAAAATTGCGCGAGATCCGCAATTTCAAAAACGCTTTATAGCTGAACAGAAAGAGGCTTTCCGCCAGGGTGGAAAGGGTGTTGCGATCGACGCAGCTGTCCACTATGTGGATTGGGGCGTAAAGCTGAAAGAAATCCCGGGCAGAATCCATATCTTTCATGGAACAGAAGACAGATTAGTGCCTTTTTCTTACGGACAGCATCTTGCAGATCATATACCGAATGCTGTCTTCCATCCCCTTGAAGGACAAGGTCATTTATTTTTATTTGAAAAGGACTATCAGGAAATGATATTTAAATTGGCTGAAACAGAACTGAAAAATCGAAAATAAACACCTCTCCTCCTTATTCCCGGCAAGATGATATTAAAAAGGTAAAGATTGCAATATAATTACATGCTTTTTACACATACTCCCCAAATTTCCACCACACTCCTTATGTCATACTGAGGTTGTTGGAACGGTTCCAATATATACTTAATAGAAATGGAGTTTTAGATCTTTATGAAAAAAGTATCATTCACATTCGCACTTATGGCCGCCCTTCTTATACTAGGTGCTTGTACCAATACAAGTGAGGACGATGAGGCGGCAGAAGACAACCAAACGACAGAGGAGAGCAGTCCCGCCGCTACCAGCGATTCTTCTGATGCTTCCGGCGCAGGGGATGAGGAAAGCAGCGTTAGCTTTAAGACGATAGATGATTTCTATGTAGGAGATTCTCAGGATACCCAGTCTCTGATCCATTCGTTTATCCCTTATGAATCGGACAATACGCCGGTGGTCATGGTTCCCGGACTAGGACTTGGGGCTAACATTTATGAAAGCACTCCAGACTCTCGTAATGGCTGGGCATATGATTTTGCCCAGGCCGGTTATCCTGTTTATACCGTAGACACGTCAGATCTTGCTAGTGCCGGTCTTTCGGAATCAGAAGCAAGCTCCCCGATGTCTAAATGGGATTCACAGTCGATCTGGCAGCGCTGGGGATTAGGGTCCGCTCCGGATGAACCTTACCCAAAGGGGCAATTCCCGGCAGATTCTTTTGAACAATTTTACGCGGGTATTCCCATGCAAGTAAGCGCTGGAGGCGGCTCAGGATCAACTGACAGCAGCGGTAATGCGCGTGGAGGCCAGGGTCAAGGACAATCAAGCAGCGATGCAGGCACCCAGCGCGGTCAAGGCCAAGCTTTCAGCGGAACTGAATCAGGTGGAAAAGCTGGTGGAGGAACTTCCCGGGGTAGTCAGCAAGAAGTAGATAACATGATCTCCTTATTAGAGGATAAAGGCCCTGCTATACTAATGGTTCACTCAATGGGCGGAGAAATTGGATATGAAGTAGCACGTCAACGTCCAGAGTTAGTTAAAGGGATCATTGCTATCGAACCTGTAGGATCTCCAACAGACGAACAGGAAGTACAAGACACGTTCGCAGAAATTCCATACCTTGGCGTCTACGGGGATTACCTTGAATCAAGAAATCAGGTAGGTCGTCTGGAAGCCGTTCAAACGACCGTTGATATGATTAAAGAAAACGGTGGCACAGGCGAAGTGATACAGCTAACAGAAGAAGGAATTAACGGAAACTCCCACTTAATGATGATCGACAAAAACAACCACGAGATTTCCTCGCAAATCATCGATTGGTTAGATACTGTAGAAACAGAATCATAAAATTCTCTACTCACAGGTGTCCTTCACCTGTGGGTTGTTTTTTATACAAAAGCGTATGCGCTATACTCCATGTTTAAAGGTTAAGATCATCCAGTCACCAAAGGTTTCCGCGGGTAAAACCACACTTCTCTAATCATCTAACACCCCAGATCAAACTAGTCCTTAACTCTTCTACGTGCCCGAAATTCCGTCCCAAAGAAGACGCAGGCAACCAGAAATAACAGATTGGAAAGCATTAGAACAATTCCATTCCAATTGCCGTCATAAAGCGTGACATTCACCAGGGTCATTCCATGCATAAAAAAAACAACCATAAACAAGATCACGTAGGTTTTCAAAGAAATCACCTCTTTCATAATCATCGCTCGCTATTAGAAACATTCATCCTATTCCTTCTCTTTTTCGCCGTCCTTATGATCTAACTTTTTTATTTCCAGCTCTATCTTCTTCTCTTCAATTTCCAGTTCTTTCTTTTTTAGGTCATTGTCTATTTTTTTGACATATCCATAATAGATAAGAGAAAAACCAACAATGATTGTAATGTAGAAGAATAAATTCATTCGTTCCGCCCCCCCAGATTTAATAGTTTTTATAATCGTCCCTTTATTCACTTACGATCTTTCTATTCGTCCTTCTTTACGATTAGATTCCAGTATTGGTTGCAAAAAGAACAAATTTTTCATAAATAAATTCCTCATGAGGCCGTGTGTCCATTCCCATTAAATCCGAGTTTTCCAAGGTCAGAATATTTTTTGAACAAAATGTGAACAAGAAAACGCTTGCATCTTACTAAAATAATTTCTTTGTGAAAAACTTCACAAAACCTATTGATTCAATAAGCAGAATATTGCACAATGAACATGTGATATATTTCACAATCATTCACAGATACCATTTAGGAGGAATTCATATGACTAGAGAACGAGTAAACCGCGTGGCACTTATTGGAGCAGGATCTGTAGGAAGCAGCTATGCATTTGCTATGCTGAACCAATCCGTTACCGAAGAATTTGTCATTATCGATTTGAATGAAGATAAAGCTATGGGAGATGCCATGGACTTAAACCACGGTAAGGTCTTCGCTCCAAATCCAACGAAAACTTGGTACGGTCAGTATGAAGATTGTAAAGATGCTGACATTGTTTGCATCTGTGCAGGGGCGAACCAGAAACCCGGAGAAACTCGTTTGGATCTTGTGAAAAAGAACCTGACTATTTTCAAAAGCATCGTCGATGACGTTATGGCGAGCGGCTTTAACGGAATCTTCTTAGTTGCAACGAACCCAGTGGATATTCTGACGTATGCCACTTGGAAATTTAGTGGGCTGCCGAAAGAGCGCGTCATCGGAAGTGGAACGATTCTGGATTCCGGCCGATTCCGTTTTCTATTAGGAGAATATTTTGACATAGCCCCTTCTAACGTTCACGCCAATATCATTGGAGAACACGGAGATACCGAGCTTCCAGTATGGAGCCATGCATCTATCGGCGGGGTGCCTGTATATGAATTAATGGAACGTCACGAAGATTACCATATGGAAGATCTTGATGAGATTTTCACCAATGTCCGTGATGCTGCTTACCATATCATCGAAAAGAAAGGCGCAACCTATTACGGGATTGCCATGGGACTGACTCGTATTTCAAAAGCTATTCTAAATAATGAAAACAGTGTTCTGACTGTAAGTGCTCATTTAAATGGAGAGTACAATGCGGAAGACGTTTATATTGGAGTGCCGGCGGTAGTAAACCGCACGGGAATACGGAATGTTGTAGAAGTCAGCTTGAACGAAAAAGAACAACAGCAGTTCGACCATAGTGTGAACGTCCTTAAAGATATCCTGGGCGCCAATTTTGAAAACCAGCCAACAACCTAGATTATTCGCAGAAAAGAGTTGATCGTCCATGTGGTTACAGCAGTATGATCCGTTTGGAAATGTATTTTTGAGTGCGCTGATCGCAGCTCTTCCCATCTTTTTCTTCTTTTTAGCCCTGACACGCTTTAGAATGAAAGGGATTTTAGCTGCTTTCCTCACGCTTGCATTAAGTATTCTCGTATCCATTGTATTCTTTGACATGCCGATTGCAAAAGCTGTTTCAGCATCTCTTCACGGTGTAGCTAATGGACTGTGGCCGATCGGTTACATTGTCATCATGGCGGTCTGGCTTTATAAGATTGCCGTTCGCACAGGGAAATTTAAAGTGATTCGATCCAGTATTGCAAACATCTCCCAGGATCAGCGTCTTCAGCTGCTTTTAATCGGATTCAGCTTTAACGCGTTCCTCGAAGGTGCAGCCGGATTCGGCGTACCGATTGCTATTAGCGCCGCTCTTCTTGTAGAGCTTGGGTTCCGCCCGTTGAAAGCAGCCGCTTTGTGCCTGATCGCAAACGCTGCTTCCGGCGCATTTGGCGCGATCGGAATTCCTGTCATTGTGGGAGCTCAAATGGGAAATCTGGAAACGATGGAGCTTTCCAGAACACTCGCCTACATTCTTCCGATGATTTCCTTCGCTATTCCATTTTTACTCGTGTTCATTCTAAGCGGAGTAAAAGGAATAAAAGAAACCTTACCTGCACTGCTGGTCGTCAGTGGGATTTATACAGGAGCTCAACTTTTCACTATTCTTTTCCTTGGACCTGAGCTTGCGAACATTCTTGCCGCATTATTAAGTATGGCTGGACTGGCTTTATTCCTGAGAAAATGGCAGCCGAAAACCATTCACCGTGAGGAGAACGCACCAGACATTCAACAGGGCGAATCCTACAGCGTCAAAGAAATCATTAAAGCGTGGTCACCGTTCTATATCCTTACAGCCACCATTACCGTCTGGAGCTTGCCTTCCTTTAAAGCACTATTCAGCGAAGGCGGACTATTAGAGAAAACAACGGCCTTTATTCCTGTTCCTTTTCTACATCAGGAGATTCAAAAAGCACCGCCCATTGCACCGGATACGGTAGCTTTAGATGCTCTCTTTAAATTAGATTTGATATCTGCGACTGGGACCGCGATATTAGTGGCTGTACTCCTTACTGGATTATTCAGTTCAGCGATCACCCTGCCGCAAGGGATGGATTCTTTAAAATTAACCATCCAGGATTTGTGGATTCCCGTTTTGACTATTTGTTTTGTCATGGGCTTCGCGAATTTATCCAACTTCGCTGGTTTAAGTTCAGCCATTGGACTGGCCTTAGCGAAAACTGGCGCCCTATTTCCTCTCTTCAGTCCTATTCTCGGCTGGCTCGGTGTGTTCATAACGGGTTCTGTCGTCAGTAACAACGCGTTGTTCGGCCATTTACAGGTGGTCACAGGGAATCAAATCATGGCAAACCCGGCGCTGTTACTCGCTGCTAATACAGCCGGCGGAGTTATGGCCAAGCTGATTTCTCCTCAATCCATCGCAATTGCGACGGCAGCCGTAAAACAAACAGGACAGGAGTCTACCTTGTTTAAAATGACACTGAAGTACAGCCTGGGGTTACTAATTATCGTTTGTCTAGCTACATTCCTGTTATCATTTACCGGAATATAATAGATTCTTCACACCACCCGTTTAGTAAACGGGTGGTGTGGTCTAGAACGAGCTTTCGTTTTTTTCTGGTACTGTATGCATACGATCTCCGTACCTCTCCTGAAATTCTTTAATGATTTTATCCGCGTCGGCTTCGGTTACGTTTTCTAAATAAATTTCTTTGTCTTCCCCATTTTCCTTCCGAAGGGTAAGAACGTCCCCAACCTGCTGTACTCGCTTCACTTCCTCATCGGCTGCCCTCCACCTTGGACCAGTAATACCACGGCGAATATCGATGGCCTGGTCTTCGAATTGAATATAATTCCGCTCGGGCATTTTCAAGTAATAAATCATCTGCCAGGTACTGATCACGGCAACCCCTCCGGTTAAATACACCAAAAACTCATCCGCACGTCCGTTCATGAACAAAATCATAACTAGTATAGAAATTTGGGCGAGCATATTAATCAGAGCTCCCCGTGCCTTCTTTTTCCAAATGGATGTATTGCTGTACTGAATGCTCCATTCACTGATCATCATCACAAGTCATAAAAACTTCCTCTCCAATCCTGGATTTGCGCAGTGTTATTTCAATTTTCCCTAATCTGCTTTTATTCTTATTACGTACAAAGTGAATGGATTGTTTCAGATTTTCGTGGATTATCCTTTAATAAAGAAAGTACATACCTCTTTTGTCTATGTATCCAATTCCAATTTTCTTTAATATGCAGCGTATTATTATAGATTTTCTAACTACAAATTATGCAAGTTTCAGGGGAGGGAACATCATGAAGATTAATATTTCTCCTTATAATAAAGAGAGCGAACCTATTTTTTTATAGATTCGCCCCTGACTTATTTAATAAGCGCCTTCCGAATAAGTTAATTCATAACTGTGCGTGTAGATCTCGAAAATATTACCAAACGGATCCTCTACATAAACCATCTTGAATGGCTTCTCCCCAGGATAATATTCGCGGATCGGCATACGCTGCTTCCCGCCATGCTGTTTTATTTTTTCAACGATGCCTTCGATGTCCGGATCCTGAATACAGAAATGGAAGATCCCCGTTTTCCAGTATTCAAAATTATTTTCCGGATGCTCATTCTCCGGAAATTCAAATAGTTCAATACCGATCCGGTCCCCTGTGGCTAAATGAGCGATTCTAAACTCGTCCCAATCGCTGCCGAAGACGTCACGGCACATTTGTCCAATCGGCGTATCATCATTTTTCACCTCTGAAGGCTCCATAATGACATACCAGCCAAATACATCTGTATAAAATTGAACTGCTTCATCCAAATTAGGTACGGATAATCCAATATGAGAAAATGCTCTCGGATAAGTGTGCATACTAACGTTCCTCCTCGTTTCATTTTTTGTACAACATCCATTATAATTTTTAGTAATAGACGATGTAAGTATGCACTTTTTAGTGAGACACTTACTAAAAAGTAAGGAAGGACGGTATAGAGAATGGATGCTCCGATGGATAACGATGGAAAATTGAAATGTTCGATCGAATATACATTAAAGAAAATAGGCGGCAAGTGGAAAACGGTTATCTTATGGCACCTGAATGTAGATGGAACTCTTCGGTACAATGCCTTAAGAAGATTACTTCCCGGCGTCTCGCATAAAGTTTTAAGTCAGCAGCTTAAAGAGCTTGAGGAGGATGGTTTTATTCATCGCGTACAGTTTAACAGTATTCCTCCCAAAGTAGAGTACTCGATTACAGACTTCGGTAAGACGCTGATGCCGATTCTTGAGCAGATGCACGTATGGGGTACGGAGCATGGTTCTTTAGAATAAGCCAATTATCTTTGTTTTTTCCTTCACTCTGCTTAAAAAAAGAGTGAACATGCTTACCATTGAGCCTGGTCATTCTTTTTTTCATTTAATCATTCTGTAGTTGGGTTATTTGATTGTAAAGAAGGCTAAATAGTTTGAGGTAAGAAACAAAGCTTGTAATGATTCGTAAACATTATGATTTTATAAAGGGAGAGTACGAGTATGAGAAAGTTTGTTTATTTGGTTCTATTATTAACTTTAGCGGCCTGTCAGCCCGGGGACACGGAAACTTCTAATTCCAGTTCTGAGTCCAGCTCAGGCTCTGCTAAAGCTCAAAGTGAAAGCAAGGACGTTTTAGAGGAAAGGCCCACTGTAACCTTTACATACAAAGGAGAAGAAATTGAGACGAATAAAATCCAGGGATGTTTTGTCCCTGACTGTTCAGAGGATTCTGCCACCGTCAAACGGCTCAACCACGAGGAAATGACGGAAGGATTGGAACCTACGCAAGTAGAGGATGGTGAGGCAATCCAGGTTCATATCGATGGGAAACAGCCCTCTCAGTCTCATTTGTCCCGTTATTATGAGACAACGATTGAAGGTGAAACATTAGATGAAAATGAAATAACGATCCATAGTGCTAGTAAAGACGGACGTAAAGAAAGGTATTTTGTAAGAATGGATTGGTATAATGAAAACCAGGAATTCCTGGGTTCACTTTCCAAAGCCTTTATAGTAAATGTTGAGGGAGTACCCCCCCAAGTGAAAATTGATGAAAAAGGATCCCAATCGTCGATGGTTGGGAACTCCAGTCCCCTCCAAAATCAACTCGATGTATGAAAAAGTGATAGCCAGCCAGAAGCAGGGCGATTATCCCCATGATAAACTTTACTATTCGCAGCACATTCAATAACTGCTCCCCCTTCTTTCCTTTTTTCTTTCTAAGATCAAATAATCTCTTGTTTTATGCAATTCAACCTCATGATTGTCAGCAAACTCCATTAATTGGGCAAAAGCTGTAGGAGGATAAGGTTCAACTAACCGAATATTTCTTCCATTTTTAACTTTAATCATCACAGCCTTTTTTGCCCACATTAGCCTGATAAACCTGATTTGACTGATATCGCTGGGAACCAGTTTTCTTGTATGAATTGTTTTTTTAAAGAAGAGGAATCGATATACTAATTGCTTATGACCTACTTTAAATTTATATCGTAACGCACTGATTACTACCATGATTAAAAATAAAATGGAGAATAGAAGTATAGAAGCTCCATAAACGTCGGTTAGAATGTTCCATAATAGGATAAGCCCAAAAATACTAAACATAGATAAACGTTCCGTTCTAACCTCATACTCCATATCCACTCCCCCTTGTATCGCAAAAGTTCTTAATATTTAACCTATCTTCCTGTTCTTGATTACAGATATATGACTAAGCTTAGCACTCGCTACTTTATAGATTAAGGCCCCAAACCAGGCACCTACTGTATTTAAGATTACATCATCTATATCAGCCGAGCGTCCCATCGGAAAAATAAATTGAATGACTTCCACAAATAAGGAAAGCATAGCGCCCGCGAGCACAACTCTTCCCATAAATTTCTTATTTAATGAAGCAGATTTTACTGCCAGAAAAAAGCCAAAAGGTGTAAAAAGCAGAATATTTAATCCCACGATACGGATTGGCACCGTTATATCAACGGAATGGAAAAGGATATTGTACATTCCAACGAATGGGATTACGTTTAAAACTCTTTGTGATGTATAGGATGCAGGAAAAATAGTAATGAACAGTATTCCGAGCACACTAAGCAGGAAGAGAGCCTCAATCATCACTCTTCTAAAGCTTACCTTTTTCTGTTTACTTACAAAATAAGCTCCAATACTTACGGCTATTACGCTAATCAAAAATAATGGGACCAGTTCCCCGAAAGACTTCCATAATTGAACCACTTAAAAAACACTCCAAACGGCATTTATGATAAAACTTACGCACACTTACTACTAAGAAACCGGAATCAACTTAGCGTGGCAGGCTCTCTCATAAAATTCAATCGGTCCTGCCTCCCCGATCACGGCATATTCATAGCCCTCATCTGCCATCTCCCGCAAGCCTGTATGTAACAATTCTTTTCCAACTGATTGAAATCGCCGGCTTGAAGAAGTCCCCATGGGGCCGAATAGCCCTTTTCTGTTTCGAACAACATCATAGCAGGCAAAACCGATGATCTCTTCATGATAGTGGGCTATGAAAATAGTTCGATCAGTTTGCTTCATTTGTGTATCAACATGCTCTATCCAACGTTCTCCAAACTCACTTCGGATAAAGCTTTTTAATTCCCTACGATCGTGACTATCGGCTCTTCTTATTGAGTGGGTCCAATTCATTGTATAATCGGCCATAAAATCAGTTAAGTTTACGATTAAATCCCTGGGAACACACGCTATTTGGATGATTTCCTTAATAATATCTTCATTCAATAATCGATTTAATGGAACATCCGTGTCCAGAATACTTTGGATCACGTGACCTTCATTAATAAGAGATTGACCATAATGTAATTTCTTCTCATTCGCCATATCGAGCACACTAGCGGTTTCTCTTGAGATATTGAAATGGTGAAAGCTGGAGAAACCCGAATTAGAAGTCTGTTTATGTAATTTACCAATTAGGCTCATAAAATCTTGGCCAAGTTTCTGCCATAGATATAAATGAAGTTCCCCGCACACACCCGTTGCTTCTTTACACGCACCAATGAATAGGTGATGAGGCTCTATAATTCTTTGACTGCTGGCTTCTTCAGCTAATTGAACGATTCTTTCCATTCTGCTGGTTAAGCGGTAATCATTTCTATTCATAGGCTCCTTACCCTTCTTTTAACAAAAGTCGAATATTCCTAGTCATCATGAGTTTGGTTCACAATGCAGCACGATTAAAAATTTCATATAGGAACATAAACAAGTTAATTGCCGAAGAGGATTATTTCCTGGGAAATTTTCACGAGATTTGCCGATATTTAACTCAATCGAATGCCCGGTTTGTTCTGGATTCACTTCTGAGATGAACGATCCACGTCGCTAAAGGCAAAATGGGAATGAGATAAAACACTGACGTAACCTGAAATAAAAAAGCAACAATGAAAGGTACACTGGCGCTGATAGCTAAACCAAAAGAGAGATTAGTTTTAGTAAATAATAACCCTAAAGAAATACCACATATACTAATCGCGACAAAAGCAAGCAGGACTAAGACCGTGCCCATTCTCCCTCCCCCCTTTCTAAGGTAAGACAGAACGTTCTATCCCAATTCAAAAAACAATCCCGTAGCAATAAATGTGAATAGAACACCTGTTTCAATCAAAGATACCATGATTAGTACAGTGAAATTGACCTGATGTTTACTTTTTCCTGATAAGAACCGCTGGCCAACATAATTTAATACGAAAAAAATGAAGTAGATAAGGATGAGCAGACCAGTGGTTTCAAAAATAACCCTCATAATTGTTCCCTCCTTTATTCTACTTTTTCAAGTAAGCCAAGAGGGTTTCAATATTCGAGAACTGAGAAAGAGGTTTGCATTCCAATTCAATTTAATAAAGTCGCTTTTTGTAGCTTTCTTTTAAATTTTTCTCGACCGATTCTTCTGTTACTCCCGGCATATTAGCATGGGCGGCCATCATTTTAGCGGCAGATGGAAGATGCCCTGTTTCCGGCCAGTGCTCCGGCTCCCATAGTTTCGAACGCTTAAAAGCTTTGGCACAATGGAGAAAACATTCTTTAACTTCAACTCCTATACCCAACAATGGAGTTTTTCCTTGAACGGTCATCTTCTCAAGATATTCCGGATCTCTCGTTATATAAGCTGTTCCGTTTACTCGTAAGGTTTCGCCGGTCCCCGGAACCATAAAAAGCAAACCTATGGATGGCTGCGTTAAAATATTTTGTATAGAATCCAGATGTTTATTGCCTTTCCTTTCAGGGATGATCAATCTTGTAGAATCCAAAACGTGTACAAAGCCTGGCTGATCTCCACGCGGGGATGCGTCACAATTTCCAATTTGGTTCACCGTAGACAGCACTAAAAACGGTGAATGCTTAATAAATTCTACACAGCTTTGATCCAGGTAAGAAATTACTTTATTATTAGCTAATTCACTCGGATCACCTGCAACTTCGCGCAGTTCAGCTATCGAATGGACAAGGTGTTTGAAAGGAGGCTCGCTTTTCAAAACATTCACTCCCCAGGAGATTGTATTTTAATAGATTCTGCAGTTACAAATGGTTTGTAAAGTCTTACGAAGTAACGGAGGCATTCACAAAAGCTAGTATCGCAAGAACAGAGTACCAACCGATTGATCCTGCACTAATGGAAAGTACCATCACCGAACTAATCGAAAGGAAACTCTTAGGCTGGCGTCTTTTCTTTACAAAAACATACCCGGAAAACAGGAGACTGGCTAGGAGGAATGTGCCGAAGAATAAAAGCCAGAATCCGTTTAGGGGTATGGAATTCCAAAACAATGTAGTTGCTACAAAAAAGACATTAACAGCGGCAGCCAGAAGTAAGAGAATAGCTCTCATTCGATCCTTCCTTTCTTTTTTTAGACACACATGTTTTAAATTTGTCGCCAGTAATTTTGTACCTCTTCCTCTACTTGCTGCTTTAACGCTTCGATTCTCTTAATCTTTTTCAAAGTAAGAAATGACATTAAGGTTACGAGAAGATGTGTTCCATAATAAGACTCCTGCTGAATGATCTTCAATTTATGAATCAGCTCCTTCTAATAAATTCTGGGAATTCACAAACAACTCTATCCGTTTTATACATCGGATATCGCACCATTTAAAAAATGAGGAGCAGCGAATATTGGTCTATTTTAACATTATTAACCAGCAAAAGCATAAATCCTGCCAATTTCCTACCACGTAAAAAAGCTCGAATATCACTTAGGAATTCGAGCCCTGTTCATATTTACAAACCTTCTGACTACCGGGAGTACACTAATCCGCATCGTTACATCACGAATAATAATCCTCCACCTAGTGTCTGGGAGAAAATAATGAGCAAATTTCCTTCCAGATGCCTGCGTCTTCATAACTTGAGGTTTTAAATCATTTTCATACTTTTCCAATGCCTGTTTTACATCGTTACTTTCTTGTAAAGAGCGAGACAGTACATAGGCTCCTGTCATAGCGAGAGACGCTCCCTGGCCCGCCATCAGAGAAACCGCCTGGCAGGAGTCCCCTACAAGGACGACTCGACCTTTGCTCCATTGAGGCATGACCACCTGGGATACTTCGTCAAAATAAAAATCCGATGCCTCTTCTGCTTGATCGAGCAATTCCGGAACCACCCATCCCATATGTTTAAAATGGTGATTCAGCTCATTTATTGCTTCTTCTCTAAATAAATGCTCCTCTTTTTGTGAAGATTTATATAAAAAGAACGTCGCTGATCGATCTCCTCTGATCGGATAGACGGAAGCCTGGAGTTCTGGTGATGATAGGGAATAAAAAGCGTTGTTTAACGGCTTACTCATGCAGGAATTTTCTATAATGTATGCAGCAGTATAATACCCCATATGCTTGATATAGTTGTGATGATCACCAAATACTAAAGAACGCACACGGGACCTGACTCCATCAGCGCCCACGACTAAATCTGCAGTACCCCGGCTGCCATCGGAAAATTTCATATGCACTTGATTGTCATCCTGCTGGACATCATTTATCGTCAATCCAAACTTGAAATCTACGCGATCCTTTACCAGACCATACAAAACCTGCTCCAAATCTCCTCTAAGGAAGTTAAAATGCCGCCCGTTAAACAGATGTCTAAGCGATGGATATGGTAGCTCGTACTTAAATTTGCCATCCTCGCTCCGAAATTCCAAACCGGAAATCGGATAATGAATGCGTTGCAACGAATCGAGAATACCCATTTTTTCTGCCACATCATAGCCAGGTCCAAAGAAATCCAGCATATACCCTTCTGTTCTTAATTCTGAAGCTTTTTCTATGACCTGAACTTCATTTCCGTTCTTATTCAGCCAATAAGCAAGAGTCAAACCGGCTATGCCGCCGCCCACGATTATTACTTTCATCCCTTAAGCCTCCTTTCTAATAGACTTCTATTTGCTTTACCTGACCGGAATCCATATTTTTAATAATAATCCTCGCTATAAGGATCTCCCTCAGAATGAACCTCCAGGTCCGGGGTTCCGGCCATGTTACCAACTATTTTCAAGTATATGGTTTTCCATATAATCAATCGAGCGCTGTATGGACTCGACGAATCTCATATGACTCACTCCTTGTATCTATAATAATCCTCCCAGGTAGTGAAATCCTGTTCATTTCTGCTTGAGTGAAGCAGGTTATGAACTGTTTTTCTTTTATTATATCACCGTCTTGATTTTGCATCCTTTGTTTAAAAATAGTATATAAAAAGACAAGCAAGGCCTGCTTGTCTTTTTCTAATTATTTTCTACGGATTCCAATTGTCCGACCAGCCTGCTTGATATACTCCTCATTATCCTGCCCTTGATAAATCTCACGAATGGTCTCAGCCACAGGTTCAGGAAAAGGAGATCCTCGCCCTTTCGTTTGATCAATGCCCATCAGCATTTCCTCAAAGGTGGCCACAAGTTCGTCCGCCTCATTTTTCATTGTAAAAAACATGTGCATGCGCTTGGAGTCATAGTCCAGTACTTTTGCCGTTATGTTAAATGTTGCCTTTTCCTTCACTTCCTGAAGATAGCACGTATGAGTTTCCAGTGTGAAAATAGTGTAGTTCCACTGATCACGTGCAGCTTCATCAAGCCCAATGTGTTCAATAAAAGCGTCCGTCGCCAGGCTGAAAGCGCGGCTATACTCCGCATCATTCATATGCCCATTGTAATCGACCCATTCCGCCGGGACGGAGTTACTGTAGAGAAAGGATGGTTTCATGTTTGAATGCTCCTTTATGAGTGAGTACTCTGGTTCTTTCGGCCAATAATCCTGAACAAGATCATAAAGACGAACGAGAAATTCATTTCGGTTCTGATCCTCTGATGTAAAACTAGAAACCCAGAGCCTCTGACCGGCATAAATTCCGAAAAAATCATCATAATAGGAAAGGACCTAACCTGCACGAACTAATGTGCCTTTTGGTCCCATCTTTATGCTGGGTAAGAGCCTTGCGCTCTACCTTTCTTAAATGCAACGGCGTAATATGTAGAGGAACGTCCGGAATGAGGTAAAGTATGCGAAAGGAAGGGCTTGTTATGTTAGGTCGATTATTTATTTTATCAGGTTTAATCTTCATTTCCCTATCGAATTTTGCCCCAGTTGCGTCCAGTGCCGATTATTACCCTTTACAAACCGAATTTCCAAACCATATGCTCTACCAGGGCCAGATCAAGGATAAAATGATAGCTCTAACGTTTGACGATGGTCCAGATCAAAAGTACACGCCTGAAATATTGGATATATTAAACAAACACCAGATAAAAGCGACGTTCTTTTTAATGGGATCACGTGTAGCTAAATACCCTGAGGTAACCAGACGTATGGTGGATGATGGACATGCGATTGGAAATCATACGTATTGGCACCCGAATCTGGCTGAAGCGGACATTCACCAAATGGAATGGGAAATTAATCATACCAATAATCAAATCTATCAAGCTACGGGGCAAACTACCCCATGGTTTAGAGCCCCCTACGGTGCTTTAAACGAACAGCAGGTATTGAGCCTCGGATTTTTGGGTTATAAGGGGATAGGCTGGTCTATTGATACGGAAGACTGGAAAGGGCCGGGGGACAAAGCAATCACCCAGCAAGTTATCCATGATGTCCATCCCGGCGCGATTATTTTGATGCATAATGCGGGTCACTGGACGCAGGATTTAAGTGGTACGGTAGAAGCTCTGGATGAGCTGATCCCCCTGCTGAAAAGAAATGGGTACCAATTCGTTACGATTCCGCAAATGTGGCAGCTCCATCATCACGGTCAAGATTCTTGTCAGCATGCAAAAGAAAAATCTTTAAAATAGGAAAGCTGTTGTAAGTTCTTTATCCCATGTAGATATCTTTAAATTCCTTAATGGTTGTCGTTTCTTTATCCAGTGTCTCTTTCATTTTCTTACCACACTTCTCACTGCACAGAGCAAACATCGCGTCGGATCCATCTTTTTTAGCTTCAGAGTCTGCGGTCGTTACAATCACAGGAACACTCGTATTCCGAGTCTCTAACCATAATTGAGTGATGGACCCTTCCTGATCTGAATAATCTACACCTTCAGCAAATTTTACACTTAAACCAAATACAGGATCATTTTCTTTAATTCTTTTCATGCACCAGGAACATTTCAACATAAGATCACGTCCTTACCTATAATAGATTTTTGATCAAGGAGAAAACGTAGTCGTATACGCCATAATTTTTCAGATACCTTCTCCTATCATTATAAACGAACCATCGAGGTACACAGCCAATCATTGCTACTATTAACAAGACCACGTTGAAAAAACCTTGATCAGTTGAATGATCAAGGCAGAACTTATACTATTGAACTATTCCCCATTAATAAGTGCCTGCTAAAATACTCTCAATATCATTCAAGCTTGACATCAACGTTATTACGGGGAAGATCATAACCATTAATACAGCGAACAGGACGATTGTCTTATGTTTTCCCCGGTTAAACTCCTTGATGATCAAAAGGGGGATGGCAAAGATTGATGCAAAGAATAAGAGGTAATCCTGTTTCAGCTGACTCACCCGATCTACCAGCATATCGATGTGCCACTCCTTATCCGCAGATGGATGAAAGTTGATCTGCTCTTCCTTTAATCCCAACAAATTATGAGATTGAACAAGAACGGCTTCTTCTTTTTTCTCAATGATTTCATATCCGAGTGGTGAATAGCTGATCTGATAGGCCATGATGTAGGATAAAACAAAAGCTATTATTAAAAATAAAACATTGAGGAGAAAACCTCTAATTTTACTTAGTGTTTCTTCACTCATGGTCCGTCCCCACGCTCACCGACATGTTTTCATTAAATTCGAAGCCTGAAACTTTAATGATAATTGACCACTCCAAACAATTAATATTTCGTAACGTACTTCAGCAGACCTCTAGCGTCCCTCCAGCCATACACCACTTCATCCAGCGTTTTACCAGACACTTCAATCTCCGTAGTATCTATTTGCTCCGCTCCTAATTTTTCATAAAAGAACCGTGAATCGTTATCTGCCAACACGAGGACAAGCATAGAATAAATATTCATCTTGTTTAATTCGTGAATAATGGGCTCTATCAACCGCTTCCCTAAACCGTTTCTCTGGTGCTTTTTTAATAAATACAAAGCATATAGTTCCCCTTCATATTCCGGATAGGTTCTCGATCTTGCCAGCCCATCGTTTGAGAAACCTATAATATCCCCTTCACAATTTTCAGCTACATAAACCATCTGTTTTGTGATCATTTCTTTCCATTTCTGCGCTCTATTTTCATAGGTCATGCTTGTTAAATATTCCTCAGGAACGATACGTTCGTAAGTGGAACGCCAGCTATCAACTTGAACTTTCGCCACTCCCTCTGCATCCGTTACAGCTGCTCTTCTTATCTTCATTCTTCCCATCCCTATTTTTAGACGTTTGAGCTAGGTGTTTATGTAACAATTATTTCAAAATTATGTAATAGACTCAATGATATACTCTATAAGCGTAAATCCGTGGTCTGGTTCCTATTCACCATTCCTTACTGTTCATCCGGAAAAGTTGGCCTTAATGGAGTGAGAGTAAGAAGGACCTGCCATTCTTACTTCTTATACAGCAGCTTTAACCTTTCACACACCACTGGAATTTTATAATGAAACTCTTGATTTATTTCTTTAAGTTCTTTTCGGAAAAAGACTCATGAACTTCGCGCCAATACCTTAATGTACGGTCCCCTTCCCCTTCCATAAACGCATGCTCTTCCGTAACTTCATCAAACGGAACAACTTTTACAGAAGTGGTTTCCATAATCGCCACGGCTTCTCCATTGCCATCAAGAATAATATTGTGAAGACCACTGTTCGGTAAGGCTTCATTTTCCCATTCGTAGATGGTGTAGTTCGATGAGGTAGCGGTCTTTCTTCCCTCCAGCACCAGGTCTGCCAGTTGATCAGCCATTTCTTTTGAATCGCCAAAAGCCCAGGCTTCATAATGGTCTGGTGCATCTGGATTTGTTTTACGATAATCTTCCCAAAGTTGTATGATAGAATCTTTAGCCAACGCAATAGTCCTCCTTCTTATTTATATTAGTTCCCCTTATAAACGGATGCTCTTTATTTTTTTAGTGATTAATTGGACAAGAAAATCGTATCCTTCTTCGCCAAAATGAAGGCCATCATTTTTTATGCCTCGCAATTTAATCGGATAATCCTCCAAAGAAATCATCTGATGAAAGAAATCTATGAAATGACACCCTGTGTCTTCCGCTACTACTCTAGCTGCAGAAGCGTATTGCTCTAAGTCCTCATTTGTTCTTGCCTTTTGAACCTTTTCATCTACAGGTGCCGGCGAGATTAGAATGGTTTTCTCAGGACTGATTCGCGCCACCATTTCATGGAGATTCTTTTGGTATAGATCAAGAGGGATGTTTTTATGAAAAGCAGCGTCATTCGCACCAAAAAAGACGGTTACTCCGTCTGGTTTATGGCTCATCACATCCCGTTCCATTCTCTCCAGCCCGTCTACTGTATTATCACCTGATACACCTGCATTGATAAATTCATACTGATTCAACTGCTTAGCGAGTTTCGTTGTAAGCATAGGTTCTTCAAAACCTTCTTTCCTCGCTGTCAGACTATCTCCAAAACACACGAATGTTTTCATAGAATTCTCCTTTCTCTCGGGATTATAGACGGACTGGGTGAGTTATTCCTCAGATCTTATTTACACGGTTTGCATGAACATTCTGCTTCTTTCACGATAGTTCCTGAATAACGATCATGCGGCATAAGTGTGCCTGCTTCTAATTGAAATCCTTTCCTGTCTTTTAAATAATCGAAACTGCTTATTAAGTCACGATAAGCCATACGCTTCAGGATTTGCTTAGATGTCGGCCTGCCCCCTGTTTCCTTCTCCAGGCTTAATCCCAAAGCTTGGTACCCCGCGGTCGAGCCGCTAGTTTTTAGCTGGGCGTACTCAAGAGACCACATAACCAGGGTGGGTGTAATTAAAGCGTGAAACGCTTCACTTTTCAATTTCTTCCGAAGCAATTTTTCCACACCGAAGGTTACAGCTGTAGAAATAGCAAGGTCTATAGCGAACGCAGCGCCTCTCTTTTTTGTCACTGATTCCATATCTTGTTCCTCCTCGAATAATAGTAGATACCATGTACTAACGATTTCACGCATTGAAAAGTTTCATAATAATTTTCTCCCCCAAAATATGCCACCTCAGGTCATCCATTTTATGGATGACCTGAGGTGGCATATTTTGGGTTTCATCTGTTTTGTTCTTCGGCGATAGATGAAGATGTCTATAAATGGAGGGATTTGTATGTATTTAGCAGGTACTATCATGATGTCTATTGCTCTCACAGCCGGCCTGTTATCGGTTTTTTCTACCCTGCCTGGAAGGCAGAAAGGACAGCCTATGTCAGAAAATCAGATTCTTGGAATTCGAGCTTTGGAAATAGGGGTTCCACTTGCCGCTTTGTCATTCTCCAGTTAGTAATGAGAATATAACATTAGTTTGGCCTCGATTTAGAGGTTATGGAGTGCCCTCCTGAATCCCTGCTCTTTTTTGTTTCAAGCGTCCAACTTGTTCTTTATTACCAGCATTCAGGTGAACAACCTCTTTTTTTAGCGATACAGGCAATCCACCTTCAACTCGTCTGTAAACGTCACTATAGCGGTGTAGAGATCCTCTTTCTCTCACACTTTAACGATATACATATCGGCAATATCCGCTTCGCTATTGTATCTATGTTGGGATGAGTGCACCTGGATGTCCCCCCTAAGTCCGGCTTTTTCCTGACTGGCTAAGCCCCCGCGTACTTCAATAAACGTCCGTACGAAACCAGCGTACCCATCAGAATTAGATACTGTTTTCGAATGATCACCCTCTCTATTTCATACGTTTCACTCCTTAATATACTGCTGGAACCACTGGTCCGTATTATCGGTGTACTCCTTCACATAGCTGTTCAGAAGATGCTGTCCGTCCTCATATTCCACATATTCAAAATCGGCATTTTCTCGCGAGAGCTTGCTGGTTAATTCTCTTGCCTGTCCGACGGGCACTCTCCAATCATCTTCTCCATGCATGATCAGAAGAGGAACAACAAGCTGATCCGGCCAGTACACAGCGGAACGTTTTTCAAAGGCATCCCTATTTTCCTCTGGATCCCCAACTAGTTCGTCTAACATTCCCCGCACGACAACTCTTTCCTTATAAAAGTTAAATAGATCCGTAATCCCTCCTACGACGGCAGCCGCTTTAATATCTACTCCTTCTTTTATCGCGAGATAGGTCATCATTCCTCCTCTGGATGCTCCTAGCATAACCTTATTCTCTACATCAACATTTGGGAGTTCTTCAGCTGCCTGAACGAGATTCAGGACATCATTCACATCCGCTCCTCCAAACTCTTCCTTACCTTCCCCGCCATCATTTCCACGATATTGGGAAGCTAGCACTACGTACCCTTTCTTCGCCCATAAAGATAAGTATGTAGAAAGCATCTTCTCATCAATCTTTCCATATTCCTGATTCCCGCCCCGGTTGAAGATCAATAGAGGAAGATCTTTTTCTATCTCTTTGGGTCTGACCATATACCCTTTAACTTCAAGTCCATCACTTCTATAGGTAATTTTGTAGGTTTCTGTCGTTTTAGAATGCTTTGTTTCTGGCACCTCGATTTTTTCGTTACTTAGAATGATATCTTGGCTGTCTGCTTCGCACCCTACAAGCAGTAAGATAATTACGATAAACAGCAGCTTCTTCATTTTACTCCCCCTCTTTTAACTGAATCCTTCTAAAATAGATACGAAACCATGCAAAAAACGTTCCAACTAATAAGGACTTTCAGGAATAAGGCCCATTGCATCAGAAAAGACGATTATGAAATTAAATAATCGCCTTCTTAGTTGAAAGTAAACCTCCGGATTTCCGGAAATCTTTTTTATAGTTGTGACTTATCTACCCTCAGCATAAAACCCCCGAACCTATATTAACGAATAAGCTCATAAGTATCGGGTGATAGGTTTTCCAAATTATGATCTTTCACTTTAGAAAAGTGAATCCAATACTTTACTTCTACGGAATAATCCTCAGTCAGGTCTTTCGTCAGCTGAATCATTTTGGCGTTTTCCCCCATCACTTTTACACCTTTCACCTCTTGATCATCTGTTTCCACTAACGTTAAGACAGGAGAGTCTGGATCATCATTAATCATATATGGAGCACTACCCATGAACTCTCCACCCGTTTCCCATTCAAGTGAATCAGGTGTGTATTTGAGAACGGCAAAGTTTACCCCCTTCGCTGCCGTGTGCGTAAACACATAAATATAGTCGCCTTTGATTTCATAATCCACGATTTTATCTGCTTGCACGAAATCATTCTCTTCCATAATATCAGCAATTTGTTGTTCCAATGGTGCATCATTTGAATTCGCAGCCATATCATCAGCATTTTCTTCCGTTTCCTCATTTTTATCCGCTTCATTATGATCATTTGAAGCAGCCACGGGATTTTCTTCACTTAATTTACTATCCTTCGTATTCGACGCACGATCTTCATCATTGGAACAACCTAGAACAAATAGAAAGGCAATAGCTAGTAACCCAAACTTTTTCAAAACAGGAACCCCCTATTATTTTTTTTATCATTCGTATACGGAAAAAACAGGTAAAAAGTTTCATCTTTTTAACACTTATTTCAAATAGACCTTCAACGAACTGTGGTGGGATACACTTATATTAGAAAACAGGCTGCCTGAAAACTGTTGAAGAATCTTTATTTTCTAAAGCTAATATTTCCCCCTGTTCACCCCGTAGAAAAAATAGATTTCCGTCCCTAATCAGAGGTCGAGCACATTCAAAGCACTGTAAACGTTTATACAATTTCTTCACGGGAATAGTATTTTACAATAATAAAAAGGAGGATTTTTACAATGGCTGAAAAAGATCCGAAACATGCAGCAGCACAGATGAGTGAAGATAAAAAAGATGACATTATGAAGAGCTTCGAATCGTTCAAGGATTATTTAGGAGATCAGGTTAACAAAGGTGAAAAACTGGGCCTTGGTTCAGAAGGTCTTTCTAAAGGAGCTAAACGTGTCGCGGATTACCTTGCCAAGCACGAAGAACCCCGCAACCGCGAAGAGAAAGTCCTCAATGAACTATGGGGCGTAGCCAACAAAGAAGAGCGTGAACACATGGCTCACGTACTTGTTAAGCTTGCTGATCAAACCAACTAATAGAGTAAGAAAAAAGCCGGCTTCCTGAATACAGGACGCCGGCTTTTTCGTGGGTAAAAAGAAGGGCACATTACCGCTACAAAATTCATTCTTTCTCCTTTATTTTATTGGTCATAAAAAAAATTGTAGTATAACGTTTAGATGATCGATTCTTATGGAATACACATGAGACATCAATTATAATTAACAACATTTGTAAATAGGAGGGTGTACATGAGATATGGTGGAATGATTTTAGTTTTGATAGCCGCAATCCTTTGGGGTATAACCGGGGGAATCGCTGATATATTAATGAATAAAGGGTGGAGCCCTTCCGTTATTTCGTTTTATCGTGGAGCCGTAGGGCTTGTATGTGTGTTGATCTGGTTTCTTCTTCGCCCTAAACAGAATTTCCCAACTTCTTCCACAGTGTATATATGGTCGCTTGTTGCGGGTCTTGGTGTAGCAGGTAATTTCACTTTATATTTCCTGAGTATCGAAGCGTCCAGTATCGCTATTGCAGCTACATTAATGTACACCGCACCAGTATTTGTACTTTTAGTTTCGTTTCTTCTGAGAATAGAACGTTCGAGCTGGTTAAAATGGGGATGCATTACTGGCGTACTTGTCGGGATTATCTTGCTTACAGGCGCCTATAACACAGGGTCTACTTCTGTTACCCTGCTAGGTGCTGGTGCAGGACTCGGGGCCGGTATATCGTACGCCGTGTTTATTTTCGGTTTTAAAAATGCTTCCAACTTCGGTAAGCCGCAGACGGTATTGACGATCGCATTCTTAGCATTTAGTGCTCTGCTCATCCTATTCATAGACCGTCAAGAAGCCCTCTCTGTTCTCACTTCCGGAGACATAGGATGGTTTATCCTGCTCGGTCTAGTCGGGGCAGGTGTATCCTTTGTTCTTTATGTGGTCGGCGTCAGGTGGACAGCTCCTTCAACGGCTTCGATGATCGCCATGGTCGAACCGGTGACAGCTTCCCTGTTCGGTGTAATGGTTCTTGGGGACAGCCTGACGTTTGTCCAGCTGATTGGAATGGTTCTTATTCTGGCTACCATTACATTCCTAAGTGTGAAAAAGACTGACTAAAGACGTTCAGCCATACAAAAGTACAGGCCCGGCATAATGCTGGACCTGTACTGATAATTGATAATACAGAGAATAATTAAAAAGAAGGGATTCTATTGTTTTGCGGCTTACTTAACACCTTGTAAACCTCAGCCGCATTATACTGGCTTACTTCCGGGGCCTTCTCATGGTTATGCGACAGGGTGAAGGTTTCTTCATTATTATTCCAGGCTACGACCACCTCAAATTCATCATCTTCTACAGCATATTCTCTTGAGGTATGGCTATTTTGTTTCCAGGTATTGTATTCCTGAAGCCGAATACTGCTCCCTCTTTCAGGAGTTACACCTTCAATGGAAACTTGAACGGAGGTGGAGGTTCCTCGTGTCTGCTTATTGTCTTTTTCTCCAGCGTTTCCTTTATAAGTCAGGTCAGATACTTGAGTTATTTTAAACATGTGATCGCCGCCATTCTGTACCTGTTTTACCACCAATGTAGCACCCCAACTCTCACTCTCTCCATAAAACACCATTGGGGACTTCACCTCTTCTACTTCATTATGGGAACACGCTGATAGCACAAATAGTGAAAAAGAAGTCATGAGGATGAATAAAAACTTATTTTTCATGTTTCCCCTCCTACATTTATTTTCCATAAAAGCTTTTAATTGTGTGAGGCTCCTTCACGTGAAAAGACGATAAACCTTTTCACATGGAGGAGCTTTTTTAAAATCTTCTTTGCTATACTTTGTTATTTTTCATTGAAATAAAGAGAGGTCTCACCAGATTTCAATCCGATAAGATCCTTCCATAACGGATAAAGCCTTTAATACAAAATCACCATGTGTCGTTTTCCTATTTCATTCCTCACGTCTCTTTTAGTAAGATTGCCGTTCTGGAAGCAAAAAGATCACAGACAAAAAGGCTTCCCGCCGTTTTGTTTGACAAGAAGCCTTAATATACCAGTCTATTGTTGGTGGCAGTATGACAAACATTCGAAAGGCTTGTCAAATGCTGATTAAGAGAATACTATTTTTCGCTACGATCTGCAAATTCAAAGTGAATTCTACCTCCGTTTGACCTAATTCTTAAAACCCTGCTAAAACCCATATAATACCTTTTTTCACACAAAATTTTTTCAAATTTCTACAAAGTTTTCACTTTTCAGAAAAATTTGTTAATATATGTGGTAACTATAAAGGAGGGAATACAAATGGAAGTTATTTCGGCTGATGAAATTACGAAGAAATTCTCTATGAAAGAAACCATGAACAGCATTGAAACCTTTTACTTAGAAAAAGAAGAAGACTACATTTCACCAGACCGTATGCACATTGAGGATGGAGATAATACTGCATTACTCATGCCGGCTTTTTACGGAGATTATTATGCGACGAAATTGGTTGGCGTCGCCCCTAATAATTCACGTCTTGGAAAGGATACGATCCACGGGTTGATGGTTCTGTATGACCGAAACACAATGGTGCCTTTATTTATGTGTGACGCTATGGCCATTACCTCTTTGCGGACAGGTGCCCTGGGTGGTCTCGGAATGAAGTATTTGGCCAGGGAAGATGCGGAAATCTTAGGAATCATAGGGACAGGAACACAAGGCTGGAGTCATTTGCAGTCAGCCCTTGCAGCCAGGGATATTAAGTATGTACATATTTTTAATCGAACCGAAGAGAAAGCGTACCAGTTTAAGTCAAAGGCAGAAAAAGAGTTTCCGGACGTAAGTTTTACGGTTTCTTCGATAAAAGAGTTAGTCAAACACTCTGATATTGTGGTAACGACTACGACCTCCACCAACCCTGTACTCCCTGAACTAAAAGCGTCCGATTGGAAAGGTAAACTGGTCGTAGGTGTGGGTTCCTTCCGACCTTCGAT
Source organism: Halobacillus sp. B29 (assembly GCF_052246755.1). NCBI lineage: Bacteria > Bacillati > Bacillota > Bacilli > Caryophanales > Bacillaceae > Halobacillus > Halobacillus sp. B29. The sequence continues at coordinate 129,693 of NZ_JBQQCM010000012.1, forward strand.
GCAGGAGATTTCTGATCAAGTATTGAGTGAGGCCGATGAAGTATATGTAGATAAGGAATCGGCTCTCCGTGAGTCAGGAGATATGATTCGTGCAGAAGAGTTACGAACCGATACAGCAGCCTGGGATCTTGAGAAAATCATAACAAACAACCACCACCCAGAAGATTTGGAGAATAAAACGATCGTCTATAAATCTGTCGGGGCTGCGATTTTCGACCTGGTGGTTGTCCAATCTATTTATGAACAACTTTATAAATAAGAATGGAGGGATATAATGAGAAAAATGACCCGTAAAAAATGGAAAGATCCTGGAATTATTATGGTTATCCTTCTATCCGTGATCGCGTTGATCGTCTGGATTTGGTGGCCGACCGATACGTATTTGGCTGGTATATCTTTAGCAGGATGGGCGATGTTTGTTTGCTTCTTTATATGGTTAGCATTAACTGTCACTTACGTAATATGGATGGAAAAATTAGAAAAAAAAGATGTTGAATAAAGGAGTGAGCATTCATGCAGATAATGGAAGCAATAATACTAGCGATCTATTTAATTATCATGACAGGTATAGGAATCTGGTTTGCTAAGCAGGCTCATTCCTCTGAAGGTGATTACTGGACGGCTGGCGGTAAGATCAATAGCTTTGTAGGTTCTTTTGCTTTTTTCGCAGCCGTGGCAAGCTCGAGTTCCTTGATGGGAGCGGTAGGTTCCGGGGTAGCACTCGGTGTTCCGTTTTTACTCGCCTACGGGTTTGGTGCCGTAGCTATCCCATCTTTTGCGATGTTCTTAATTTCCGGACAAATTAGAAGGACCGGGGTAAAAACACTGCCTGAGTTTTTCAAACATCGGTACGGTAAGTCTGTACAAATTGTGGCAGCGATATTAGTGGTTCTTAGTATGACGTTCTATATGATTCCGCAGCTGACAGCTTCCGGGCTCATCGGTTCGTATGTGCTGGGTATTGATTATGTTACAGCTGTCATCATTCTGGGATTGGGCTTTACCTTATACGCGGCTCTTGGCGGCATGTGGGCGATTACATACACGGATCTAATCCAGGGAGCCGTAATGGTTATTGGAATGTTCGTATTAGCTATTATTATATTAATGGACCATGGCGGAGTTGGATCGCTCATTCAAGATGCATTAGCTGTCGATCCTCAGTTCGGTTCGATTACACAGCCCTGGATGTCCTATTTTGGGTTGTTCATTGCATTTCTGTGGTTTGGTGTCGTTTCCCCTTCCGCTGTTATGAGGAACTTTGCAGCTCGTGATGCTAAGACAGCCCGCCGATCTGCGTTAGGTGCATGCTTTCTCTATGTGACCGTCTTTATTTTCGGCTTTGTCATTGCTTCTGCCGGAGCAAGTTTAGGGATCGCAGACACTTTAAACAATCAGGACATGATTTTTATCTCTGTAATTGAACATTACATGCCTGCTTTATTAGCCGGGATTATGTTAGCAGGGTTACTTGCAGCCATCATGTCTTCTGCCGATGCCATGCTCTTAGCGGTAGCTGCAGGAATTGCTCACGATATTTACAAGGAACATATTAATAAAGATGCTTCAGAAAAAACCGTCACACGGCTCGGTCTTGCCGTGATGATACTCGCTAGTATTGTAGGGATTATTTTTGCAATTGATCCGCCTCAGTTAATTGCCGTTATGGTAGGATGGGTTAGCGGCGCGATGTTATCCGCATTCGGCTTCCCGCTTGTTTTAGGATTGTGGTGGAAACGAGCGAATACACCAGGAGCATTGGCAGGCATGGTCGGCGGAACCGTCACTTTTATCATTATGGCCCTGCTCCCTTTCGCCTTAGTTTCCGAACACCTCGTATCTGCACCCGTTTCCGCTATTTTAACCGTGGTAGTCAGTTTAATGACGGCTCCTCCTTCTGAAGCTAAGCAACAAGAGGTAGACCGTTATCACATGAATTTAGACGCATAAGTAGGTGACGATATGAAGGTCAGCATTATAGGAGAAGATCATTTACCTGAAGAAGATCTGCCGAAGCACATGTACAGAAGTTTGAAACCTTCCTTGAAATGGAACCGGCAGTTGAATGAAGAGAGCCTGAATCGAGGGATTGTAAAAAAAGAAAAGATATATCATCCCATGTGGATGGTCAAGCTGCTGGTCATCGCAGACAGAAAACCTTTCCCTCCTAAGAAGAAACCGAATATGGCTTTTGTAGATGCTCTCTCCGGTTATCGTGGATTATTTACAAGTGTGCCGCCTATCACATCAAAAGAAGTATCTCAGACAAATGTACAAAGGGCAGATATAACCAAACAGGAATTGCTGGACAAGTACGTGATCGATGTCCAGGATAAACAAATTAATAGAAGCTATATATTAAAAAAGCCAAGGTATGAAATTAAAGAAGTAGAGCTTGTGTACTTGCCTTTATGGACAGTTGAAGTAGATACAGACTTCTTATCCAAAACCTTTGTTATCAACGGAAATACCGGAGAGCCAGAAGATTTATTATACAAATTGAGAGAGACCGGCGAGTGGAAATTATAAAGCAAAGCCTAAGCATTCGATGCTTAGGCTTTGCTTATTTCAAATTCTCCTAAAAATCCAAAATACCCCACCTCAGGTCATCCATAATATGGATGACCTGAGGTGGGGTATTTTGGGGGAAATGAGGTTCCTAAAGACTAAAATAACCTCATTTTTCTTTAATACTTTAAAGCGTGTTTACACCAGGGCGGTGTTGTATTACAATTTGTATTGAACAAACTTTCTCACGTTTCTAACCAATTTTGTGAGAACATGTAGTAAAAAGACCAAGCCGCTCAAGGACTCCACCTGTAACAGGGGAGTCCTTGATCCTTGTATGGAACATTACCACTTACCTCCGTATTGGTATTTTACTGGATTGGGCTAAGGATTCATCCGAATTCCCCTCACCGCTCAAATATGTACAGAGCTTAGTCAGTTGATGAAAGATACCTAATAATACACCTAAAATAGCTCCCAGCAATAATGTGTTTCCAAATCCTTCAGGAACAATTCCGAGAAAAAAACGCAGCGCCTATGCTAATGAGCATCTATATCACAACCACCAGACATCCCTCCTCCTTATGAATACAAAATCAATTAACTAACCCGGACTTCAAATTATAGCTTCAATCGTAAATCGCAGAGTGAAAATTCTTTAACCTTTCAAAACTTTTCCTTTCTGGCTTTTCGAATATCAAAGAAGCCCATCATCCCACAGATAACTGTCCCTAAAAGCAAAACAAACGTAAGAATCCAATTGTCTCCCCAGCTGGAGATCCCGCTGAATAGACAGGCGACCGCTACAGCTATGGCTCCATATTTCGCTCGCCATTTATCTAACAGTGAAGCATTCCCGCTTCCCATATGCACTCGTCTCCTTCTATCCAAAAGCCCTGGACATCATTCAGCCCCTATTCATCAAACTCTTATTCATAGCTTTCGCATACTCTATAGATTTCTCATCCTTTAAGATATCTAAAGGTTTCACACCATTTCCTAAGATATAGTCAACGAAAGTAAAATTCATAAATTCACAAATATATTTAAATTGCTGAACGAGAGGCAGCCCCTTGATTCTCGGTTCATCTCCTCCAACGGCTATTAAATACACAGGTTTATTCGTCATGGACGCTTTAAAATTTGGGAATTTGTTGTCTCTTGCGGTCTGGGACCACCGGTCAACAAAGGTTTTCATCACACTGGACATCCCGTACCAGTAAATAGGTGTAGCAAAAATCAGAACATCAGCATCCATTACCTTCGAAACTATTTGATCATAATCATCTTCTACTTGATCAAACCCTTTTTCATCATGTCTTTGATCCACAATATGATTCATCTGGTAATCTTTTAAATATATTTTGTCGGCCGATAAATCTCCTATAACGGTTTCTGTTAATAATTCTGTATTTCCTCCATCACGCGTTCCTCCATAAAGTACGACAATATTCAATCCAGTCACCTCATCCAAAATTTAATTTAGTATAGTTATCGGTACAAATCCTGCACGATATAGTTTGATAATCTCATAAGAGAAGCAGGACTCATAACGTTTAACACTGACAAACCATCAGCATATTCCCATCCGGATCTTTGAAAACAAAAAAGTGATCATGCATGACCTCCGATACGAGCTCAACATTTTGTTCTTTCAATAATCGGTAAGAGGCATGAATATCATTCGAGCTGAATTGAATAGCCGGCACATTCAAGGTAGGCAACTCACCCTTTTCTCCTCGCCACATCGGCATCTCATCAAAAACCAGATCTGTTCCATTCATGTCCGCTACGAATAAATGACCGAATTGAATCTCTCCTCCTTCAATTCCTAACACCCCCTTGTACCACTCTTTCGCTTTTTCAACATCTTCGACCGGAATAAATACAGTATTCACATGATGGTTAATTGGGCGAATGGACATACGTTCCCCTCCTATTTTCATTAATAAAACCATGTAAGAAAAAATCACCCTGTCGAACACGCGAGCAGTTTATTGCCTTCTGGATCATAAAAATGACACCCATAGATTTGACCTCCAAAGTTCTCAATCTCTTCAACTTTTACATTCTTTTCTATTAACTCCTTTTGCGTTAACTCGACATCATCCGTCTCAAAAAGGAAAGGCGAATAAGGTAGAGGAGTGATCTTTTTCACTTGAGCCTGCAACAGAATGAACGAAGGGCCATTCATTTTAAATTGCACGTATCCTTCCCCTTCAGCTTCGACCTCGAAATCCAGTACATCCTTATACCATTCTTTGGTACTTTCAAAGTTCACCAGGTGAATAAAACAGCTGCTAACTTGATTTTTCATGAAATAAACTTCTCCTCTCTATTTCTATTCATGAACGTCATCGTTGGAGAATGATTTATGTATCCCTCTTGGTTGTTTACCTTCACGAGCGTGAGAAATATGGTTCTCTTTACCAGCTCCTGTCCCCACTCATTTAAATTCTTGTCAATTATTTCAAAATATTCTGTCAAGAGCAACTATCTATCCCTCCCATAAAAAAAGAAGCTTGCCAGATGTGGCAAACTTCCATGTAATCACAATAATTACGCAGGTTCATAAGTTTATTATCCTTCCTTAACCAACTTATAATTAGCTACAAAAGGACTTATCAGCATACCGATTACGAATATAAAAAGACCTGTCACGATCGTAAAAAAAGTATTGTCAAAAGGCGTTAAAAATAATCCAAATACCAGGAACGGAACAACACTTACCAGCGTTACTTTTAACCTGGAAGGAAAATCTATTTTATGTGCACCCCCACACTTTCGGCATGCAATGAATCCATAATGCAAGTTTCTCTTTAAAATTTCACTCCATTTAAACTCTGTATCGCAACCATCACAACGGGTCAAAAGGAACCACCAGCCTTTAGGAGATTTATAAGAAACTATCTATTCTCCATCATATCAGATAGCACCATTCCCGATTACACAAAGACCAAAATATTTTGATCTAGAAATTAGGACTTTCTGCCACAATATGAATATCAATTCCGTCTGTATAACGCATGATATTGTTTACGATAGATCCTTTCGTAATCTCTTCCCAGCGACTCCTTGCCGATTGTCCCATTATAATCTGAGTTACGCGGTATTTTGTAGCAATATCTGTAATGGCTCTTGGAATATTTCTGTCATCCCTCTTTTCTTCTACTATAAAAGTTGCGTTAAACTGATTACACAATTCCCTCCACCTTTTCAAATGATTCTCATTAGGTTTTGTAGCAATATGCAACACATATAACGGTGCGTTAAGCCGTTTGGCGAACCGCCATCCACGCCTGATCAGCATTTCCGCGTTCGCATCATATTGAACACAAACCATGATTCGTTCCGAAGCATTGAAAAAAGGGATGCCTCCTTGCGCTTCATTGATTTTTTCTATACGTTCGTCCACATCATCTGCCACTTCTCGTAACGCCAACTCTCTTAGAGCTGAAAGGTTATTCCTATTAAAGAAGTTTTGTAAAGCTTGCTGGATTTTAGTTGAATCGTATATTCTTCCAGTTCTCAATCGTTCCTGCAAAATTTCAGGAGTTACATCGATTAGAATGATTTCCTTTGCTTCCTGTAAAATGGTGTCCGGCAATCGTTCACGTACTTTAACTCCAGTGATTTGTTGAATTTTATCATGCAGACTCTCTAAGTGCTGGATGTTCACGGCTGAAATGACATTAATCCCCTCATTTAATATAACGAGGACATCTTCATACCGTTTTTTATTTGTTGATCCCGGGACGTTGGTGTGAGCCAGCTCATCAATAAATACGACCTCAGGCTTCCTCGCAATAATGGAATCTACATCAAGTTCTTTGAGAACATGCCCCTTATATGGAATATCTCTAAGAGGAATGGTTTCTAAATCTTTGATGAGGGCTTCTGTTTCTTTTCGTCCATGCGATTCAATGAGTCCGATTACCACATCAATGCCGGATTCTCTCATCTCATGAGCCTCCTGAAGCATGCGGTACGTCTTCCCTACCCCCGGGGCGGAACCGATATAGAGTTTAAACTGTCCTTTTTTTGAGTCTTCAATATCTTTCAAGAACTCCTCAGGGCTTTTTCTTCTCGGTTTGTCGTAACTTTCCACCTTTCGTTCACCTCCATTTTAAAAAAGGAGACTGCATACTGCAGCCTCCTCCATCCATTAGGATGCTCATTTTTCATTAATGGCTAGATTTAACGTCAACACATTCACTCCCGGAGATCCAAACATCCCTAATGAAGGTTCCTGAGTATGTGCTTCTATTAAATTCCGTAACGTACTTTCGTCCATCCCCGTATTTTCAGCGACACGAGGAACTTGAGCTAAAGCTGCCTCTGGTGAGATATGAGGATCCAATCCAGATGCTGAATTCGTTACTAAATCAATCGGCAAATCCCTGACAGGTACGTCAGGATTTTCATCTAACCAGCGCTCTGTATCCTGAATAGTCCTCTCTATCATCTCGGGATTCGAAGGTGCATAGTTGGGTGCCCCCGAACCTGCGGCATCGTAATTGATGCTTGAAACTCGACTATGAAAATATCCGGGTTCATCAAATGATTGGCCGATAAGCTTCGACCCTACAACCTCTCCTTCACCATTGTATACTAAGCTTCCATCAGCCTGTTTATTAAAGAGCCCTTGACCTACAGCGGTAACGGCTAAAGGGTAAAGAATACCGCATATAATCATTACGCCAAGACTTAAACCGAGTATGTTCCATAAGGAAAATCCATGTTTTTTCATCCAAAACCCCTCCTACATAAAGACTTGTAAAATCATATCAATGACTTTAATTCCAATGAATGGGACCAGAATCCCTCCTAGTCCATAAATAAGCAAATTCCGTTTTAACAATTCATTCGAAGACACGGGCTTATAGGTAACTCCTTTAATCGCTAAGGGCACCAGGGCGGGAATAATGACCGCATTAAAAATTAAGGCTGATAATATCGCCGAAGCTGGTGAGTTTAAATTCATGATGTTCAATGCTTCCATTTCAGGAATGGCCAACATAAGCATAGCTGGAACAATCGCAAAGTACTTGGCAATATCATTTGAAATACTAAACGTAGTTAGAGCTCCGCGCGTCATTAGTAACTGTTTCCCAATCGCAACAACTTCAATAATTTTAGTTGGGTTGGAGTCAAGATCAACCATGTTACCAGCTTCTTTGGCTGCCGTTGTTCCGCTGTTCATCGCAAGACCTACATCAGCCTGAGCCAAAGCAGGGGCATCATTGGTACCGTCTCCGGTCATGGCGACCAACTTGCCTTCTGCCTGTTCGCGCTTAATGACTTCGATTTTATCTTCCGGTGTACTTTCAGCAATAAAGTCATCGACCCCTGCCTCTTTAGCAATAGTAGCTGCAGTCAATGGGTTATCCCCAGTACACATAACCGTTTTGATTCCCATCTCTCTAAGTTGATCAAATCGTTCTCTCATTCCAGGCTTAACGGTGTCTTTTAAGTAAATTAATCCATAAATTTGATTATTTTTCGCTACAGCTAAAGGTGTACCTCCTAGTTTAGAAATACGTTCGGATTCTTCCTGGAGCCCAGCTGGAACTGTTCCACCACTGCCTTCCACCCACTTACGGATGGCGTCCACAGCTCCTTTACGGTACTGATCACCATTTGGTAAATCCAGACCACTCATACGTGTCTGAGCTTTGAATGGTATAACTTCCGCATCTTTTACATTTTCTAGAGAAACGTGGATATTCCGTTCCTCCGCCAGTTCTATGACAGAACGTCCTTCCGGTGTTTCATCATTTAAAGAAGTGTACACAGCTGCTTCGGTTACCTCTTGATCGCTATACTTGTCTACAGGAACAAACTCAGAAGCCATGCGGTTACCAAAAGTGATCGTTCCCGTTTTATCAAGGATAATCGTATTGATGTCTCCGGCTGCTTCAACAGCTTTACCCGACATAGCTAACACGTTGAAACGGGTGACACGATCCATCCCCGCAATCCCAATCGCGCTTAGCAATCCCCCGATGGTTGTCGGAATTAAGCAAACAAGCAGAGCGATTAATACACCTGTATCGATCGAAAAATCCAGATAGCTGGTGAAAAAAGGCAGCGTTACAACAACAATTAAAAATACCATCGTCAGACTGATCAAAACGGTATTGAGAGCAATCTCATTCGGTGTTTTTTGCCGATCAGCTCCTTCAACCAGTGCAATCATTCGATCCAGGAAAGATTCTCCCGGCTGATTCGTAATTTCAATCTTTAAATGGTCACTGACGACTTTTGTACCGCCTGTCACTGAATTGAAATCTCCTCCTGCTTCTTTTAAAACAGGTGCGGACTCACCTGTAATGGCTGACTCATCTACACTGGCAATCCCTTCGATCACTTCGCCGTCTCCAGGAATTAATTGCCCCTGGGAAACAACAACTACGTCTCCTTTTTTCAATAGGGAGGATGATATTTCTTCCTTCTCCCCTGCCTTATTTAGACGATAGGCAATTGTGTCCTGCTTCGTTTGTTTCAGCGTATCGGCTTGCGCTTTTCCTCTACCTTCTGCTACGGCTTCTGCAAAATTTGCAAACAACACAGTGATAAACAGTATGATCGAGACAACGATGCTAAACCAGCTGCCATTGTTCACATTGACTTGTGGCACGAAGGCTAACAAAAAGGTAATCAGAAAACCTATCTCTACTATAAACATAATAGGATTTTTGACCATATATTTAGGATGAAGCTTGACGAAAGCATCAAGCAGCGCCTGATTCATTAACTCTTTAGTAAATAACGATTTTTTCTTTTGACCTTGCTTATGCGCGATTGTTTCTTGAACCACTTCCATGCACCTCCTGCACACCTATTTCAGAATTAAATACTCCGCCACTGGTCCGAGTACAAGACCAGGGAAGAAGGTTAACGCCCCTACAATGAAAATCGTTCCGACTAATATCCCGCCAAATAGAGGCTGGTCGGTTCGGAATGATCCTTTCGTCGTTGGCACGATTTTTTTACTGGCTAAGGATCCTGCCACAGCCATCAGCGTCACCATTGAGAAGAATCTACCGATAAACATGACGATGCCTGTTGAAATATTCCAAAATGGTGTAGCGTCCCCCAGACCTTCAAAACCGGAGCCGTTGTTCCCAGCTGAAGAGGAATATTCATAGAACACTTGTGATAATCCATGAAAACCAGGATTAGAAATCCCATCAGAACCTAGCGGCGTATAAATGGCCAGAGCCGATGCCCCTAATATTAAGAAAGGATGGATCAGAAGTGTTAACGCAAGTAACTTCATTTCCTTTCCTTCTATCTTTTTCCCCAGGAATTCTGGTGTTCTTCCTACCATCAACCCCGAGATGAAAACGGCAATCATCGCGTACAAAAGAACATTCATAAAGCCTGCGCCCACTCCACCAAATACGGTGTTTAACATCATATTCCCAAGAGCAAGCATTCCAGCTATCGGTGTTAAGGTATCGTGCATCGTATTGACGGCGCCGGTCTCTGTGGCCGTAGTCGTAAGTGCATAAAGAGTTGACTGCTCAGGACCAAACCGTACTTCTTTTCCTTCCATTGAACCCTCGGAATGTTCGATGCCCGTTTCATTTAGCACTGGATTTCCCTGAAATTCAGAAAATAATGAGACAGTCAGAAACAAAACGAAAATAGTTGCCATCGAAGCAAATAAAACATTTCCCTGCTTCTTGTTGCCTACCATCTTTCCATACGTAAATGGTAAAGAAACAGGTAATAAAAACATAAGCAGCACATGTAACAAGTTCGTTAAGCCGTTCGGATTTTCAAATGGATGCGCCGAGTTCACCCCATAGAACCCGCCCCCATTATTACCAAACTCTTTTATCGATAAGAACGAACCAACCGGACCCCTCAAGATGGTTTGCTCTTCGCCTGAAAGTGTATTTGCTGTTACAATAACATCAAGGGTTTGTGGCATGCCTAAGGCAACGAAGATGACCCCAAACAGGAAAGATACCGGCAGTAAGACCCTGACGATCGCCCGGACAAAATCCTGAAAAAAGTTCCCGATTGGCTTGCCACCAAGCCCCCTTATAAAAGCAATAGCTACAGCTAATGCTGTGGCCGGTGCCGCAAACATCATAAACAAAATCCCAATCATTTGAGATAGCAGAGATAACCCCGATTCTCCACTATAATGCTGTAAATTGGTGTTAGTCATAAAACTGATAGCTGTGTTAAAAGCAAGTGTTGGATCCATTCCCGCTATTTGTGTCGGATTCAAAGGCAGTACACCCTGAAGCCTGAATATTGTATAAACGATTAGAATCATCACTGTATTTGTCAGGAGCAACGCTATAACGTAGCTTCCCCATGTTTGTTGTTCTGTTTTTAAACCAGTTACTTTATAAAACAATTTTTCAAATGGTAAGAAAATCTTATCCCATTTAGTTGAACGGCTTTCGAAAACCGCTGCCATATATAACCCAAATGGCTTTAACATTACCCCCACGAAGATGAGGGTGAAAAGGACTGATAAAATTGCAATAACCATATTAGAACCTCCCTAGAACTTTTCCGGATGTATTAACGCGTAACCCAAGTAACCAAACAATCCCAGCGACAGAAGGAACAACAGAATATTAATCATGAATGATCACCCGCCTTTGAAATTATGCGTTCCACCCATTTGAGCAGTGACAGCATACCTAAACTTAAAATCATAATAGTAACGAGCAACAAAACATCCCACATACCTTTCACTCCTCTCTAAAATGTTTACGGATAATAAATAATGGCTCTCTGTCTTTGGATTTGACCACAGTCCGAATACCGCATTCATGAAAAACCCGATCAGCCATTAAAGGCCTGTGTGCAACTAATAATATGGGCACACCTGCAATATCGTTTTTTAGTTGTATGGACCAATAACAAGCTTTAACCTCATCATCCATAAATAAAATCACTCGTTCGATAAAAAATGAGTCTACTTCCTTAAAAACCCTCCCGGCATCCTGGGTTTCCAAATGGACAACCTTTGATTGTTCATGGACAGAATATAAAGTATGCTGCTTTTCCCCGAATGCCCAAAACAGTAAATGCTGGTAATTGTGCTCTTCATGAATAAATTCCAGTGGATGAGATTTATCATAAACGCATAAGCTTTTCTTCATCTTTTTTTCCATGTTGCACCCCCGCTCCTTAGTGACTCACTAATTAACTATTCAGCACCACCCCCTTTAAAAGATCAAAAAAGAGCCATGAGAAGGTAAACGTCTCATGGCTCTTTTATCCGTATGACTAAAAAAGTGCATACGTAAATAAGCTTTAGACATTCTTCTCTTTAAACGCTGACGAGGTTAGCTGTCGGATTCGGGTGGAAAGAGTCACCCTACCATAAATTATGGATTCACCCCTAGTGGCTCAAGCCACATGTTGATTGGGTCCCCCGCTTCTAATATTTAGAATTAAGCGATTCATAGAATGAATTTATTTAATTGTGTTTGGCTGATGAGATGATTCTACTCCCGCTTATTTTCTTTGTCAATATTAAATTGCAAAAAAGAATTGTAAAGAATTTGATGAGATGATTAGACACTTATAAATAAAAAAAGCCCGCATTCGCGGGCTTTTAACCAGTAAGGATTTCTTCACTTGGATACTTCACAGGATCAGGAGTTTGTTTTGCAAAGGCAAAAGCAAAGGTTAAAGGACCAAGTTTACCAATAAGCATCGTAAGAATAATCGTTATTTTTCCAATTACTGATAAACTCCCCGTTAACCCCATGGATAACCCAACGGTGCCAAAAGCAGAAACACTTTCAAACATGATCGTTAAAAATGGAGCCTCTTCCGTTAGATTTAAAATAAAAATGGTGGTTACCACTACGCAGAGGCTGCCCACCGCCAGGGCCAAAGCTTTATTAATAACATGACTGGTAATACTTCTTCCATAAATCACCACATGTTCTTTATCTTTGAAGAAAGAGAGAGTGGCAAGAAGAATAGCCAGGGCTGTCGTGAGTTTGATACCGCCCGCTGTTGAAGCACTCCCTCCCCCTACAAACATAAGAGTAATAATATAAAAGAGAGAGGATTCTTCCATTTGGCCAATATCCAGCGTATTAAATCCGGCGGTTCTCGGTGTAACGGCTTGAAAATAAGCTGCTTGAATCTTACCAAGACTGGATAAGTCCGCTAGCGTATTAGGATTATTATACTCGAGAAAGAAAATCATGAAAAAACTGAAGGTATTAATGGCTAGAGTGCCCGCAATCATTAACTTCGTTTGCAAGGACAATTGTTTGAATTCTTTGCTTTTCCACATATCAAACACGACGGTAAAACCTATTCCACCAACGATAAAGAGAAACGTAATTACAATATTTACGATCGGACTCACTACATAAGCGGACAGACTATCGGACCAAATTGAGAACCCTGCATTATTAAATGCAGAAATCGAATGAAAGACGCTTGCGTAAAAGCCTGGCCCCCAACCCATTTCAGGTATCCACTTTAAAGCAAGAAAGACCACAGCAATGGATTCAACGATTAGAGAAAACACCAGTAATTGTTTCGCTAGCCGGACCACTCCACCTATAGCGGACTGGTTTAATGCTTGCTTAACCAGCAATCTTTCCTTAATTCCTATTTTCTTCCCTACGGCAATATAAATTAATACAGCAAATGTCATAATTCCAAGGCCGCCTAACTGAATGAGCAGAAGGATAACGATTTGACCGAAAAGTGTATAGGCTGTGCCTGTATCCACCACAATCAATCCCGTAACTGTCATAGCCGAAGTAGCTGTAAATAAAGCGTCAATAAAAGAAATCCCTTCCGTACTGGCAAATGGAAGCTTTAAAAGGAGCGTTCCAGATAAAATTAATACGATAAAAATGGATATAATCATCTGTGGAGGGTTCAAGTCCAATTTATACATTATCTGTTCCACCTATCATTCAAGATTTACTGTGTATTCATTCTATAGCGATTCGTTTAACTTCTAAACCCCTTTATAGAATAGTTATGGTTGACTTAACTATTATCATACCCAAGTTCAATCATACTTTCATTCACAACTGAAATATTATTCGCCCCCAAAAACCAGATAATTAATGAAAATGGAAGATATAGATACTTATTTATGCTCAAACCGTTTTTTTCAGCCTATTTAAGCTTATTTTGACACTTTACTAAAGAATTATTGGGGAGTAATATTTGTCACCATAATACAATTCAATGTTTCCAAAATCTTAATCGCTTAATTCCGACATGGAAGCGGAGGAACCAGTTTTTACGTGGCTTTAGCCACTTGGGGTGAATCCATAGTAATGGTAGGGCAACTCTTTATGCCCGAACCCGACAGCTAACTCCGTAAGCGTTTAGAGAGAGGATGGTGGTAACTTGTGATCAACCAAATGATGACCACAGGGTAGCTTCCCCCTGTGTTTTTTGATGTCAAAATTTAACCACACCAGATTAAAAAAGGGAGAGGAAGCACATGCAAAAATCTGTGAATGAAATAAAACGTATGATTGACCAAGCTGTGACTCAAAATAAAGAGGCTGAACTAGCAGCACGAATCGTACAACAATATAATAAGGCCAATCATAAATCTACTTTTGGCAAGTATCATTAACATAGTAAAATGAAGGAGTTCAATTTATGAATATTGCTTTTTTTCTGCTGCCTAAAGAAAAAGTAGCCTATGTACTGGATACAGCCACTATGCGGCAGGCATTAGAAAGAATGGAGTATCACTCCTACACGGCTATCCCTATCATTAACAAACACGGAAACTACGTTGGCACACTTACAGAAGGGGATTTACTATGGAAACTTAAAAATGATCCTGACTTAAACTTTCACAACATGCATAAAATCCCTTTAAAAGACGTGAAAAACTACAGGGAAAATAGATCTGTGTCCATAAATGCTGAAATGGAAGACATGCTGGGGCTTGCGGTAAACCAAAATTTTGTTCCTGTAGTGGATGACCAGCAAGTATTTATCGGCATCATTAGAAGGAAAGACATCATTGAGTATTTTAAATCATTGAACGATACGAATCAGAGAAAATAACGAGTAAGAGATTATCATTCGTTCAGTGTACTTGTTGGAGGAGGGATTGTAATGAAGAAGGAATTTGCCGTCATTGGTTTAGGCCGATTCGGTGGAAGTATTTGTCGCGAATTAAGTCGAGAAGGTATGCAGGTACTTGCCCTGGACTTAGATGAGGATAAAGTAAATGAATACAGGGATATCGCTTCGCACGCCGTAATTGCTGACTCCACGGACGAAAATGTGTTAAGAGAACTAGGATTAAGAAACATAGATCATGTGATCGTTGCGATTGGTGATAATATTCAAGCAAGCATGCTCACTACATTAATTCTGGAAGAAATGGGCATAAAAAAAATTACGGTTAAGGCTCAAAATGATTACCATGAAAAGATTTTAAATAAAATCGGGGCCGATCACATCGTGCACCCTGAAAGAGATATGGGGAAAAGGATAGCACACAATATTATTTCTAATAACATCCTTGATTATATTGAGCTTTCCGATGATCACAGTGTCGTTGAGGTAATAGCAGGGAGGAAGTTGAGTGGACAGACTCTCATCGATTTAGATATTCGTGCCCAATATGGCTGCAACGTCGTGGCGATCAAGAGAGGGAAAGAAATCAATGTTTCTCCAATGGCCACTGAAGAAATTGTAGAAGGTGACATCCTAATTGTTATCGGTGGGGACAAAGACATCAATCGATTCGAGAAGAACCTTATTGTTGATGAC
This sequence comes from Halobacillus sp. B29, assembly GCF_052246755.1. Classification (NCBI taxonomy): domain Bacteria; kingdom Bacillati; phylum Bacillota; class Bacilli; order Caryophanales; family Bacillaceae; genus Halobacillus; species Halobacillus sp. B29. Next base: position 144,966 of record NZ_JBQQCM010000012.1, read on the forward strand.
TGACCTACAAATATAACATGATCTCTAATGCCATAAAACCCACTGTTTTATGGCATTATTTTATGAAAAATTAGCGCTCAAATAATCGAAAGCGCCGATTATTTCGAACCATAACTTTTTCTAAAAGGCTCTTTTAAACTTCCGAGTTGATCTAAAGTTAAGCTCCCGATACTGTAAGACTCAGTTTCGAGATAATTGGGCCCGTTACATTAAATTGAGAAGGGCTGGTGGGGAAATAACTCGCTTTCCTATGGGGGAACGGTGAGCTTCCTCGCTCGTTATCACTCGCTGCGGGATCTCACCTAGTTCCTTCTCCCATGGGAGTCTCATCATTTCCCCACCAGCCCAACATGATTAAGAAAAACGGCCCCTTCTAGAAGAGAAAGATTCTCCTGCTTAATCTGGATTAAATGCTTTTATGACAGCTGTTGCGGGTAGTTACATACTGAAAATCGGGAGAAAATCACATGGTCTAATTCCTCATCACGCAGGTGATGTTTGAAGTGGTTTCGAGCTTCTGATTCGGCAAGGTCCGGAGGGGGACGATGAAGACTCCTGTGGGATGAACATGATCGGTGAGACCCCGGAGAGCGTAGCTCGAGGAGGCTCAGCACATGCCCACGGAAAGCGAATCGCCCCCCTCAGGACCTTCACTCTAACCCGATACCTCGAAACTGAGTCTTACAGTATACGGCCGTATTGTGTAATAAGCCTCTTATGAAAAATCAACAATAAAGCCACTCCAACTATGTAAAACCCTATTAAACTTCCCTGATGATCGATTTTCCTTTCGTTTGATCATGATCAAGCCACTGCCAGTCTTCATGCAATTCTATCTTCCCTTCAGAATCGACGTGTGGAACGGATGTGCACTTGCCTCCCCTGATTTCATTGGATGTGTTCACATGATTATATCTGAATTCCAACGTATCATCATCATTTACTATTCCTATTAACTTCCCTTTAACTACCTCTCCACCGGAGTAATCGGCATGAAGAATATCCCCTTCTTGATAGTAGCGAAAATAAGTTTTAGAAGAAACTTCACCACTTTCCGTATTTTCTACGGATACAAACTGACGGTTATTATAATTAACCATAACGTCTCCCTCCTTGAAATTGTGACCCTAAACACTACCATATTATTTGCAAAATTCCAACAATGGAGTAAGTAATTCATGATCTTAACCACGTAAAAGCAGGAGAATATCCGTCCTTTATAGTATTAATAAATACAAGGATTTAACACCCGCAATCCTTGTCGTCCTTCCAATTTTTCTCACAAATCCAGTTATCTAATGGACTTGAACGGGAAAATAGTAGGCAGGAACAAATTTAACCAAGGAGGCATTTAAAATGGCAGAAGTATCTTCCATGCAGCAAGCCGTTGAGGTATTACGAGGTAAGGGACTTTCTAACCGGGACATCCTTAGCAACGTAGATAACAGCCATTTCCCGTTCGATGATGAAGAAGTGGTGATGACCTTTATTGATTTGCAGATTGAATGTTCTTCTGATAAAGATTTCAACAAATTAGTGGCTTACTTATATGATTTTGACTTAAAGGACTAAGCTAAACTCAGGAAAAAAGGAGGCTGTCCTGTTAAGGATTGCCCCCTATCTTGAATGATCGCTTTCCTGTTTTATAGTTATCCAGTTATTCCATAACCTCTAATAACTGGATAATTCTACGATCTTTACGTGATTCAGATATATAGATCTCATAGATAAGTAAGTACACGCCCACACCAGTACATAACAAGCAAGATAAGCAATATTAAATGCAGCCAGTTCTCCAGTCTGCATAATGTTTAGCGAAAACAATCCAAAAGGGAGCGCTAACACAGGAACCATCATTCGGCCCGCTTTGCGCAGAATATCCCCTCTCTTCGTCGTCATTTTATTTTTATAGTATCCAAACAGCACACCCGCTCCCACTATAAATTGTAATAAAAAAGGTAAAAATAACCCGATGTCTATATTCTCGAAAATCAGCGGGAGAGCTAATGCACCAAAGGGAGCGATGACTGATATAACCGTAACGCCATACCAGTAATCCGGTATAGCAAACTCTTTCTTTTGCCTGCTGGTTTGTTCCTCCTGAAGAATTTCCTGACTCAGTTGTTCAGGAGACATAAAGGAGTAAACGATTTGCTGTTCTGTTTTTCCTTCTTCTGCGACCAATTCCATAAGGTGATCCCTGATTTCATTAAGATGAGCGCGTCGTTCGTCGGCTGGCAGCTCTCGTAATTGATATTCCAGCTCATTCAAATAATCTTCAACGGTATGACTTTTGTTCATATGTTTCTACTCCCCTCCAGCTTGCAGGTTGTTTAAGAACGAATAAACCGTTAGAAACTCGTTCCATCGATCCTCAGAAATTTCCTTCCCTGCATCGGTTAGATAATAATACTTTCTGCTCCTTCCCTCATGCTCTTCTTTAAAAGAACCAATCCACCCATTCGCACTCATTCGCCGTAAAATAGGATAGATAGAACCGTCTGCTATTGGAAAACTACTGTCCTCTTGTAATTTCTTCGTTATCTGATATCCGTACATCGCATCATTCTTTAATAGTAAAAGAATCGCTAATTCGAACGTGCCTTTTCTTAATTGCGTATGCCATTTGTCATTTTTTGTATCCATAGCTACATAGTATATCAGCGCTATATATGTGTCAATGACACACATAAGATGCAGTGGCTGATTTTCGAAGGTCAACTTTCTTTTGTTACGTTTGAGGAAGCTCTTGTATTAAAAAAGCTGAAAACCATCAATTGGTCTTCAGCTTCATTCCCTTAATACTCACTTCATTTTTTCATTGAAAAGAAATAGAAAGCCCTACAACTTGATCCGAATAAACAATCATCTCACTCATAGTAGTCCTTACTTCAGGATTAGACAAAGGCTGTATGGTGACATCTTTCAAGTGAATGGGCGCAGAAACGTTGTATGCATTCATCTCATCCGAAAGTTCATCCAGCTCTTCGTCGAATTGAGCGAGTCCGTATTCAATGAAAGTCTGGTTCGTCTCATCCGCTTGAAACAAATTGATCGAGCCTTCTATCATAGCTGTTTGAGTATGCAGAAACAGTTTTCCTTCTGCGTTTGTAATGCGTTCTTCCGTAATCAATCCTTTGGCGTGTTGATCTTTGAGGTCTGCTAGATGTGTTGTCATAGCTTTTTTATAATCCAGGGCTTGCTTGAAGTTTTTCAACTTTCCCATAAAGTGTTCCTCCTCTAAATGGATCAAATAATCGTCCTGCTAAATTCAATAGGATCCTCACCGACAGTTTGCCCGCTAAGGTAATGATTTCTTAAAAACATAACTGACTTTATCATACTCCAGCTTATCCATATAAAACCGGTGTGCATCAGAGCGCTGTAATCCTGATGATAAAGCCACACTCTCAAAACGATTTTCTTTTCCCCACGTATGTACATAACTCAGCAGCTTTTCCCCATAACCTCTCGATCGATTGTTCTGCTCTGTAACTAAGTCACAAACCCAGACAAACCTCCCGTAATAAAGAGTCGTCATCGGTTTAAAACCCGTGACGGCAACGACCTTCTCTCCTTCCATTAAAGCAAACATCCTGTACCGATCGACTTCTCTGGCCTCTAATACTAATTCCAGGTATGTATGTTCATCTAAATGGGGTCGCAATTGTCTCATAACAGGAAATCCCTGTATGATTTCATCTTTAGTGATAAGCTCTTTTACAGTCACTGTATTCATTTTCAATAACCAGCCTTTCCAAACTATTTCACCATGTTCCAATGCCCGTTACTCTATAAAACACCCTTCAATAGCTTTCGTTAGTTCGAATGGCTCCGCTTCTACATTAGACGGGATCACAATCTTTAGATCCAGATCTGGATAGATAGAGGCTCTAAAGCTGACTCCGGGATCATAGCCCATAACATGATATTTGTGTACATGCTGATTTTTCTGATTCATGTATATTCCATAACCATAATGGACTTCTCCATTTACCTGAACATGAGGGTAGAGTAATTTTCGAGTCGTCTCTTCATTTAAAAGCTTATAATCAAATAATGCCTCCCACAGCTTCATCATGTCAGGAGCTGTAACAAAAGCTCCTCCATCAGATCCTCCCTTTTTAGGAATAGAATAAATATTCGTTCTCCACGTATTCTCCTTATGATTGTCAATATATCCTGCCGCTGTATTTCCAGGAAGCTGATCTAACGAAAAATACCCCGATTCTTTCATATTACACTTATGAAAAACTTCCGATTCTATATATTCTGTAAAACGCCTTCCCGTTTGTTCCTCGATAATCAGTCCTAAAAGGATGTATCCGGCATTGTTGTAATGAAACCTTTCTCCAGGCGTAAATTTCATGGGCTCTGCCTGAAATAAAGGCAAAAAATCTTTAAGAGAATCAATTTGGTACATCGGGAAGGTCTTCCACAGGTCTTGATAATTCTTCATGACCTCTTCATCAAAGTAATCAGGTATGCCGGAAGTATGAGTTAACAACTGGTGAATCGTGATTTTTTTATCAAAATGAGGTAATTGTACACTCAAACAATCAGCCAGACGCGTATTGAAATCCAATATTCCTTCTTCTACTAATTGACTAATTCCGATAGCCGTAAATAACTTGCAGCCAGAGGCTATTCCGAAACGAGTGCTGGAAGTGTTCAGTCGTTCTTCCGCCCGGTCCGCATAACCAAAGGATAAATCCGATAATATACGCTCACCCTGTTTTACATATACGACTCCTGAAAAGTTGATTTTATTGCTTATGTTCGTGATGAATTGATTCAATTTTTTCATAATGTTATCCCCCGTATCGCTGGACGTAATTTAGGTTTGGCCACTTGTCTTATTATACCTGCTTGCAATAGTAAGAAGAGAGTCAATTTTTATTTCTCTTGTTTGTTTATCACGGCTGAATAAATGGGTAAGATAACCACTGTAATACATTACGAAAGGAAGGGATTAACGATGAAGGAACGTGTGTACATTAGCCCGTCGAAATATGTGCAGGGTCGAAACGCTGTTCAGAAGATCGGTCAGCATTTAGAAGGCATTGGAAAAACAGCTGTTGTGATTGCAGATGAGACAGTATGGGATATTGCAGGTAATGATGTCGTATCTTATTTAAAAGAAGCAAACATCAGTACAGAGAACGTCGTATTTAATGGCGAAGCTTCTACAGCTGAAATGGACCGAATTACAGGTATTGCGAAAGAGGCGGAAGCTTCTATCGTCATTGGTGTCGGGGGAGGCAAAACCCTTGATACGGCAAAAGCCGTTTCGGATGAGGTTAAGGCCTTTACCGTGATTGTTCCGACAACAGCTTCCACAGACGCTCCTACGAGCGCGCTTTCCGTGGTTTACTCAGATGAAGGCGTGTTTGAATCCTATCGTTTTTATAACAAAAATCCAGACCTTGTTTTGCTGGATTCTAAAATCATAGCGGAAGCTCCTCCACGTTTCTTAGCTTCCGGTATTGCAGATGCACTGGCTACTTATGTGGAAGTAAGAAGTGTCGTAAACAACAAAGGGAATACGATGGCAGGCGGCCAAACCACACTTGCCGCACAGGCCATAGCTAAAAAGTGTGAAGAGGTACTATTTGATTATGCTTTACTCGCTTATGAATCAAACGAACGCAAGGTTGTCACACCTGCGCTGGAACATGTAATTGAAGCGAATACTCTTCTTAGCGGCCTTGGATTTGAAAGTGGCGGACTAGGTGCGGCTCACGCGATTCACAACGGCTTCACTGCCTTAGAAGGTGAGATCCATCACCTTACACATGGAGAAAAAGTCGCGTTCGGCACGCTTGTACAATTAACGATGGAAGAACATTCTCAAGAAGAAATCGAAAAATACATGGCCTTATATATGAGCCTTGATCTGCCGATTACCCTAGAAGATATTAAACTGAAAGATGTCTCCAGAGAAGACATCTTAAAAGTAGCGGAAACTGCTACAGCTGAAGGAGAAACGATTCATCAGGCTTTCTCTGTTACAGCGGAAGAAGTGGCTGATGCAATAGTGGCTACCGATCAATATGCGAAAAGCTTTAAAGGAATGTTAGGAATAGAGGAAGAATGATCCAACAAGCTGGGGAGGAATTCCCCAGCTTATTTAAATTCATTTAAATTGAGCTGTAAAGCAAAATTGATTTTAAAAGCACCTTCTTTGCGAACCAAGAACAATAAAACAAAATCTTCTAAATAAGACAAAGCCCCACACGTAATTACTCACGATTAGGTCACCGGGTTATGAAACAATTAACATCAGAAATGATTATTGATCAGCATTTACTCATACCAGGCCCTTTACAGGTCTATCTTCAGGGAAACCATATAATTCTCGATATCCCTTTCTTTCTTCCGTAAAATCAAACCATTGTTTAGTGCTTCCGGGATTGTTTGCATAGTTAATCACGCAGCGAATTTGATCTTCCACACAACTATCCGTCCATACACCTAACTGTTTTTCTAATTGGTCAAAAAGGTCAGCAGCGGTCCTATCCTTTATTTCTGATAATGAATAAATGTCCAACTTAAAAACTAATTTCTCAGCTAATTGATATCCAATAGAAGGAACCGTTTGGAATTCAGCCAGCCCCTTTAGAGTATTTGCTTTGAAAAATGTAGTGTTTAACATTCTAGCTATGTCTTCCGTATTAAAATGATTTAGGTCGTTTATTTTAACTTTAGCTTTTCTAAGGAGTGACTTTTCCTCATTTGTTTTATATAGAGCTTTTGCAGGAATGGAACGAACAATATTTTCAGAAAATGGATTTAAGTTTTTTACCTGCACTAGAAAAAGAGGCTAAACTAGTAGAGAAACGAATTAAAAAGGATAAAGCTGAAAAAGTTATAAATTCGACAAGTCGTTTTATAGTTGAATCAGAGGCTATTAAGAAGGTATATCTTATTCCTGCTTCCCACATCCAGCCGATCTCTTTGGTGGATCAATTTAAGGAAACCCTTATTATCACTTATCCTTTAACAATAGAGGATCACTTTAATGAAGTTTTAAAATTAACCAAAGCAATGAGCGACGAGAGAAGATTGAAAATTCTTCGGTTTATTTCCAGTCAATCCTGTACGTTTACGGATATCGTCAAAGAACTTGGTATGGCAAAAGGTAATATTCATCATCATCTCTCTATTTTGAGATCGGCAAGACTATTGGATATTCATTTAAAAGAGGATAATCATACGTTCTATTATCAAACTCATAAAGGAATAACAAACAATCTCAAAGGTAATCTTGACCTTCTATTACAATAGACTGTCTATATTAGTTAATCATTAAGAAAACCATAAACTGTTTCTTATCCTGAGTGGCACACGGGAGATCAGATCTTAATAACAATTAAAACAGGCGGACCCTCGCGTTAGGGTTCGCCCTCGATTGTTAACATTATTAAATCCTAAAAAAGCTCTTCCTTATATTTGTCTCAAGACCATTCGTGCAAAGTAAACTCGGACGATATTTTTCAGGTTTGCTCGAGTAGTATCGATGCTGGACAAAACCTCATGGGTTTCGCCGTTATCCACGTCCAACCGCATCGTTCAGTTTCTTGCGATATTTGTCCCTCCACGTTTTCTCGTCCTTCACTAATTCGTCGCAGAACTCCGCCACGTCTTCACCCGTAATGTCAGTGACTTTCCTGCCCTCCGCTGCTCCTTGCTCGAAAAGATCAAGAATACCGCCAAAAATACGGCTGGTAGCCTTCCAGTCTGTGGGGCCACCAGCAGCGGTCCACATATACTTTTGGATCGCTATATAAGCGTTGTAATACTCGCTTGGAAGTGCCTTCGCACGCGCCTCCATCGCTCTCCATTCCCGTTTATCATCCAGACTTCCGGTAATTTTTTCAAAGATGCTCATATTCTATTCTCCTTTTTATTAGTGTTTGGTTTTGAGTTCGTTGATTTTGCCTGAGACGAATTCCCATTTTTTCCAAAACGTTTCAAGATGTTCCTGCCCTGCTGCGTTGAGGGTATAAAATTTTCTTGGTGGCCCCATAGTGGATGGCTTTTTCTCGATGTCCACCAGATTATTTTTCTCAAGCCGCATGGTAATTGTATAAACGGTGCCTTCAACCACATCAGTGAAACCAAGTTCCCGCAGCTGTTGAGTGATTTCATAGCCGTACGTTTCGCCACGGCTGATGATCTCAAGCACACACCCCTCAAGAACCCCTTTCATCATTTCTCTGAAATTTTCCATTTTCGCCTCCATCTGGTCTGAATCATGAGTATTCTGCAACCCCAGTATTAAGTATTACTTATTACTAGTATATAGTAATGCTAAGTAGTGTATTTTGTCAAGATAATACTTTTTGTTTTAGCCCGACTCTAACCCCCATGAAATGGGAAATCATGACTTCTGATGGTTCAACTAATTGAGCGGTTCCACATGTGTAAGCAATCCGGGCACATGAAAAAGAACGCATTTCCTAAGTACGGAATTGCGTCCCAATATTTATTAGTATTTATTATAAAACCCCTCTTCATTTAAGGGCGCCCATCTACTATATTTAATCTTGTTCTCAATGAACAAGTTATGTGCTAACCTGTAAATATCCAAATTTCACAAATTTAGAGGGCTGATTATTTATGCGTCAACAGATTAGCAATTTTATTTATACTCTCGAGTGGACAGTCCTTAACCTGGGGGTTTTCTATTATTTGCTCAGGATCTCTACGGATTTACCACTTTCTTATGATGGATTTTCACTTTTCACTCCCCTATTTATCTTTATTCAAGCTGTTAAAGCCTATTTAGAAGGTAAAAAAGTTTTCAAAGGATTTATAATCAAACTCACTTTGCTCATCCTTTTTATATCCGTCTTAATATACATACTTGATCATAATAGTTAAACCATTCCTCAGATTCACCCTTTGCAGCTTAATCTCCCAGTTTGGTTTGGAACTCTATGACCGGAAACATTTACGATCCCAATTTATAGAAAGAACGGTCCCTCTAAGTGAATAATCGTCCGTAATAGGTACGCGTTTAAAGTTTTTCTCCCTTGCTCCATAAACTATGAAGTTGCTAATTACTCGGCATCAAACCTGCCATCTAAAGATATGTACTCAACGATTTTCCTTCCCCTAAATGCTTGGTTTATAAGTTTAATCTCTTACCACTACAGTTTCTGGCACAAATTTAATTAAAATGTTTCCCTTGCAAATTAGCTTTCTCATAATAAAAACAAGAATGGCCATGAGCCCGCTTATAATTGTGTTGATGATATAAACCGACTATATTCTCATAATTTCCCCCTTTACTTGCGGAAGTTGTTTCCTTGCTCTTCTTCTCCAACTTTCCAAGCTAATAATAAAACCGAAGTTGTTATTAGTAATGGTACGAAAATACTCACCTTGCACCCTCCTCTAGTTGGTAAACCTCCAAATGGAGCTCCAATTTAATAATCAACCGGCGCACTTACAATAAAAGAATATCTACCGTTTCGAGATCCTGAATCTACTAAATAGATTCACGATTACCCATCCTGAAATTCCTCCAAACACTATAGGAAGGACATGACCAGGACGCCCTAAAACAAAATACGTAACGACACATATCAGCAAGATCATACCGACCTGGCGTAGTATGTTCATTTCACCCCTCCTCTAACTTCCTGACCTCCCATCAATCAGGATGATCATTGATTAACGCAAACACATCATGATCGACATATTCATCATAAAGACGTTCGGACTTTTCAAGACATCCATCTTTTTTAAAGCCCAGCCTGTGCGGGATAGCTAAGCTTTTTTCATTTTCAGTCGCCGCCTGTATTTCAATCCTTCTTAAATCTAATTCATGGAAGCAGTAATCCACGATAGCCTGACACGCCTGTGTCATGAGCCCTTTTCCTTGAAAGGATTCTCCAAGCCAATAACCAATAGATGTAGATCGGTTTGACCAATTAATCGTATGTAGTCCTGCCACTCCAGCGAGCTCTCCTTTATACCAGATTCCAGCCTGGAACCCATCATTATTGCAAAATTGCTTGAGCGTGCTTTCTATGAACTCTTTGGAGTTCTCCACTGTTTTGGTAGCATCGATCCACGGCAGCCATTGTCTTAAACTATCTCTCGAGGAGTCCGTTAGGCGAAATAACTCCTCAGCATGTCTTACCTCCAACAATCGCAATTCCGTATGTTCATTAATCACATGTTTAAACATATAACCATCCTCTCAAGTAGTTTAGGGGGTTAATTCAGCTTGAGCCGAGAAGGTTTCGACCATTAATCTCAAAAAACGTAACGTCTGATCATCTTCTTCAATAATCTCTCGAATCCAGTTCATTTCTACCTTTAGAAGAGACGCGATATGTTTAACGGCTCTTTCGTGGGAAGATGGTGTTATACATTCATAAATTTCGAGCACCCTTTTTCTTTTTTCATGAGGTAAATGGACCTCGATCGCTTTAAGTCCAAGCCGGGAGCGGTCCCTCGCATATCCGTATAACATTACATTAGAAAGATGGCTCATGACGTAGCGCAGCATCTCTTGCGCCCACGTCGCATTCCCTCGTTCCTTCGCTTTTTTATATTGAAACAAAAACCAGGCTATATCAATAACATGATCTTTAAATTCAGCTTCCGAAAGTGTTAGTTTATGCTCGACCTTATACTTGTCCATTAAACGGTCAGGATCATATAGAACTGTAAAATAATCCTTATTCTGAAATGTCTCTTCGGTAACTGTAAATAAATCCACATGAAGCCAATCATTGTAGATTGCTATTATTTGGGGGGCTATGATAAAGATATCGTCGTAGAATATCAGATCTTTATAGGCTCTGAGATGATTCAGTCTGCGAGATAGAAAGGTTTTTTCTTCTTCTTCCTTTACCAAACAATACAAGTCAATATCGGAATGTTCGTCATGCTCATTTCTGCCCATGGACCCTTTTAGAAATATACTACGAACACCAGGGTCTTCTTTTAAGCTATTAACCAGTATTTCAACGGCTTTTTCCTGACGCAACCCCATCACCTCTTCTTGATTAGTATAGATAAATATTACGCCATCATATCGTTTTCTACCAAAATTTTCAACACTACTCTGAAAATTTTGTATTCTACTAAGTGTATTCGTGATTCGAGTAGAGAGGACAAACACCTTTAAATCAATAGATAAAAGGCTTCTATTTATCCAAACCGTTTTTCCTTCTGGCGCATTTTGCAATAATTCACCACTAAAGTCCTTTGTTTAGTAATTAAAAATCATATATCTAGTCCTTTTTTCTAGATTTACAAAATCTACAAACCTTTGTAAGCAAGCTTCTTTTCTCAAGTATAAAAAGAAAGAGTTGTAAAAATATGACTAAGAATGAATTGCGGCTGGTAGGTAAGGTGTAGGAATACATTACTAGGAAGGATGAAGCAAATGGAACATCGGATTTCACATAGAAATATGGATGAGTTATTGAAAGGCCTTGAGGATGAATATGTAAAAGCAGTCAGAGGTAATGAAGCAACAAGTGTTGGAGCATTCGTTGAACAATTTTTATACGATTCCTGGGATTATAATGATCAAAATATAGAAACAATCAAAACGGTTATGAGCCGTTACTCTCAGGGGGAAATCTATGAAACGACCTTTAGTGGCGCTTTCATTGAAATGGTCGATCATGTGCAGGATAAATTGAAAGAGCTTGACTCCAATAAAGAATATCCAGTTATACAAGATGGTCAAGGCGCTTCTATAATGATCGCTTTTGTTGATGGTCTTGTGATTCAATATTTTACGGGGTGTTGTACAGCGGACCAGCTAAGAGAATTGGTTCCTCAGCATAAAAAGATCCTTTTGCAGGCGCTGCGAACGGAAAATTAATTATTCCAAGCAAATATTGCACTAATACAGAAGCTCAGAAAGGTTGAGAGGACCTTTCTGAGCTTCTCTTTGTTTCTCCGTGGTTAACCTCTTTAGGGTGGAACTGGAATACGAAGAATGTGAGGTTCTGGGAAATACGGGCCGGTTTTTATTCCAATAGATGATGAAGTAAGGGTTAATCTGAAGTTGTTGTTTCTTCCACTTCTAATGAACTTCCCTCATGATTATCAGGAGTAATATTTACAAAAATGATTCCTAGTACAATTAGAGCTAACCCTATTACCCCAATAAAACTAAGTTTTTCTTTCCATATTAATATCCCGAGTAAAGCTGTACCTGCTATACCTACTCCACACCAAGTTGCATAAGCAACACTTAAAGGTATAGATTTAAATGCCAATGATAAGAAATACAAAGCCGTACCAAACCCAACAACACCTCCTATTGCAGGGAATACTCTCGTGAAACCATCCGACGCTTTGAGCATTGCGCTACCAAATACTTCAGCAATTATGCCTATAGCCAAGTAAACATAGGCCATACAATATACCTCCTTCTATGAGTACATCATATATTCTAATGTGCCATTTTCTGTATTTTTAATGGGAGTACTTAATTCTTTCCCGAATTTATCTTCCATTAACTAATTATTAGAGAAGGAGACAGATTAGTATGTGCCTTGTAAAAAAATACTAAGCAGAGATTTCCAAGTGCATGGTTTTCTTTTCCCTCATGGCTCCTACTATGATTCCTGCAAGGCAAACCATCATGACAATCGGGATGATGAAGAACTGCAAGTCCGGCCAGATGATGAGCCCAAGGCTGCTCCCAATCATCATGAAAATAGATGGAAACACGTAGGCTCTGGTTTGATACAACCAGGCAAATGGAAAGAAGTGTCCCGCCGTAATGACCGCAATTGTGAATGGAATAGCTGAGGGATCAGTTAAATATATGTAAATCGTCAAAGGAACCATTATAGCAGGTGTAGAAGCGAGAATTCCAGAAAGCGACGATAGAGGGTTTACCTTACTAAACAACTGTATTTTCATTAGTTTCGCAATCCAAATCCCTAATGGGAGCAGCATCCCTGTTCCATATAAGTAAATCACAGAAAGCAGTTTTACATTTTCAATGAAGAAACTTAATCCCAGCATTACTGTCCAGTAAATGAAAGCACTATAGAGAATGGGAATTCCCAGTTTGTTGTGCTGCGCTAATTCTTGTCTTGCCTGATCAATGTTCATATTAGCCTCCTCTGATATAGTAAAATAAGATTTTTCCCTCTCCTACAGATCCAAAAGTAAGAAAATCTAACCAGGCCATTAATCAATCCATCTTTAAATTATGACCTCTCCAAAACAGGATCTTCTATTATAATATGCTATATAACTTACCTTCTATAACCACGCACAATTCCCTTTAATCTCCATTGTCAGTTTGAAAAATTCATTTATTTATTAGTATCAGGTTCTCTCAGTGACTTTGATAAGATGACAAACCATAGAAGACAGCAGGAACTCCCAATGCTAAAATAGATACTAAGAGCATTTTATTGCATAATTCAGTGCTTGTATCCATATTGAGAAAATAGGACACTTTTAACAAGCAAAAACCTAATTTAATCTGAGGGGGACTAAGCAATGGACCGGAAGGAAATGGATGATCAAGTCATTCACCAATACAAGCAGGATGAACAAAAGATGATTCTCATTTTTGCTCAATGGTGTGTAAACAATGAGTTGGATCCTTTCGAAATTTATCAAAAAGCTTATCCAAATCAGCCAGCCAATACTGCTTTGGAGGATGCCGTAGAACTAACATTACCTCCAGCGGAAGCCCATCAGATCTCTGTAGAAACTTTATTAGAAATCTTATCTTTATTTGGAAATGATGATCTGGCCTTTGCAGTTAACGCGGAATGGAGCCAACTGGAACGGAAAAATAACCAATAACCGCTGCTAGTAACAGGTTCCTTTTAACACAAAAAAACATTTTATCAATCGATCCACTATAGGCCTCGTCGATTTCCGACCGGGCCTTTATTAATGTTCATTTGAATTCAAATAATAAAACAGATGATTTAGAGAAAAAAATATCCTATTTTACCTTTGTCTTGATAGATCTTGTAGCTATAAACGTTTTAATATGCTTGTCTAATATCCTTGATCCACCAAAATCGTCCTCTTGAACTACCCCCACTTACTCGCTGAAACTCCTTGAAGTTGGGGGATTCCTAAGAGCACGAACCTAACGGTTCGTTCAAATGATTAGGCTAACCCCGTCGCACCGACGGTTGTAAGGATTCTTTGAATCTCCTTCAATATATTGAAGCTCGCAT